>JAEUQE010000021.1 GCA_016789785.1 Bryobacterales bacterium
CGGGATCGGCGAGTTCCACGTAAGGCTCTTCCGAATAACCGCCGAGCGACACTGCCGGATTCGCCACGAAGTCACCGAGCATGACCTCGTCCCGGAATGGCGGTGCCTGTGTCTCGCCGTTCGGGAAGTTGTTCGCATCCTTGCGCAGCATGAGCCGCGCGGGTGTGCGCATCCGGACGGCGCCCCCATCGCCACTTGCGGAGAATGGAGTGCGGAACGTGATGTGGTTGCCGATCGAAAAAAACATCTTCTGCGAATTTTGTTTTTGTGATTCGACCGCGTAGCGGAGTTCCAGTACGCCCTCGCGCAACACGTACTCGACGGAAAGGCGGAACGCAAAGGGGTAGAATCGCCGAGTCTCTTCGGTGTCCCGCACCGAGAGCTTCACCGACGCCTGTTCCGCCTGTGCCGTATGCCGCAGAAGGTTCCACTCCATACCTTGCACGAAGCCATGAAACGGCATCTGATACTTGTGGCCATCGATTGTGTAGGTGCCGCGCTGGCTGCCCCGGGCGTCGCCCTCGCGGTAGGTGCCGCCGGTCGCCGGCCAAAGCAATGGCGCCTTGCCGCGCCAGCCTTCCACAGGCGAGTAGTCACAAGCCCGATAGAGGAGTTCATGCCAATTGCCGGCATGCCGCACTTTCAACCCGCACAATTCGCCGCCCCGCGTGGGCGCGATGGTGGCTTCCACACCCGCGCTTGCGTCACGCAGAATCACGAATGGCACTGGTCCGGTCTTGCGCTCTGTGGAATAACGCGGCGCCGCGAAGGCCACAACGGGCAAACATGCCGCCAGAAAGTACGACGCTCGAAACCGCATCGCATCTATGATGTCAGAGCCAGCCGCGGAAGTTCGAATGCTAGACTTGAATTTGACCCTTCCACTGCGAGACACTCCACCACCCGTCGTGTGTGCGGTGAGCTATCTGAACACGTCGCCGCTTGTTTGGGGCTTCGAAAGCACTGCTCTGGGTGAGCGGATCCGCCTCGAATACGCACTGCCGTCCGTGTGTGCCGATCGTGTGCGCGAAGGCAGCGCGGATATCGGGATTCTTCCCGTGATCGAGATTGCGCGTCAGGGGCTGGAGTGGCTTCCGAGCACCGGTATCGCGTGCCGCGGCGCGGTACGCAGCATCCTTCTGATTTCGAAAGTGCCGATGAATCGTATTCGGACGGTGGCCGGAGATATCGGATCGCGCACTTCGGTGATGTTGATGCGCGTGTTGCTCGCCGAGCGGTTTGGCTGCCGACCATCCGTGCTGCCAATGCCCGCCGGTCTCGACAAGATGCTGCGCGAGGCCGACGCGGCTTTGATCATCGGCGATCCGGCGTTGCTGCTTGATCCGATCGCATTGCGCCTTGACTATGAAGTGTGGGATCTGGGTGAGGAGTGGTGGAAACACACGGGGCTGCCGATGGTGTTTGCTCTGTGGTCAGGCGCGAAGGAGCGAATCGATCCGCGGATGGACGAATTGTTCATCGAGTCGTGTGGCTATGGCCTGGCGCATCTCGACGATGTCCTTGATGTCGAGTGCCCGAAGCGAAGCATCCCTCGCGATCTCGGACACGCCTACTTCACCAGGCACATCGTTTTTGAACTGAACCAGCGCGATCTCGAAGGCATGCACGCCTATCTGAAACTTGCGCGCGCATTGGATAACCTGAAAGTTTCCATCCCCGTCACAGGAACTGTTACTGTATGATGACCCATCGCGAAGCATGCGATCTGTTTGAGAATCACGATCTCGCCGGCATTGGCATGGCGGCCGACGCGGTGCGCCGCAAGCTGCATCCGGAAGGCGTGGTCACCTACATCATTGATCGCAACATCAACTACACGAACTTCTGCACCGAGTACTGCAGCTTCTGCGCGTTCTACCGGCCGATGGGTCATCAGGAAGGCTACGTGCTGCCCCATGAAGTGATCTTCGGCAAGATTCAGGAGACGGTGGATCTCGGCGGCACTGGTGTGCTGATGCAAGGCGGTCTGCATCCCGAACTGAAGATCGAATGGTACGAGGACATGCTGCGCGCGATCAAGCAGCGGTTTCCGAGAGTGCACATGCATTGCTTCTCGGCGCCGGAGGTGACCAACATCGCGGAAGTGAGCGGGCTGACTCTGCACGATACGATCGCGCGCCTTCGAGACGCCGGTCTGGATTCAATTCCAGGAGGCGGCGCGGAGATCCTGGATGATGCCGTGCGATATCGAATCAGCCGGCTGAAGTGCTCCACACAGGAATGGGTGGATGTGCACGTCACCGCGCACAAGTTGGGCATGCGCACCACGGCCACCATGATGTTCGGTTGCGGCGAGACGATTGAGCAGCGCGTGAATCACCTGGAGACGGTGCGCCGCATCCAGGAAGAAACGGGCGGATTCACCGCCTTCATTCCATGGTCGTTCCAGCGCGAGAACACTTCGCTTGGCCGCTTCGTGAAGCAGGAAGCAACCGCGGTTGAGTATCTGAAGACTCTGGCGATCTCGCGGTTGTACCTGCAGAACATCCTCAACGTTCAATCCTCATGGGTCACGCAAGGTCTGAAGACCTGCCAGTTGGGACTGCGTTTCGGCGGGAACGACGTCGGCTCCATCATGATCGAAGAGAACGTTGTGTCGGCGGCGGGCGCACGGAACCGGGCCAACGAAGAGGAATTGCGGCGCATCATTCGCGATGCGGGCTTCCTGCCAAAACAGCGCGACACACTCTACCGCACTTATTTTCTAAACTGAGTGTGTGGCGGCACTCATTGAGGTAGCGGAACTGGTGAAGGAGTTCCGCACGCCACAGCGCCGCGAAGGAATCAAAGGCGCGCTTCAGAACCTCTTCTATCGCAAGTACAACACGGTTCGCGCCGTCGACTCGATCAGCTTCGAGATCCCTGCCGGCGAGATGGTTGGCTACATCGGCCCGAACGGCGCGGGAAAGTCCACCACCATCAAGATGCTCACCGGCATCCTGATGCCGACGGGCGGCAGCGTGATTTCGAACGGCTACCGGCCCTTTGAAGAGCGCTCGCGGTACACACGCACGATCGGTGTCGTGTTCGGCCAGCGCACGCAACTCTGGTGGGACATCGCGGTTGTGGAATCGTTCCGTTTGCTGAAGAAGATCTACGACGTTTCGGACGCCGACTACGAAGCGCGGATGAAACAATTCGACGACGTGTTGGAACTGAAGCGTTATTTGAACACACCGGTGCGCAAGCTGAGCCTTGGGGAGCGCATGCGCTGCGATGTCGCCGCGTCGCTGATTCACAACCCGCCGCTCTTGTTTCTGGATGAGCCGACGATCGGACTCGACATCGTGGCGAAGGATCGTATCCGGTCGTTTCTGAAGCAGGTGAACCGGCAGTATGGAACCACTGTGCTGCTGACGACGCATGATCTCGCGGATATCGAAGAGCTATGCCCGCGGCTGATGGTGATCGATCACGGCAAGCTGCTGTTCGATGGCCCGCTGGCGGAGTTGAAGCGGCGGCTGTGGCGGGAAACGACGATCAAGTTCGATTTCCGCGATCGCGATCAGGCGCAGAAGCTTGCCTCCATGGCACTGCCGAATGTCACCATTGAGCGTCCGGCCGACCTCACCTGCCGGCTGACTTTTCCGCGCGAAAGCGTGTCGACGGCTGATGTGATCCGGCGCGTTGTAAATTCCGTGGAGGTGCTCGACATCTCAATTGAAGAGCAGTCCATTGAGGAAGTAGTGAAGCAGATCTATACGGGGCATGTGCTTCAGGAGGCCGGATGAGCCTCCGCGTGCTGGGCGAGTTCGCGCGAATGGGCTTTCTGGATTTGCTCGCCTACCGGCTGCGTTACTATACGGGCGTTGCCAACTACTTCATCAGCGTCACGGTCTACTACTTCATCTGGAAGGCTGTATTTGCAGCCAATCCCGATTTTGGTGGGTTCCGCTTCCCGGAGATGATCACCTACGTTGTGGTGGGATGGGTGATCCGCTCGATGTACTTCAACAACATCGACTGGGATCTCGCAATGGCGATTCAGGAAGGCAAGATCAGCATGGAGATGCTGCGTCCTGTGAATCTGCCGCTCACATACATTGGCCGTGCACTTGGCGAAGCCGCGTTTCGCACGGTGCTGCTCTGTGTGCCCACCGCGATGGTGCTGCTGCTGATCTTTCCAGTGCAGGGGCCACGTGACGGGCTGCACTTCAGTGCGTTTCTCCTGTCGCTTGCTGGCAGCGTGCTGATGGTGGCGAGCATCAACTTCATTGTGGGCAGTTGCGCCATTGAACTGACCAGCATTCAAGGTCTGCTGCGATTCAAGTTCTGGATGCAGGAGTTGCTGAGTGGCTTGCTGGTGCCGCTCGCGCTGTTTCCCGCACCGCTGCGTGAAGTCAGCGCGTGGCTTCCGTTCGAGCACATTGGCTACACGCCGATGATGATCTATCTCGGCAAGATTTCATGGGCGGAAATCGGGCGGACGCTGCTGCTCGAGCTTTGTTGGATCTGCCTGCTCCTGCTGTTCGGCAACTGGTTCTGGAATCGCATGAGCCGCCGCATCACGATCCATGGAGGATGAACCGTGCGCCGATACATGTCGCTTTTCTGGCAGTACTTCCTCCAATACGCGAAGATCCGTTTGGAACACCGATGGGACTTCTTCATCTCGGTAGTCACCATGACGCTGGCGACGGTGTTCGGGCTCGCCGTGGTGTATCTGATCTTTGGGCGAACGAAGGCGATTGCGGGTTGGTCTTTCGGCGAGTTGCTGTTTCTCTACGGTTTCTCGCTGTTACCAATGGCAGTCTTCAACGTGATCAGCGTGAATCTCTATCAGTTCAGCGACTCCTATCTGATTCAAGGCAAGTTCGACCGGGTTCTGCTGCGGCCGGTTCATTCGTTGTTTCAGATCCTGTTTGAGCAGTTGCGGCTGGAGGCGCTCGGCGACGCGGTGCTCGGGTTGGTGATCGTCTCAATGGCGATGCCTCTGTTGCCGGCAGCGCCGGGAGCGGGCGGATATGCGGTGATGGCGATGGGCGTGGTGTGTGGCGCGGTGATCTATACGGCGGTTTTCGTTGCACTGACGGCCGTGTCGTTTTGGGTGGAGGACCGGGTGGGCGTGATGCCGCCCGTGTATAACTTCATTCAATTCGGGCGCTATCCGCTCGACATCTACAACGGATTCATTCGTGTGTTGCTGAGCTGGATCATTCCCTTCGGCTTTGCAACCTTCTATCCGGCCGCCGCGGCACTCCGGTTTGATGACTACGTTCGTGTCGTGTGGGCACTTCCGCTGGTGACGGGCGCCACGTGTGTTGTCGCGCTGTGGGCTTGGAATCGCGGCATCGGCGCTTACGGCTCCACTGGGAGTTGACGTTTGGGATCTGACGTTCAGGAGAAGAGCTGACGGATGGAGATGCCGATGAGCGCGAGCGTTAAACCGCTCATCACGATCACCGCAGTCCAGGCCACAGTGTTGTAGAACGGTGTATTGCACCAGTCCTTCATCAGGCGTTTCTTGTTCACCAGCACGACCATGAAGCCGAGCACCAGCGGCAACAGCGCACCGTTGATCACCTGGCTCAGCAGGATCATGCGTACCAGGGGGAATCCGGGGATCAGGATGACGCCGCCCCCGGCGACGATCAGAAAGGTGAACAGGCCATAGAAGATGGGCGCTTCGCGGAAGCTGCGATTCACGCCGGATTCGAAGCCCAGTCCCTCGCACACCGAGTAGGATGTGGAAAGCGGCAGAATACACGCCGCAAAGATGGAGGCGTTGAACAGGCCCGCACTGAATAGCAGAAAGGCGTAGCTGCCGAAGGGTCGCAGCGCATTGGCCGCGTCTGTTGCGTCGTGAATGTCGCGCGGAGACACGGACCAGATGGCGCCCGCGCACGCCACAATGATGAAGAACGCAATCACGGACATCACCACGCAGCCGACGATTACTTCAATGCGCGATTCGGTGTACTCTTTCGCGGTGACGCCCTTTTCCACGATGGCCGCTTGCAGAAAGAACTGCATCCACGGCGCCACCGACGTGCCGACCATGCCGATCAGCATCGCGAGATAGCCGGCTTCAAAGACCAACGTCGGGCGGACGGAATAGATGGCGGCTTCCTTCCAATCGGGCTTCACCAGCACGCCTGAAACGATGTAACACACGTAGAGAGAGCAAGCGAAGAGGAAGAGTTTCTCCACGCGTTCGTAGTTGCTTTTCACGATGAGCAGCCACACTGCGAGCGCGGCGAGCGGTACCGAGACGTAGCGCGAGATGTGAAACATCTCAAGCGAACTCGCCACGCCGGCGAAGTTGGCCATCACGTTGGTGAGGTTCGCGGCCACCAGCAATGCCATCAGCAGGAAGGTGGTGCGCAGCCCGAACTCCTCGCGGATAAGATCGGAGAGTCCCTTGCCCGTTACCGCGCCCATGCGGGAGCACATCTCCTGGGTAACAATGAGCAGCAATGTGATGGGGATGAGCGTCCACAGCGGGAGGTAGCCATAGCGCGCACCTGCCTGCGAATACGTGAATATGCCGCCTGCATCGTTGTCGACAACCGCCGTGATGAATCCCGGACCAAGAACCGCAAAGAAGATGCTGATGTGATGCCGAAGGCGGCGGAAGACCCTCATCGGCTCCGCCTCAACACCGATATCACGTCGTCGGCGGTGATCATGCCGACCACGTGTGAGTGCTCGTCGATCACCGGCAGGCAGAGCAGGCTGTACTTATCGAACATCTCGATGACCTGCGACTCGCCTGCTGTATCACGAACGGATCGTGCTTCGCGGTCCACAAGAAAGGCCAGAGTCTGTCCGGGCGCCGACGTGAGCAGCCTGCTGAATGGCAACAGACCGGCATAACGATCCTCGCGATCCACGATCACGACGGAGTGGAGCGGTTCGGCGGCTTCCTGAGCTTCGCGAATCTGATGCACGGCATCGCCGACGGAAAGATCCTCCGGCAGGGCGACAAAGTCCGTGATCATCATGCCGCCCGCAGTGTCCTCATCGTACTCCAGCAGTTCCTCGACTTCGGACTTCGGTTCTGACTCCATTTCTTCGAGAATTTCGTCCGAGGTTTCTTGCTCCAACTCCTGCAGTACGTCGGCGGCCTGATCAGGCGCCATCTCCTCAATAATGTCGGCTGCCTTTTCGGTCTCGAGAGACTCGATGATACTGGCCTGGATTTCGATGTCGATTTCGGAGAGCGTCTCGGCGGCGGTCTCGCTATCGAGAGTGGAGATGACAGCTTCGCGGGCGTCGGGACCAAGCTCCTCGACGATGTCGGCAAGGTCGGCGGGATGCATGCGCTCCAACTGATCGGGCGTGATGTTCAGCCGCAGACGCCGCATGGGATCGGGCTCGATGATGTTGCAGAACTGCCAACTGATGGAGTTCACGGGGATCGGCCCCTGGAGTCTGCGGATCCAGGTGCGGGGAAGCACGCCCTGAAACAGGCGGCGGAAGATGCTTCGAAGGCCGATGTCAACCTCAGTGACGAAGAGTCCCTGGAATCCGCCGGTGGGGCGGATCTCGAATGTCACGTCAGTGACACGGACAACTTTGCGTCCATGTGCGTCGATGATCTGCTGATCGAGCAGGTCGCGCACCAGGCGGAGCATGTATTCGTCGGCGTGATAAGGCGTGAGGAGCTCGTCGGAAAGTTCGATGCCATGCAGCGAAATGCTGCGGATCTGATCGTAACGGATGGTGAGCCAGGTATTACCGGCGCCGATCAGAAAACGGTCGATGCGAACGGGGTCGACCATCGGGACAATGGCTGCCTCCACCACGCGGCCGAGAGCGCGGTGCTTCAGGTCGTAGACCTTCAGCCCCTGCAGCTCCGTGAGATAGAGAAGCGACTCCGCCATTCCTACTGTCGTAACCCATAAGGAGAGAGCGGGCCTGTCGAATTTTCAGTATGCGGTGCCCGCGAATTTCCCTCTTCACTATGGCGCACTCGAATGGTGTGCCGCAAGCAAAATCCAAGCGGAAAGGCAGTATCGCGAGGCGTGGGCCGGCAGTTGAAAACAAGGTTGTGCGAAGGCTGGTATCCTGACGAGGAAATGAGCAAACGGATCCTGATCGTGACCGGCGATGCCGGCGAAGGTTATGAGGCGCTGTACGCTTATCACCGCTTTCAGGAGGAGGGCATGACTCCCGTGCTGGCCGCCCCTTCCAAGCGCCGTCTGCATCTGGTGATGCATGACTTCGAGCCCGGTTGGGACACCTACATTGAGCGTCCCGGCTATGGCATGGAAGCGGACGTGGCGATCGCTGATGTGAAGAGTGCGGACTATGACGCGGTGTTGATTCTCGGCGGGCGGGCGCCGGAATTTCTGCGCCACAACCGGCGTCTGATCGAGATCGTTCAGGAGTTTCACAACGCCGGCAAGTGGGTGCTTGCGATTTGCCATGGAATTCAGGTGCTGGTCGCGGCGGGTGTGGTGAAGGATCGCTGCGTCACCTGCTATGAGCATGTGCGCTCCGAAGTACAACTTGCTGGCGGCACCTATGCACCTGCGCAGGCGCACCGCGACGGCAATATCGTGACTGCGCAGACCTGGCAATCGCACCCCGAGTTCTATCGCCTGGTGATGGGCTGCCTGCGGGGCTGACACTGGACGCGCCGGTACTGGACGCGCGGTACTGGACGCGCGGTACTGGACGCGGTGGACTTGAATTGTTGAAATAAGATTACGGAGACAAGTTGATCGACACGAGAACGAAGATCCTCGCCGTGGAGGACGCGATGTTGCGCGTCGCGGCATTGCGGGCGGAGGGAATGCGGACGCTGGCCGCGGCCGCGTTGTTTGACCCGATGCTGCCACAGCATGTGAGTCAACTCGCGCGAGTGGTTGGCGATGCGAAACTTGTGCTGGTGATTGCGACGCCGGAAGACGCGTATCTGCCAGCGCGAGCACGTGCAGAGCTTGCGGCATCGCTTGCATGTGTCGACACGGTGGTGATCGCAGAGGGCGACGCCGCTGCATTGACAAGAAAGCTGGGCGCGGATCAGGTGCTTGCGGTGCAGGACGTGGAGTCCATGCGGCGCGGCGGATTCATTGACTATGTGAGAGAACGGGCGGGATGACATCGAGCATTCTAGTGGTGCGATTGGGAGCCATGGGCGACGTGATCCATGCACTGCCGGCCGCTGCCAGCTTGAAGCAGAGCTTTCCGCATTGTCATCTTGCCTGGGTGATCGATCCGCGGTGGGCGCCGCTGCTGGATGGCAACAAGTTTGTGGATCAAGTGATTCCGCTGAATCGCCGAAGTTGGGCGAGTATTCGTGAGGCCTGGGGGCGGCTGCGGGCGGTGCGTTTCGATCTCGCGGTCGATTTTCAGGGCCTGATCAAGTCGGCGCTGGTTGCGTCGGCGGCGCGGGCCGGGCGGATTGTCGGCTATCACATCTCGCAGCTTCGCGAGGTGACGGCTGCGATTTTCTATTCCAAGTCGTTTCGCGCACACGCCAGGCACATTGTGGACCGGCATCTCGAACTCGCGGCGGCCGCTGGCGCCACAAGCGTGTTGAAAGTGTTCCCAGTGCCCGAAGGCGAGCCGGAAGGGCAATTGCCGGAGAGCGGTTACGTGTTGGCGAGCCCGTTCGCCGGCTGGACGGCAAAGGAGTGGCCGATTGAATACTACAGTGAATTGGCGCGCATCCTCAAGCAGCATACAGGATTGCCGCTGGTGCTCAACGGTCATCCCGGCGCGGCCGGGAAACTGCAGGCGGTGGAAGGTGTGGTGACGCACATATCCTCGATTGCGGGTCTGATTCATGCCACCCGTCATGCTCGCGCGGTGGTCGGTGTGGATAGCGGGCCGCTGCATCTGGCAGCCGCGCTCGCAAAGCCAGGTGTTGCGATTTTCGGGCCAACCGACCCTGCACGGAATGGCCCTTACGGTGACCATATGGTGGTGTTGCGCGCCGCTAGTGCGCAGACCACGTACAAGCGTCACCAGGCTCACGATGACAGCATGCGCGCCATCTCTCCTGATCAGGTGGCACAAGCGCTCGTGCGGCAACTGCAATAGACGAATGCGATTCCCGAAACCCTACGCTGACCTCGTACAGCGATTCCGTGTGCCCGGCGGATTCGTGATTCTCGGAGCGTTCCTGTTGCTTGCCGCGCCTACCAATGCGACCATCGTGCGTGGTCTGCCGTTGTGTGCGATCGGATTGGCGATTCGCGCCTGGGCCGCGGGGCACTTGGAGAAGAATCAGGATCTGGCGCAGAGCGGCCCGTATGCGCATGTGCGGAATCCTCTCTACGTTGGGTCGCTGCTGCTAGCCGGGGGAATGGTGGTCGCGGCGAACAGTCTGCTCATGGCAGCGATCTTCGCGGGGGCATTTCTACTCATCTATCTGCCGGTGATTCAGTTGGAAGAGCAGCACTTGCGAAGCCTATTTCCCGGCTATGAGGCTTATGCGCTGAGAGTTCCATCTCTGTTCCCGCGGTTGACTCCTGGAGGAGGTTCGAAGCCGTTTCGATGGCGGATGTACTGGCGGAATCAGGAGTGGAAGGCACTGCTCGGGTTCCTGGTCGGCCTGCTATGGCTGCTGGTGCGGCGATGAGGTGCATGCGCAGCGCATGCTAACATGCGACTAGCATGTCCAAGATGATTCAGATTCGCAATGTTCCGGAGTCCGTGCATCGCACACTCAAGCAGCGCGCCGCGCAAGAGGGGATGACGCTCTCGGCTTACCTGAATCGGGAGTTCGAGCGGCTTGCCAGCCAGCCAACGCTGGCCGAGTGGATCGCGACTGTTCGCACAATCAAGCCGCTCCGCACTAAGAGGACCGCGGCGCAGATTATCCGTTCGTTGCGGGACAAGCGATGATCGTTGTGGATGCTTCGTTGATCGTGGAGTTGCTGATTCGCGGCCCGCTCACGCTGACCATCGAGCAATCGTTAGCGGACGCCCACCATCCATTGATCGCGCCGCATCTTCTCGACGTGGAAGTTGTCAGTTCGCTTCGGAACCTGACGGCTTCCAGTCAAGTGGACGACTACCGGAGTCAACTCTACCTGAACAGGCTCGCGACGTTGCCAGTGGAGCGCCGTTCTCACACGCCGTTGCTTCCCCGGATGTGGGAACTCCGCCACAACTTCACGGCCTACGATGCCGCGTACATTGCGCTCGCGGAGGCGACCGACTCCATTCTGTTCACATGCGACCGCAAACTGCGCCGGGGGCATCGAGCGGAAGTGGTTGTCTTCTCGCATGTGGTTCACTGAGATGTCGATTCGGATTGCCCGGAGAATGGCGCTGATCACGGGGACCGTGCTGCCTTGCATCGAAACGTGGCGGCGCTGGCGGATGCTCTCGGACTGGCCGTCATGGGCGGACGACTACATTGCGGCGGCTCTCCTGCTCTATGCCTGGCATGCTGGCAGAAAAGACCCGATGCAGAGCCGGCCTTATCTGATGGCGGCATGGGGCTACACTCTTGGCATCGCGTATATGAGCTTCTTCGGTCAACTGCGCGCGCCGGTTGTGCATGATCCGTCCGGGACGCCATTGCCCGTGGTGCTCGGGTTCAAGGGCCTCGGATTGGCAGCCTCGGCGGTGTGTCTGGCATTGGCATGGACTGCACGGCCCAACCGCGATGCTTGAGGATCAGACGTCGCGTTGCTTTCCAGAACGACTGCGTGCAAGTTCTTCACCAAACACAGAGCCTGCACGCGAGTCTGGCGACTGCCAAAAATCCAATGCTGGGGATTGCGTCTCAACCGCGATTGCAAGGTCGCGCTGGTTGCCTGGTGAGCCCGAAGTCTCAGCGGTTGTTGCAGAGCGGCCAGCTATGCAAGACGCGCGCGATCCGAAGCAACCGCCTATGACGCGGCGGGCAACCGGACGGAGAGCCTTGCTACACTGAAAAATTACGATGGCTGGGAAATCCGCGGGAATGTTGCAGGCAGGGGGAAATGTGCCTGAGGTGCGGTTGCGCGACCATTCTGGCAACGAGATTTCTCTTGGCACGTTGACTTCCGAAGGGCCCGTCGTACTCGCTTTCTTCAAGATCTCGTGTCCTGTGTGTCAGCAGACCATGCCGTTTCTTGATCGTGCTCGTGACAACGGCAAGATTCGCGTGATCGGCGTATCGCAGGATGATGTCCGGTCAACGGCTGAATTCCTGAATGAGTTCAGCCCTGGCGTTGAGACGTTGTACGATGCGCGTCCCTATCCGGCAAGCAACGCTTTTCAGATCACGCATGTGCCTACGATGTTTCAAGTGGAGCCTGGCGGCGTGATCTCGCACGCCTGGACCGGGTTCTCGAAGGCCGATCTGACGGCGTTCGGCGAGCGAGCGGGACACCCGGTTTTCCGCGAAGGTGAGCGGGTGCCGGAGTTCCGTCCCGGTTGAGGCGCGAAAAACAAATAAGGCTTCCGGTCGGGAAGCATCCAACGATGCGTTTGGTGAATCCAATTGGGTGAGCGTAGAACAAGGAGAGTATGGCTTCCAAGATTCAAGATATTCTCGGTTCGGCGGCGGCAATCGCCAAGGGCATGGGCATTACGTTCAAGGAGATGCTGCAGCCCACGATCACGGAAGACTATCCTGACGGTCCGGCGCTGTTTCAAGAGCGTTTCCGTGGCGGTCACGTGCTGCAACGGGACGAGAACGGGATGGAAAAGTGCGTCGCGTGCTTCCTATGCGCGGCGGCATGTCCGGTGGAATGCATCTACATTGAGGCCAAGGAGAACACCGATCAGCAGCGCATCAGCGGCGGCGAGCGCTATGCCGAGGTCTACAACATCGACTATTCGCGCTGCATCTTCTGTGGCTATTGTGTAGAGGCGTGCCCGACGGACGCGATCACACACGGCCATGAGTTTGAGCTTGCGAGCTACAACACGTCCACGCTGATCATCCGCAAAGAGAAGATGTTGACGCAGATCGAGCCTGGCATGAAACCGCCCGTCATCCCCGCCGCTCCCGCTGCGGCAGGCCACCACTAATCGCAAGCTGTATCAGAAGCAGATTGCTGGAAGGCGTCAGCGTGCGGCGCAGGTAAATGCGGAACAGAGTTTATCCCGGCACTCCCGCACAGCGCGGTAGGGATCAAAGCCCGGCGAGTTGTGGATCTGCGCGCTGATCTCAACGATCGCCGCGCCTCGGTACCCGTTGTCCGCAAGTAAGGCCGCGAGTTTCTGATAGTCCGTGCCGCCTGTGCCTGGCGCGTAAAACCGTACTGGCTGCCTGGGACTTACATCCTTGAGATGGACGAACACGATGTGTGGCGCCAGCGCCTTTACGGTCTCCTCCATGTCGAGTCCCTGGGCCAGGAAGTGGCTGTAGTCGTACGCGGTCTTCAGGGAGGGATGCGCGACGCCGTTCAGCAACTCGAGCAACTGCTCCGGCCTTTGCACGCTCTGCATCACGTGCGCCTTCACCGCCAGTGTCACGGGCGAGCCTTCAAACACACGCGCCCATTCGCCAAGGCGATCCTTCATTTGCGGGCGGGCCGCATCGAACTCGCCGGGTTTGCCGCCAAGGATTGACTCGACCACATTCGTGCCCAGTTGCGCCGCGGCGTCGCGAGCGGCCTTCAGCCGTTCGATGTTACTGGCGTGATCCGCGGATGACGCCATCAACTGGAGGTTGTCCATGACGCCCGCCAGAGCCATACCAGTGTCCGCCAGCATCTTGTGAAATGCTGGATAGTCCGCGGTTGGGATCGCGTACTCCGGCATGAGCGCCAACTCGACCGCCATGTAGCCGAGCTTCGAACACACCTCAAGGGCGTCCCTCCAGCGAAGCTTTTTCAGGCCATAGAGGCTGTATCCGAGCGCGGGCGCACCAGCACCGCTCAAAGGCACGGCAAGCGGCACCGCGAGCAAGGCGCGGCGGCTAATGCTGGGCGGCATATTCACGCAACATCTTCATCCATTCACGGATGTAGTAGGGATTGTCGTGCCATGTGCGGCCGCTTACCATGTTGCCATCGCGCACGCAAGACTCACTGACGAACGTTGCGCCGCAGATCTCCACATCGAACCGGCATTTCGGAACGGTGGCCATGCGCTTGCCCCGGATCACATCGGCGGTTGCGACGATTTCCGCACCATGACAAACGACGGCCACTGGCTTGTTGGCTTCAAAGAAGTGCTTCGTGATGCGCATCAGGTCCTTGTCGTAGCGAAGATACTCGGGCGCGCGTCCTCCGGTAAGAAACAGTCCGATGTACTCGCTCGGATCCACGTCGCGGAAGGCGATATCGGATGGCCAATGATAGCTTGGCGACTCCTTCGTCACTTCCCATCCAGGCGGAATTTCGTGCATCACCAGATGGTAGACACGCTTCTCCGGGGCGGCGACCACGGCTTGATAGCCTTCCTCCATCACGCGCCACAGCGGATACATCGTGTCGAGTGCTTCGGCTGCATCGCCGATGACTAATAGGACTTTGTGCATTCGGTTCCTCAAACGAGCTTTGCTTCAGGACTGTTCGATCCGTCTCCTTCATAGCCTACACGGGGCGGCACCCTGTCGAGGATGCGCTCCGATTTCGGATCGAAGGCGAGGATGCGGCCTTCGCGGTAAGAGTCGACACCCATCCGAATCGCGGTCATCACCTGGTAGCCGAGATCCATGCCGTAGACGGGCTGCTTGCGAGAGCGGACGCACGCGAAAAAGTTCTCCATATGAGCTTGCCGGATCGGCCGGTCAGCCCATTGCGCGGTCTCCATCCGCACGGACTTCTGGCCCGTGGCTGCTTCGAACTTCTTTGCGAATAGAGGCTCGGGCGTGACCGTGATCGCGCCTGGTTGAAACTGAATCATCGCTTCATGGCCATAGATCGTGGGAGTCATGCCGCGTTCCCCATGGGCCGCACCGGTGGAGGCTGAGATGTTGATCATGAATGAGTCGTACTCGATGACGGTGGAATAGGTCTCGGGCACCTCGCGGTCGCGATCCAGGAAAACTCCGCCCATCCCGGCAACGCGCGTTGGGAATGCGGGACCCAGCGTATGGAGCAGCGGAGACAAACGGTGATAGAAGAAGTCCGTACCCACTCCGCCGCAATAGTCCCAGTACTTGCGCCACCGGAAATAGCGCTCTCCGCTGAAGGGCCTGCCGGGGGCAGTTCCGAGCCATCGCTTCCAGTCGACCGTCTTCGCGTTGGCCTGATCCTCGATCAGATACATGTTCCAGCAGCCGTAGAGCGAGTTGACGCTATAGGATGTCTGTGCCCACAGCGGCTTTCCGATCCAGCCCTTCGCGATCACTTCCTTTGCCATGTGATAGCGCAGATCCGAGAGATGCTGGCTGCCGACTTGCACAATGCGATCGGACTTGCGAACGGCTTCCGCGAGGACGCGCGCCTGCTCGATCGTATAAGTGACCGGCTTCTCAAGATAGATGTCTTTGTCGGCCTTCAGCGCGTCCATCGCCATCTGAAAGTGCCAGTGTTCGGGCGTGCAGATGAACACGGCGTCGATGTCTTTGCGTGCGAGGAGGTCGTGATAGTCGTGGTGAATGTGCTTCTGTTCGAGCTTGAGAAAGTCACGCGAGCGTGCCACGCGGCCTGTGTAGATGTCGCTGAAGCCCACCACCTGGATGTCGCCAGTCTGCTGCTGAAACGTAGGTACGAGATATGCCGAGAGATGGCGGAAGCCGATGTTGCCAACACCAATGAGTGCGGTCTGAATGCGGCTGTTCGCGCCAAGAACGCGAGAGGCTGACGCCGCGGTCAGAGGTAGCGCCGCGGACTTCAGGAACGACCGCCGCGAGTCACTCGATGGGACGTCAGAAACTGACATATCAGTACGGTATGCCAGCGAATCCGCGAAGTCAAGCTCATTCCGGCAATGCGGCGGCCGCGTGAACGCTAGCTGTCACCCAGTTTGTAGCGGAATGCCTGCACCGATCCTTTTGCGGCGGTGATGGTGCGCACGAACAGATTCGCATCAACACCAGGCTGCTCGACAGCGTCGTTGGGGCCGGGATGCGGGTTGTTGCAGTGAATTGTGCGCGCCGAGTCGTCGTAGGCAACCGCGACGATGATGTGGTTGCCGCCCTTCACTCTCTTGGAGACCCAAAGCGGTCCGAGGGCCAGTTCCTTGAGGAACGCCTCCGCTCCATCGGAGAGCCCGATGTCGAGCAGGCCAGGCGCTTGGTTGAACGTCAATCCCGACCATGAGACCAGGCCCAAGGTATTCGCGGCTTTGAAATACTCGGTATCGGGAAGTCCCTTCGCTTTGCAATCCTCCACATCGATACTGGCGGCGGCCAAACGGGTGTCGATCTCATCGAGATTGCGCTTCCAGTACTTGAACATCATCCGGTACGACGCCCACCAGCATGTGGCGAAGTTCGGCTGGCCCATGCCCAATGTCTCCACTTTGTGTCTGATACTTGATGGCATCTTCTTTCTCCACCAGTAGGGGCGTGATCCTACCGCCGGGTTGATCATGGCCAGAAGAATTCCGGACAGGCCGCGTTGTATCATGAGCGGAGCCTGACCATCGATCCTGGGAGTCCAAATGCAACCAATGATGCCCATTCTGATCTTAGCCGCCGCGTTTGTGATGCCGGCAGCCGCACAGAAGCCACGAATCTACAATACGGTGAAGCAGAAGCTCGCCGAGGGGAAACAAGTGGTCGGCGGCACTGTTGCCACCACGGACCCGAACATCTTCTGCGCAATGGCAAGCGCTGGGTTTGACTATCTGTGGATCGAAATGCAGCATTCACCCATCAGCTATCAGGATGCGGCCGTGATGATTCGGCACTGCAAGGGAACGCCCGCAATTCCTTTCATTCGCGTGCCTGATGCGACGGAAGGCGATATCCAGAAGGCGGTGGACATGGGAGCACTTGGCATCATCATCCCGATGGTGGAGAGCGTGGAGAAAGTGCAGAATGCGGTGAAGTTCGCGAAGTATCCACCGACGGGAAAGCGCAGTCAGGGCGGCGGACAATATGGTGCGATGTGGGGCTCCGACTACCGGGCGACCGCGAATGACAACGTGATGATTGTGGCGATGATCGAATCGCCGGCGGGGGTTGCGATTGCGGACAAGATCGCGGCTGTGCCTGGAGTGGACGTTGTCTTCGCCGCGTCGACGGACCTCTCAAGCTTCTCCGGCTTGAAGCAGGGCGATCCGAAGTACGAGGCCCTTGTGAAGAAGATTCATGATGATGTGCTCAAGGCCGGCAAGTATCTGGGCGGCCCCCACGCATGGAAGGACCGCAATGGCTACACATTCTTCCAAGGCGCTGGCGAGCCCACGCTGATTCGCATGGGAGCGCAGCTTTCGTTGGGAGGCGCACCGGCTCCGGAAACGAAGAAGGGTGTCGCGCCGACCGAGGGCAACGAAAAGTAGCCCATCAGCGTTTCGATACGAGATCGCCAAAGTCCGCAAGCAGTCCGTACTTCTGTTGCCATGTTGTGTACATGATGCCAATCGCGTGCGGAGTGCGGTCGAGCGACTCCAGCCACCCTTTCGGATTCTCCAGAGTGTCCGCATCGTAGTACGCGCCGGCGAATGTGCGGAACCCAAGCCCTGAGAAGTGCGCGAGGCTCGCATCGCGGCGGGTATGGTACCAACACGCGATCACCATATCCTTGGGGATGTAGTTCCAACTGCCGGTGTAGTCGCCATCCACCATGTAGTATTCGTTGCGCGCGTTGTGGTTCGGATCGAACATGTCGGACCAGATGAAGATCTCCGCTTTTGGGTTCTGCTTACGCACGAGGTTGTACGCCCGTGTCACGTTGTCGCCGAGGATTTGCGCCATCGACAGCTTCCGTTTCTTGCAGGCTTCGCAGTGGCCGCCAATGCGGATCTCATCCATGTTGAAGAAGTATCGCTTGGGGGTAAGATGCTTCTCGATCAACGGAATCTGCGCGCCCCAGATCTCGTACAGCTTGTCTTCCGACATGCAGACATTCACTTGATCCCGATAGACGGTGGTTCCGTGAAAGTAATCCACGCGCAGGCGGGTGCCTGGCGCGATGCGTGTGTTTTTCATGAGCCGGATCACGGGCATGTCGTGATCCCACTTGAAGGTGAGATTCGGATCGGAGATTACTTCATAGTCCCTGCCTTCTTCAAAGACGGTGGCGGTTTTTTCATCACGGACAACCACGGGAGTGCCATTGCGCCGCACAACATTCATCAGGCCAACTTCCTCGACACTCAGCCTGTCCACCCAATAGCGCCCGCTGCCGCGTTCACCGGAGCCGATTTGCAAGGTGACCCGGTCTGAGAACCAACTGTTGAAGGCGCCCGTGTACTCCTTCCAATCTCCGGTTGCCGGGAGTTCGGGCTCGAATCGGGCCATGTCGCGATTGTTGCCGATGATCGCGCGAATCGAGAACAGCGTGCGGGGAGCGATGCTTTCGGTCTTCACGCGCATGCGTAGACGATAGCTGCGATAAGGCCGCACACGGATCTCCTTCACCACACGCGCGGGCTTCTTGGACATGTCGAATTCCAGCGCTCCAAGGCCGAGGTCGCCGAGTCCCTCAGGAGAGTCCTGCTGGAACTTCGCTTCGCTGGCTCCTGCGAGGAACAGTGCGCCACGCACCGGCAAACCAGCGGCAAGGTTTCGATCGTGCGCGAGGATTGCACCTCCATAGCCGGGACCAAAGACAGCCGGGATGATCTCCATGCGCAGCGTTTCCGCGATCGTCTTTGCCTTTTGGAGACGCACCGCGTATTCCGGTGGGCGGAGGTCGAACGAGTCGAGGCCACCGGCCAACAGAATCCCGTTCAGGCCATGTGCCGCGGCAGTGCGGGCGACATTCTCAAAGGCCGTGAGTTGAGCATCCGAATTGAGGGAGTTGCGCACGTAGACCCAACGATGCGGATAGATCTTCCCGGGCGTGCGGTTCGTCTCTTGCGATTGGGAAAGTTGTTGCGTCAGGAGCGCGAGAAGTACAGCGGAAAACAGATAAGGAAGGAATTTTTTCGAGTGCATAAGCGGTACGATCCGCGGCCAGTATACACCCGGCGGCAATCCATCACTCGGTGCGTAGACGCTCCATGCGGCAGTTTGATTTCGGCGGCGGCCACTCAATGCCGCTAAGCAGCGTCTTGCGGGAATAGCGCATGGGCTCGGCGAGATTGCGAACTTCGGCGATGCGGTCTTCGGTGAGCGGATGGCTGGAGAAGTAACGCGCGGCGCGCGGCAACTCCGGAGTTTCCTCGTTCAGCAGTTCCAGCATGCTGACCATGGCCATTGGGTCCACCCCCGCATCGGCGAGCATGCGCAGTCCTTCGCGGTCCGCACTGAGTTCGTCTGCGCGCTGGTAGGCCAGTGAACCGAGGTTGCTGGCCATCACGGTGATGGCGCCTGTTGGGTCGCCGGTGAACAAGGCGAATGCGAGCCAGATGGAGAGGCTGCGCACCATTCCCTGCGTGCCATGGCGCTGTACCACATGCTGCATCTCATGCGCGAGCACGGCGGCGAGTTGCTCGGGCCGGCGGGTCTTTCGGAGCAAGCCACGGAACACCACCACATAGCCACCCGGAGCGGCGAAGGCGTTCACCATTTCGTCCTCGACCACGTAGGCCCGGAAGCGGTACGGTGTCTCGGGTAGCGTGCGTTCAAGACGGTCCACAATGCGGCTCACCGCATCGTCCTGACAGCGATTGGGACGAGGAGCCATGGTCTCCAGGGATGCCCGGCCGATCTTCTCCTCGACAGAAACCGGAAGCAGAGATGCGAGACGCGCGGTGATCCAGGGAAGTCCCTGCCAGATCGCGGCTCCGATGATGAGCACGGTGGCGAAGATCGCCATCCCGATGTGCATGAGGAAATCGCTCGATGTGGAGGGGTTCTCTCCTCTCGCGATGCGGGAGTTCACGGCGGCGATGGCGGCCACGCTACGCGGATCATCGAGTGTCAGGATCGCGAACGTCTGATCCGCCGACGGCGTAGCGGGCCACTGAAGTTGCAATGCGGCGCCCCGCCTTGAGGCGCGCACAGACTCGAAAGCCCACCATTGTTGCTCACCTCCTGGCAGCACCACGGCGACCCCATGCGGAGCGGGGATCACTTCTACCACGACAGTTTCGGCAGAACGGTTGCTGGCGAGAGTTGCTGGAAACGAATTGGACACGCTGCTCTCAGGCTAGCAGGCATTGTCCTAGGAACGAATCGCGACCCCTCCGCATGCCTCAAAGCTGGCTTTCAATCCGTTGACCAGCGCGCCATGATCTCCACCGGCGGTAAACATGCGGCCACCACGATCGAGAACGCGCTGCGCCTGCGTGGCATTGCCGGACGTGGTGCCCCACCATTTGCCATGCTTGGCGGCAGCTTCCGCGACACGCTGATAGGCGGATTCGATCAGCGGGTGTTCGAACTGCAGCGGCACGCCGTAGCTGAGCGTGAGATCTCCTGGTCCAACGAAGAGCAAGTCGAATCCTGGAACCGCGGCGATTTCCTCAATCTGCTCGACGGCCTCTTTGTCTTCGATCTGCAGCGCAAGAAACACTTCTTCATTGGCATGTTTGATGTGGTCGAGCGTGTTTGCGAAGCCATGGTCGGCATCCGCGCCGACGCCGTCGAGACCGCGCTTTCCCAAAGGAGGGAATCGCACGTAGTTCACCCACTCCCGCGCTTCGGCAGCACTGCGAATGTGCGGCACCATGATTCCATTGGCGCCCGCTTCGAGCATGCGCATGGCGCTATCGTAACCATGCTTGCGGATCCTCACCATCAGGTCCACTCCTGCATGGCGGCACGCCAAGGCGATCGCATCTACTTTACCGTCCGCAAAGAGCCGGTGTTCGAGATCGAACCACACCACGTCGTATCCGATGCGCCCGATCACTTCCACCAGCCATGGATCGGTGACTCGGCTCATGCCCGCCACTTTGACGAAATCACCTGCACGGAGCTTCCTGAGTACTCTGCTATGGACCATAGAGGGAACCGCTAGTATGACATACTGACGTGAACCGCATGCCAGTTCCCGCCGCGACAACCGAACTTCTCACGAACGGGCAATCCAACAAATGGACGGTGCTTGGCCTGTTGTTCTTCGCCGCGGCGCTCAACTATGGGGATCGGACTGCGATTACCACGGTGTTTCCGTTGCTGCAGCGCGACCTCGGGATGTCGAATCTCGCGCTTGGAGCGACTGGGACAGCGTTCCTATGGAGCTACGCCATCGCATCACCGCTTGCGGGTTTTCTTGGTGATCGCATGTCGCGCGCCCGGTTGCTCACGTGGAGTCTCGGGGCGTGGAGCCTGGTGATGGCGCTCACGCCACTGGTTACCTCGACGTGGCAACTGATTGCGATGCGCGTGCTCCTGGGGGTAGCCGAGGCAGGCTACATTCCCGCCGCAACGGCATTGATCGCGGATTATCACGGTCCTGAGACCCGCGCCAAGGCTATCGGTATCCACATCGCCGGATTCTCTGTTGGGATGGTGGGAGGCGGCTGGTTGTCGGGATTTCTAGGCGATCACTATGGATGGCGTCCGGCGTTCGTGATGCTCGGTGTCAGCGGGCTCGTGCTTACGGCTGTGTGCGCCGCGTGGATGCGCGATGCGGTGACACCGGACTCTCGCGGATCCGAATCGGCGAGCTTCGGCTCGATTCTTGGTGAACTGACGCGCATTCCCTCATTCTTCCTGTTGACGGCGGAACTGGTCCTGATGAGTGTCACCAGTTGGATTTTCATCAACTGGCTACCGCTCTACTTCAAGGAAACGTTCTCGCTTTCGCTGGCCATGGCGGGACTCTATGGAACGCTGTGGATTCAGGGCGGACGCGTGACGGGATTCCTGATTGGGGGCACACCTTCCGACCGCCTGGCAAAGCGCGATCCGAAGTACCGGATCCTGATGATGGCTGCCTGTTATCTGTGCGCGGCGCCGGTGCTACTGGTGTTCGCATACGAGCAGCGACTTGCGTGGATTGCGGCGGCGATTGTGATTTACAGCCTGCTGATCGCGATGGGTTATGTGAATGCGCAGCCCGTGTTGTGCGAGATCCTTCCGGATCGTGTGCGCTCCACGGCGATCGGGCTGATGAATATGGCCGCGTGCACCTCGGGTGGTGTTGGCGTGATCATCGCCGGAGCATTGAAGAGCGACTTCGGCCTTGCACGCTCGTTTGCCAGCCTCAGCCTGATTGTGGGACTCGTAACGGTGATGCTGTTCGTTGGCTATCGGACCGTGATTCCGCGGGATCTTGCGAGGCCGGGCCGGTGATATGCTGCACGAATGACACGGCGGGAATTTTTGGACCTTGCGGCATGCCGCTCCGTAGCGGGTCTGGCTGCGCTTACGGGCGCCGAGGGCTTGCTTGCGCAGGCGCGCGAAAAAGCCAAGCCACTGCAGTTGAAGGTCACCGATCTCAAGACATTCATCGTGAACCGGGGCGGTAACAACGGTTCGAACTACGTCTTCGTGAAGGTGTATACGAACCAGGGAATCACTGGTCTTGGCGAGGGCTCGGTCACCAGCAAGGAGGCGACCGTCGCCGCGGCGATTGAAGAGCACAAGCGCTACCTGGTGGGCCGCGATCCCGCCGATATCGAGATGCACTGGCAGGCGATGTACCGCTGGCCGCGATGGCGCGGCGGCCCGATTCTCAACTCGGCCATCAGTGCCGTTGAGATTGCGCTGTGGGACATTCTTGGGCAGGCGCTTGGCCAGCCCGTGTGGAAGCTACTTGGAGGCAAGGCGCGCGATCGCGTCCAGATGTATGTGCATGGCGGAGGGAATTCGCCTCAGGCTTATGCGAAGAGTTTTCTCCAGGCGAAGGAGGAAGGCTGGACCGGTGCGAAGTCAGGTTTCGTGACCACGCAGGGCGACGTGATTGATCCTGTGCGGTCTGTGAGGGAAGGCATCGCGAACCTGAAGGCTGTGCGTGAAGCTGTTGGCCCGGATTTTCGGATTTGCATCGACCTTCACGGCAAAGCGACTCCAACGATGGCCGTTGAGTTTTGCAGCCGCGCCGAGGAGTACCGTCCGTTCTTTGTCGAAGAGGCGACGCAACTGGAGGATCTTGACGAACTGGCTTTGCTGCGCAGCAAGACCCGGATCCCGCTTGCAACTGGAGAGCGGCTGACGACGAAGTACGGGTTCACGCAAATCTGCCAGCGTCACCTGGTTGACTACGTTCAGCCCGACGTGATTCATTGCGGCGGAATTCTGGAGATGAAGAAGATCGCGACGATTGCGGAGGCGTACCGGATCGAGTTGTGCCCTCACAATCCTCAAAGTGACGTGAGTACTCTGGCGTCGCTTCACGTCGATTTTTGCACGCCGAACTTCACGATCCAGGAAATCACGCATCGCGGCAACGAACAATACTGGAGGGACTTGTTTTATGGAGGCGCGATTGTGTATGAAAAGGGCTGGGCGCTTCCGCCGGACCGGCCCGGACTGGGCGTCGATCTCGACGAGAAGGTCGCCGCGAAACGGCCCTATCAGCCGCATACGCGGCAGCAGTTGCGGTTCCCGGATGGTTCGATTGCGGATCACTGAGTAAGGTGCTTCAGAACTACAATCACCTGCTCTCAGCGGTTAGCTTACTGCTCGCTGAGGACTCGAACTGGATCCACTCGCATGGCGCGGCCTGCCGGCAAGGAAGACGCGGCCGCTGCCACCAGCGCCAGCGATAGCGAAGTCAGCAGCATCACTGTGGGATCGAGTGCGCTCACTCCATAGATCTGGCTTTGCAGTCCGCGCTGCACAAGCACCGCGCCGGCCATCCCGAACAGCACGCCAGTGCCGGCCAGCGTAAGCCCTTCCTTCAAAACCAACCAGAAAATGCCGTTCCCGGTAGCACCCAATGCGAGACGAATGCCGATCTCCCGGATACGCATGGACACCAGATATGCGAGTACGCCATAGATGCCGATGGCGGTGAGGAACATCGCAACGGCACCAAAGGATGTTGCCAGCATCATTGCCGCGCGCCGCGACGACAGTGACAGCGCGGTGCGCTCGTCCATCGTTCGTATGTCGAAGAGAGCGAGTTCCGGGTCGATGGACGAGACGCTCCGGCGGATCGCGCCGACTGCTGATCCTCCGCCTGACTTCGCCGCCACCACGATCTGCGAAGAGGGCATCTGAACGGCGGGGAAGTAATAAGTGCCCACCGGGCTAGGGGTCCCCATGTCGAGGATTCGCACGTCCCTCACCACACCCACTACGGTGAAGAACCTTGTGTTCTTGTCCGCCTGTGTGAGGTTCTTAGTATTCGATGGCTGGAAGAATCGTTTGCCGATGGGATCGGCATTGGGCCAGAAACGCTGTGCCAGGCTTTCGTCAATCATCGCAACGGCAGTTGAGGTCTCGCTATCTCTTTGGTCGAAGTGCCGGCCTCGCATCAGACGAATGCCCATCGTCTCGAAGTAACCGTCTGATACCCGCACCTGGAACGGCGAGACGAGCGATTCTCCCGGTTTGCCCACATATCCTTCGGGAAGAATCACCGAATCGCTGGTGTCTCCGCTGAAAGGAATGATGGTTGTTGTACCTGCTGAGGCGACGCCCGGTTGAGCGCGTAGCGTGTCGAGAAGCCTTGCTTGAAAAGACCGTAGCGACTCGGGCTTCCCATAGCGTGCCGAGGGTAGCTGCAGACCGGCAGTGGTCACACCTTCGGCGCGAAATCCAGGGTCCACAGCGAGTAACTGGCGGAAGCTGACTGTCAGCAGGCCCGCTCCCGCGAGCAGGAGGAATCCGAATGCCACTTGTGCCACCACCAGAAATCGGCGCGCAGTTCTGGCGGTTGGGCCGCTGGTGCCACCGCGGCTTTCCGAACGCAGCGACATGGCGAGATCGGAATGGAACAGCCGGAGTGCTGGCAACAAGCCCATGATGACGCCGACCAGAGAAGCCACCGCGAGCCCATAAGCGACGCTGACCCAGTCAAGCCGAACCATCATCGAGCGCGGCAATTGCTCAATGCCAATCCAGTCAATCGCCTGCAACACGATCCACGAAACAAGCACTCCGAGCGCGCCGCCCGCGACTGCAAGCAGCATGCTCTCCGCCAACAATGCACGCAGTACCTGCCAGTGTCCGGCGCCCAGGGCCAGCCGGGTCGCGATCTCTTTCGTGCGCAGATTCAGCCGCGCCAGTGACAGATTGAGGAGATTCAGAACGCCGATCAGCAACACGAAGATGGCGCCTGCCCACAATACATAGAGCATCCTGCGAATGTCACCCACCAGCATCTCTTGCAGGGGTTCCACCGCAGTGTGAAACCCTGCATTCACGAGGACTTCACGCCACTCGGGGAAACGTTCCAGGTTCGAACGGTTGAGGGCGTCCACCTGTGATTGCACTTGCGGAACCGATGCGCCGGGCCGAAGGCGGCCGAGGTGAAAGTAGTTGTTGCTATGACGGCCTTCTGTTTTCTGTTCGCCGCTGAACGCCAGCGGAGTCCAAAGCTGAACTTCGGGGTTGATGAACCGGAACCCCGCCGGCATCACGCCGACGATCTCGTGGTCGCGGCCGGAGATCCGCAGTTGTTTGCCGATTGCGGAAGCATCGGCGCCGTAGAGCTGTTGAAACAGTCCATAGCTGAGGATGACTTTGCGTTCATTGCCTGGCTCACCTTCCGCCTCGGCGAAGGTTCGGCCCACGGAGGGCGCCACCTGCACCAGTCCAAGGAAGGACGGCGTCACGCGGTTCACTTCCACGCGTTGCGGCACGCCTTGGATCTCCACTGTGCCGCTGCCCGATTGAAGCAGAGCCTGTTCCTGGAGCGTGGTGATCGCAGTTCGCCGTTCGAAGTAGTCCACCACGCCGCTGTTGTATGACGTGGCGACTCCGGCATTGGGATAGCGATTGGAAAGGATGACAACCTCATCCCCGCGCGGCACAGGAATGGGGCGCAGAAGCACCGAGTTCACGATCGTGAAGATCGCGGTGTTCGCTCCCAGGCACACCGCAAGCGTCAGGGCGGCTGTGGCAGTGAACCCCTTCGCGTTTCGAATGGAGCGCAGTGCCTGCCGCAAGTCTGTTGGCGTCATCCGATCCTCCCGGGTTCTTCCCAGTGTTTGAACACAGAAGCACGCCGCGGATGGGCAGCGCACTCGCCATGTGTCTCACTACGGAATCAGGGAGCCGAAGGTTTCACTAATTTTCCAGCGGAAGCCCCAGCGGGTCCACCGGATTGCGGATCTCCACCTTGCGCGGCGCACTCCAACGCGCCAGGTCTGCGAGGTCGAAATGCCGCAACGCACCGGGAATTACCTGCTCGAACACGCCACGATGGATCTTCGATCGCATCACAGACTCGTAGGAACCCAAACCGCCCTCAATCACCGCGCTCTGAATTCTCCGGTCCAGCGCGGTCGCGATGAGACCCGCGGCCCCGGCGGTTTCCAGAGTGTGCAGCGAGATCTGTGAGCTGTCCACGGTTGGAAGGGATGCGAGATAGCTGACTGCGGCGGAGATGTCCTCGGCGCGCATGGCCACGAGCGGCTTGCCGAGGAGGATGGCGGTCATGGCGCTGTTGTAGTCACCGAAGTATCGGGACCAGTCTCCGCTGCGGCGCGACGATGCGGGCGCTGTTTCTCCAACGCCGCGGACATCAATGCTCAACACCACTCGGCCCGCACTGAGATGCTTGCGGACTGCATCCATGGAAGCCGCTTTGCCTCTGCCGTGGACGACAACAACCGCCGCTTTTCGCCCGGTGCCTTCGGGTTGAAACAGGACGGCAGGGATTTGGATTCCCGGCTCTGTCTTGTAGAGGAGTTTCTGCATACGTGGCCCGCTACCGAGCGCCTGCACTCGCGGTGGCGTTTCGCGCGGGGCGAACTGAGTGAGCCGCCGGACGTCATCCAGCGATCCAGGTTTCCGTAACGCCTGCATGCGTGCGAGATTGATCGAGTAGACGGTCTCGCCACCCAGCGATGTCAGCACCTGACCAGTCTTGGTGCACGCCAACTCACGTTCGGTGCCGATGACCACCTCCTGTTCGGGAGATGTGTCCTCTTTGCCTTGCAGCCATCGCGTGAACCAGCGGTAGCCGGCTTCGCGCCGCGGCAGCGTGTAGCCGTGACCATCATCTGCTTCCACCATGCCGATCTTATCCGCCGCGCCCAGCGAGTCATAGATGCGTTTTCCTTCGGCGAATGTTTCACGCGCGCCTAGAATCGGGAAGAAGTCGCGAATGGCGCTGAGAATCATGAATGGCTTCGGCGCGAAGGCGAGGACGAAGTCGGGATGGTCATAGGCCGCGCCAAGAAATCCTGGGAAACACTGCTCCGCGTCCTGTGGGCCGATCGTCTCCAGTAGCTTCCGCCAATTGGTGAGATAGCAAGACGGAGCCGCGACATGGATGCGATCCTCAAGTGACGCGATGTATGAACTGTGCGTGCCGCCACCCGAATTCCCGGTGATGCCGACACGCTTCGCATCCACTTCCGGCCGCGACAGCAGATAGTCGAGAGCACGCAGCGCATCCCAAATCGTGAACCGCGCGAAGGCGTCGCCAACAATCAGACTCTGGATTCCCGCCATCGTGTGTTCGGTTGTCGACGCGACGAGCTTCGAAGTACGAAAGTCTTCGTCGTAGAGCTGAACGCGCTCACCTTGGCCAACCGGATCCCATGCGAGTAGGACGAAACCGCGCCGCGCGAGATTGCCGAGCACGCGTTGCCATGCGTCGTGTGCTTTCGCGCCGCTCTCATGTCCCAGCGGAAACAGAATCGCCGGATAGGGTGCGCGCCCGCTGGAGGGCACATAAAGATTGGCGGTGACATAGAACTTCGGCTGGCTCTCAAAGATGACCTTCTCAATCCGATAGCCGTCGCGCTGGATTGTGCCAACCACCTTCGGGTTGAGTGGTGTGCGTTCGGGCATGCCTCCGATGGAGGCGGTCACCTGGTCGCGAAAGGCCTTGCGGTAGGCGCCCCAATCCGTGGTGGCGCGCACACGGCGGTCACGCTCGGCGAACTTCGACTGAGCGTGGGTCATCAAATAGCGGTACAGCATTTGGTCGGCATCGCGGCCGTCGTTCAAGGTGCGGTAGAACTCAAGGTCGGCGGCACTTTGAGCGAAGAGAGAAGTGGCGAAGAGAATAACTGGCAGGAGTCGCACTTGAACAGTCTATCAAGTGGACCCAGCGGTGACGTCAGCGCGTGACGTCAGCGCGGGGCCGCTGTAAAGGGCGGCTGTGCGGCCGCCTCAAATGGAGCCGTACTTCGCGTAGGCGTCTTTCACGGATACGCCCTGCCGCAGTTCGTCCCGCATTCCTGCTTCACGCCGGAATACGTCCTCGGCAGCTTCCAGAACTTCGATCGTCAGTTCATGCGGAACGATGACGACGCCGTCGGTATCGCCGAATACGAAGTCGTTCGGATGAACCACGGTGAGCCCGATCTTGACCGGCACCTGATACTCACGAATGTCCCATCTCCCGATGGAACTTGCCGAACATTTGAACTTTGCGAAGACTGGGAACTTCATCGCGTTGATGAAGTCGACATCGCGTACGCCTCCGTCAATCACGGCTCCGGTGCAACCGCGCTGGCGTGCGGCCGTGGACATGATTTCTCCCCAATGGGCGCAGTCGATACTGCCGCCGCAAGACCATACGGAGACGGTGTGCGGGCGGATGCTATCGAGCATTGCGAGACGCGTTTCGGTGTCGTTGTTTGCGGTATTGGCGCAAGGATAACCTTGGCCGGTGAAGGCGGGACCGGCGACACGGTCCATAAGAGTGAATGGTGTGATGAAGTGTGGAAGGACCTGCTGGCGGCAACCTTTTTTGTCGAGGATATCAGCGATCGCGCCGGTATAAAGCCGTTGGTAGCGGCGGCAGATCTCTTCCATGGGATATGGATCTGGCACTGGACCGAGTGTATCAATTGAGCGTATCCGCAAGGGCGGCTGGTACCCTATAGGAATGCGTGAGAAAGGCATCGCTTCGGGCGCGCGGCAGCCGGGAGAGCAGCAGTTCGAAGCAGCCCTGAGGCCGAAGCGGCTGGAAGACTTCACAGGCCAGCCCAAACTGAAAGAAAACCTCGCAATCGCAATCGAAGCGGCGAAACGGCGGGGTGAGGCGATGGACCATGTGCTGCTGTACGGCCCACCTGGGCTGGGCAAGACCACCTTGGCACACATCATCGCCAACGAACTCGGCGTCGACATTGATCTCACTTCCGGACCGGTGATTCAGAAGAAGCTCGATCTCACTGGAATGCTCAGTAACGTGCGCGAACGTCAGGTGTTCTTCGTGGACGAGATTCACCGGCTGCTGGCCGATGTGGAAGAGATGTTCTACTCCGCGCTGGAGGACTTTCGCGTCGATATCATCGTGGGGCAGGGACCCGCTGCGCGCACGCACTCGCTTCCGATGCCGCGCTTCACGGCGATCGGAGCGACCACGCGAATGGGCATGATCAGCGCGCCGTTGCGTGGGCGGTTCGGCTTGCTGCTTCGGCTGAATCACTATGATGTTGCCGAACTGCGGGGGATTGTGGAGCGTTCCGCCAGCCTGCTGAATGTCACCATTGACCGCGAAGGTTCCGAAGAGGTGGCGCGCCGTAGCCGCGGCACGCCTCGCATTGCGAACCGGTTGCTGCGCCGTGTGCGTGATTACGCGGAGGTGCGCGCGGAGGGGCATATTGATTTGCAAGTGGCCCGCACCGCGCTCGATATGCTGGAGGTGGACCGCTACGGCCTTGACGAGATCGACCAGAAAATCATGATGACGGTGCTGGAGAAGTACGGCGGTGGCCCGGTGGGTCTGAACACCATTGCCGCGTCGGTGGATGAGGAGGGTGACACGATTGAAGAAGTGTACGAGCCGTACCTGATGCAGTTGGGCTTTCTTGATCGCACTCCGCGGGGACGCTGTGCCACTGAGCGGGCGTTCGATTACTTCGGCGTCACGCGCAAACCGCGGCGTGATACGGCGCAGAGTTCCCTGTTTGACGCATGAAAACCATCTATCTCGGGATTGGAACCAACATCGGCCGGCGTGAAGCGAATCTGCAGCGGGCCGTCGATTTGCTGGCACAAGAGGGTGTGACTCCGCGGCGCGTCTCGTCGACCTACGAAACGAAGCCGATGTACGTCACCGATCAGCCGGTGTTTCTGAACATTGTGGTGGAGGCGGAGACCAACACATTCCCCCGAATCCTCCTCAAGCGGCTGCAGCAGATCGAACGAGCCATGGGGCGCAAGAAGATCGTCGACAAAGGGCCACGAGTGATCGACATCGACATTCTGCTCTTCGGGAAGTTCGTGGTTGTCGCGCCGGAGCTGGCCATTCCGCATCCGCATATGGCCGAGCGCCGTTTCGTGATGGAACCGCTCGCAGAGCTTGCACCGGAATTGCGCCACCCGTTGACGAAACAGAGAATGAAGGAAATGTTTGGAAAAGTGATGGATCAGGCTTCGAGGAAAGTGGAGTTTCGGGTGACGCTGCCTGCTCCGGCCGAAACCGGCATCCCGCAAAAGGAAAGCGCGACGGACTAGCCGGCGCGCCTTCAGGATTTCGCAACTGGACGGGAAGAAAGTTACATCTTCACGCTGTCAACGGTCACGGTGTCGCCAGTCAGCTTGCCGGTGATCGTGACCTTGTGGCCGAGGTGATCCATCACCTTCGCCTTGGAAGCTTCGTCGATCTTCAGAACCTTGTCGCCGACGACGAACACGGGCGCAGCGCCCTTGCCCTTCACGCAACCCTGGACGCACTTCATGTCCTTTTCGGTTGCCGCCGCGTGCTTTGCGCCGCAGCCGGAATCGGAAATCGTGCCCGTCCACTCGGCCGCAAAAGCCGACAGGGCAAACAGAGAAAGCACAGCGATCTTCTTCATATCAGTCTCCTCGGATGATCTGGCTTGCACCGCCGGTGAAGGGGGCAAACAACCTTGACTATAGGATAAAGAATCCTACAGCCGCAACTGGGAATACGACATCCCTCATCGTGCAGATGCCGATTTCGGGCCTTCCGGTGCGAAAAAAGTGAATCCTGACTAAATTTTAATGGGATCGAGGCCGGCTAGCGGTTCAGCCTCATCACCCGAAAGAGCGGCCGATCCTTTTCCGCAGGGTCCTGGGCGAACACCTGTTCCGACTTCGTCGCATCATAGTCACGCCACAGCCACGTGAGCGCGACCGGGGCTTCCGCATTGCCGTGCGCGCCGTTGTGCGTACCGCCGCCCCAACTGAAGTAGAAGTCGTAGCCCATCATCTTGAGCGAGTTCGCCATCTGGATATTCTGCAGAGGCCAGCTTCCGTGGGAGTTCTCGAGATCCATGTTTCCGTCCTGCAGCCAGGTGCGGATGTTGCGTTTCGCTTCCTTGCGGATCTTGAAGGGATAGGTATTGCCACCCTCGATCTCGCCGGGACGCCATTGAATGCTCGTGAAGCTGCCGATTCGCGAAAGCACGCGCGAAAACTGATCCGGCTGATGCCAGGCCACGTTGAATGCGCAGATGCCGCCCGACGAGTTTCCCGCAATGCCGCGGCTGTAGCCGTCCTTGCGGATGTTGAACTTTGCCTGCACTTCCGCGAGGATCTCATCGCGAAGGAATCGGGCGTAGGTGTCATTCACGGTGTCGTACTGGATGCTGCGCATACGTTGCGAGCCCTTCATGCCTGGGCTGATGAACACCTGAATCATGACTGGGATCTTCTTCTGATGAACCAGATTGTCGATGACGTTGAGCGTGCGTGCACCGCTGTTGCGGTCGATGTGGCCCTGACCGTCCTGCCAAACCATCAGCGCCGCGGGCGTGGACGCGTCGTACTGCGCGGGCACGTAGATCCAATACTCACTGGTCATCCCGCCGTAGACCTGCGAAGTGTGAATCAGCTTCTCTGAGAGCTTACCCTGCGGAACGCCGGGCTGCTGATACGATTCCGGCAGGTAGGCAGGCACATCGTTTCGGCCGCCGAAAGGCTTGCCATCTACGATGTAGTGGAAGGCATGCGACGTGCCGGCCTTGAGCTTTGCCACGGTGAACCACGTGGGCGTGTTGCCGGCGCGTTCCAGCACTGCTACCTGCTGATCATTCACAAACAGCGTTGGCTTCGAAGCTGCTTCCACCGCCCACACGAAATCGGCGCCTTCTCCGAACACCGCGGTTCCTTTGCGAATGTCTTCGGCCTTCATGACCTTCGCGAGAGCATCGGCGAACTCCTTTGACGCGGGCTTCCGTGCGAGATCGAACACGGGATTGCGCGCGGCCAGCGGTAGACAAAGCAAGAAGCAGACGAAGAAACGCATGAGGTTCAGCCTATCATAGAGGTCATGTTTCGCTGGCTGATTCTCCTGATTCTCCTGTGCGCCGGCGTGGCGATTGCGCAGCCGCTGCCAGGCACCACGCCGCTTCAGATGCAAGGCGACCTTTCGGTGCAAGTAGTCGCTGGAATTCACAAGTTCCTGGACGCCTATGAGCCGTCACCGTCGAAGCCGGATCGCGCCCGCCTGGCCCATATTCTTGGTGTCGTGGAAGACCGTCAGAAGCCCGATTTGCAGTACTTGGAGAGTGCGGGGAAGCCGTCGATGGTTGCGCAAGGGCCCGGATACACGGTGCGCGAAGTGCGTTGGCCAGTGTTCGCCGATGTGTCGGCGGAAGGTTTGCTACTTGAACCGAGGGGCAGGATCACAGCACGTGTGGTTGCGCTTCCCGATGCGGATGCGCCTCCCGAAGCACTGGCTGGACTTCGCAGCGGTGCTTCGCCCTTCGCGAAGCGGTTGGTGGAGAACGGTGCACAAGTGCTGATCCCATTGCTGATAGATCGCACCGATACTTACTCCGGCGTCCGCGGCATGCGCATGACCAACATGCCGCATCGCGAGTTCCTCTGGCGTCTGGCATATCCCGAGGGCCGGCACATGATCGGCATGGAGGTGCAGAAGACGCTGGCGGCGATTGATTGGTTCTCGCTGCAGGCGCCAAGAGTGCCGGTGTTGGTTGCGGGCTATGGAGAGGGCGGACTGATCGCGATGCATGCTGCCGCACTCGACGAACGCATTGAGCGGGTGCTGGTGAGCGGTTACTTCGGACCCCGGCGCATGCTTTGGAAGGAGCCAGTGTATCGCGATGTGTGGGGCCTGCTGCCTGATTTCGACGATGCATCCATCGCCTCGCTGATTGCACCGCGCATGCTGATCATCGAGTCAGCGCCGGGCCCTTCGATCGCCGGCCCTCCTGCGCCGACGAGCGAACGGAAAGGCGCCGATCCCAGCGGCAAGCTTGTTCCGTTGTCACCCGAAGAAGTCGAGCAGGAGGCTGCGCGAATCGCGGGTGCGAAACCGAAGTTGGTCCGGAGCACCGCATCGGGCTCTGACGAGGCCATTTCCACGTTGCTCGGTATCGCGAAGTTGCGCCCGCCGCAAGCGTCCGCGAAGGTGCTTCGCGAGTATGACCGGACGCGCTTCGAACGCCAGTTCCGCGAACTCATTGCCTACACGCAGCGTGTGATGCGTGAAAGTCTGGACCGCCGCGCGCAGTTCTGGTCATCGTCGGATCGTAGTTCGGTGGCAGCATACGCGGAATCGGTCCAGAAGCATCGTGCGCATCTTTGGGACAACCTTATTGGCAGGCTTCCAAAGCCGGCGATGCCCGCGAATCCGAGGTCCCGTTTGATCTTCGATGAGGCCAGGTTTCGCGGTTACGAAGTGGTGTTGGATGTCTACCCGAACGTCTTCGCGTATGGATATTTGCTGGTTCCGAAAGACATCCGGCAAGGTGAGAAGCGTGCCGTGGTGGTGTGCCAGCACGGGTTGGAAGGACGGCCCAAGGATGTGGCGGATCCGAAGGTCAACAACGCGACTTACAACCAGTTTGCAGTGCGCCTCGCGGAGCAGGGTTTCGTGACGTTTGCGCCGCAGAACGCCTATCTTGGCGGTGAGTACTTCCGCACGGCTCAGCGCAAAGCCCATCCGTTCCGGCTGTCGCTATTCAGCTTCATCACGGCACAGCATCAACGGATTCTCGAGTGGCTGGGCGGCCTCGATTTCGTGGATGCTCGCCGCATCGGTTTCTACGGCCTTTCTTACGGTGGTTTCACTGCCATGCGCGTGCCGGCGCTTCTCGAAAACTATGCGCTGTCGATTTGTTCCGGCAACTTCAATGAATGGGTTTGGAAGACCGCGTCGCTCGATGCGCCATTCGTTTATGGGTTGACGCCGGAGTATGAGATCGGCGAGTTCAACTTTGCGAATCTGGCGAATCACTATGAACTGGCGACGTTGATCTTCCCCCGGCCGTTCATGGTGGAACGCGGTCATAAGGACGGAGTGTCGTGGGATGAGTGGGTCGCGTACGAATACGCGAAGGTGTTTCGCTTCTACAGCCAGATGGGGTTGCGCGACCGGACGTCAATTGCGTACTTCGACGGTCCACACGCGATCCACGGCGAGGAGGCATTCGCCTTCCTGAAACGCCACTTGCAGTAACCAGGATGCGGATCGGCGCGTGCTATGTGCGGCTGAAGATCGAGCCGCTCACTGTGCCGGTGCTGTCCGCGAACGACTCCTGCGCGATGCCCATGGAGTGGAGAATGCTGAGATACACATTCGCCATGCGGGTCTCGCCATTGCGCCAGTAGAGTCCATGCTTCAGGCCCATGTTGGCGCCGCCTGCAATCATCGTCGGCAGATTGCGGGGATTGTGCGTTGTGCTGGCGCCGCTGCCGAACAACACAATCGTGTTGTCGAGCACGCTGCCGTTGCGATCCTCATAACTGGTCAGCCGCTTCAGGAAATGCGCGACCTGGTGGCTCAGGAACTGATCGTACTTCGCAAACTGAAGCTGACCTTCTTTGTCCGTCGCATGCGAGAGATTATGATGCGTCTTCGAGAGCCCTAACTTCAGAGGGAAAGTATCGCTGATGCCCATGCCGTCTTCGCGATTCAACATGAATGCGACGGAACGAGTAATGTCAGCGTCGAAAGCGAGCGCGATGAGATCGAACATCGTCCGATAGTATTCGGCGGGTTCGCCTTCCGGCGTTGCATCGAGATTCAGATGCGAGTAGTCCTGCTTCTTCAGCGGCACATCGATCCATCGCTCGGAAGCGATCAAACGCGATTCCACTTCGTTGAGCGAGGTAAGATACTGCTCCATCCGCTCGCGGTCGGATTTGCCAAGCTGACGGTCGAGCGACTTCGCGCTCTCGCCTACCGCATCAACGAGTTTAATGCGACGCTGGAGCTTTTCGCGCTCCGATTGCAGAGACGTGCGATCGCCGCGGAACAAACGGTCGAAGATGCGGCGGGGATTGTTTTCGGCTGGAATGGGCCGCCCTTCCAAACTGTATGAGATCGTTCCCGTGCGTGAGAGGAAGCCAGTGCCCGCGTCGATGGAAAGCACAAGCGAGGGCTGCCGGCAATGCTGCTTCGTGTGCAGCGCGATCACCTGATCAAGGCCCACGCTGTTGTAGGTGCCAGGTTTCGGATTGTGCAGCGGCGCGCCCGTCAGCCACATGTCGGAACAGGTGTGGGGATCGGCCTTGGGCCCACTCGGATGGAAGAGCCCGCCCATGAAGCTGAGCTTGTCGCGGAAGCCGCTGAGGGGTTCTGTCGACTTGCTGAAGACGAACTCGCGTTTGCCATCGGGCGTGGTGCGCTCCGCCGCCGGGAACCAACTCCACTCGTCGATCTTGTGTTCCGCCTTCGGTAGCGACATCCCGTTCGCTGTGTACAGCGCACAGAAGCGCCGGGGAATCTGGCTGCTTACTTCAGCGCCCATCGCGTCGAGCACGGGGAGTGCAAGCGAGGCTCCGCCAATCCCTTTGAGGAAAGCACGGCGATCAATCGTGAAGCTACTCATCAGTATCTCCGGGAGTCCAGTAGATTCGGCTATTTTTCCAGAAACAGCTTGCTCGCCACGACGTAGCGGACCATGTCCTTCATGCGATATCCGCCCGCCCGCAGCTTAAGCCCATCTTGCTTCAGGTGGTTGAGTTCATTGTATGACAAGCTCCGTCCGGTTGCATAGGTTGCCATGTGCTTCAATACGCTGAAGGCCACCTGATCAATGCGGTCCTGCCCGAGGTATCGCTTCATGTCGTGGATGCCTGTGACCTCGGTCTTATCGGGCAGCGTGGAGCGCGCGTCGGCGGGATGCGTTTTGAGGCGTCCGCCCGCGTCGAACTCCTCGAATGCGATGCCCCACGGATCGATTTTGGTATGGCACTGCCGGCATCCGGACTGATCGCGATGCTGTTCAATTCGTTGCCGGAGGGTCAGCTTTTCGGAAGTGTCTTCTTTCAGCGCGGGAACATTCGGCGGCGGATCATCCGGCGGTTCCGCGACGATGCGCCGCGCAAGCCATGCGCCACGCTTCACGGGATTGGACTCGCGGCCGTCCGACAAACCCGCCATGATTGCGGCCTGTGTCAGCACTCCGCCGAGTTCCTTGCGGCCGTGTGGAATCGCAACGAACTGGAATCCGTTCTCTGTCTTCCCGGCGAGATCGTAGTAGCCGGCCACCACTTCGTTGGCGACGATGAAGTCGGAATCGATGAGATTGCGCACCGGCAGGTTGTTCTTGAAAAGATACTCGACGAACTGGACGGGCTCCTGTTTGAGATGCGCGCGAATGTCGCGAGTGAGCTTCGGGAACCGGCCTTTGTCGGGCTCCAGCACTTGGAACTTGTCCAGGCTCAGCCACTGCGCGGCGAACTCGCGCGTGAAGCGCGAGAAGCGCGGATCGCCGATCATGCGATCCACTTCGGCATTGAGCTGGTTGCGCAAGGCGCCCGACGATGCAAGACGCAACGTCGTCTGGTCTGGCGGCCCGTTCCATAAGAAATACGACAGCTTCGATGCAAGCTCGTGGTTGTCGAGCGGTTCCGGCTTCGGCGAACTGCTGGTCTCCGTGAGGAACAGGAACTGCGGCGATGTGAGCACTACCTGCAATGTGTCCTTCACACTGTCCTGGAACGTGCGGCCCGAAGCGGATGACGTCCGGAAGACGTTCATCAGTGCCGCCTCTTCATTCGCCAGCAGTGGCCGACGGTAGGCGCGTGTAGCGAATCGCCCGATGATCTGGCGTGCGTATGCCGTGGGATCCGCCTTGGAAGGCGAATCGATGAAGATGCTGGTGTGCGTTTTCGGTGGCCACTGATCGTAGAACGGGCCTTCGAACTCGATGGACCGGATCAGCAGGCGCGGCATGTCGCGGCCATCGGTGTACTCACTGCGGACCGCGATTTCACGAATGCCGGCGAGATAGTTGACGTTGTCCTTCTCCACGTCGGGGCTGGGGAAGTTGCGGATGGCGCCCTCGAACACGTAACGCGAGAGATTGCTGCTGCCGACGGTTTGCGGCTCGCCGGCGGGGGCGAACGTGCTGCCGCAGTCACGTCGCAGACCCACGTGTACACCGAGCCGCGGCGAGCGTTTCTCAAATGTGAGGAAGCGCTGCTTCAGTTCCTCATTCGTCACTGGAGTGATGACGAGCCGGTCGACACCAGTGATGCCTGCGTAGGACGCCTTCACCGCGAGAGGACCCGCCGCCAACCGCACTGCGACGAGTGCCGGTTGATGGAGGATGTTCGAGAAGTCGCGATCGCCCAGGCTCAACTTCAGTTCCTGCGGCTTCTCCGGCGGTGGCTTCACGAGACGCCTGCCAGGTTCCACCAAGGCTTGAATCTCGGCCTCTTCCAGTGCGCGCCGGTAGATGCGAATCTCATCCAGATTGCCTCGGAACTGCTGGGCCCCGGCGATGCGGCCAAGTTGCAGATTCATGCGGGGATTGTCGAGGTTGGCCCGCCCAATCTGGCCCTTCGCCACGGCGTAGCCATTCACATAAAGCCGTGAATCATTGCTGCCACGCTTCACAACGGCTGCGATGTGCTGCCACATGTTCGGGCGGAGGACGCCGGGCGGCGACGTGATGGAGCCGTTCGACTCGTTGTCGCGATTCGTTGTCTCGATGCGCAGGATGCCCTTGTTATCGGGCATATCGATATACCAGCCGTGCGCCCATTCCGATCCGCCAAGCGCGATGATGCCAGCCTTGCGAAGTTGGCGCGGGTGAATCCATGCCGATACGGTGAAGTCGCCGTCAGCAACGTTCATCGCATCCGCGCGAGGGATGGTCGCGGATGAGCTCATGGCATCCAGCGACAGCGCTTTGCCGAACGGAGAGTCGACAAAGCGCGGGCTGCCTTCGAGGCGCGCGCCGGCGTCCTCGCCGTCAAGTGGCCACCAGGCAGCCAGTGCTTCCTGAAGGCGTGAATGATCGGGCGAAGGTGGAACATCGGTGCGTTCCGCGAGATGCACGTCTACCTGATAGACACCCGCTTGGGCGATGGTGACGGTTTGCGGGGATTTCGGATCGCGCACAATCAGCGACTCCGGGGATTCCCGCGGCGATGCTCCCGTATCGAGCAGAAGCCCGTCGTTGTACTTCGCAGCCATCACGGTGACACGGAAGCGGCCGTGATCGGGAAGCTCGCGAAGGGAGATCTTGAAGTTCGCCTTCGGTCCATAGGTGCCGTCGGCCTGGAACAACTCATCGTTCGGAATCGCGGGACGGAGCAACAGTCCTTGCGGAACCGCGTCGTAAGGCATGCCCTTCGGATAGCCTCGGCTGCCACGCATGCACGCGAACACGGAATGATAGATGCTGTCGTACTCGCGCCAGCCACGCACAGTATCGTTGCCCTGATAGCCTTCGATGAAGCGATACCTCGTGCGCATGGTCTTCTTGTCGAACGGGAAGGGCTTTGATGGCGTAAGCTCCGTCACCATGAAGTCGCGGTTTTCCAGCAAGAGGCTGTTGGCGCCGAGAATCAACTCTTCGGGAAAAGGCTTTGGATTGATGGAAGCGCCGAAGTCCATGCGGAAATTCTGGATGGCTGGTTTTGATTTCGGATCCACGATGGAGCGGTTGAGCGCTTCCTCCGCGATCTCAAGATAGGCCTCCAGCAGGAGCGGCGAAAGCTGCAGCGTCTCCTGATTATTCACGAATCCATCTTTCGAGATGGCGTCCGGCGGCAGGATCTCCGTGAGGTCGTCCTCGAGATGCAAGAGTTCGCGCAGTGTGTTCCGATACTGCGCAACCGTGAGGCGGCGTACCAGACCGTTTTTCGGAGTCGGCCGCAGTCTCGCGGCATCGAGCGCCTGTGTAATCCAGGCCGCGACACGGTCACGATCGGCCGGCGAGGGTTGTGGTTGTCCTTTGGGCGGCATCGTGCCGTCGGTGACGCGGTGACGAATCGCTTCCCACAACTTGAGATGCCGGTCTTCGAGATCCGCGTTGAGGTGGTCGACGCGAACGCCCGAAATGGCGAGATCCGCATTGTGGCAGCGCATACAGTTCTGCTTGAAGAACGGCGCAATCTGCTGTTCGAAAGCCGGTGCGAGAGATGCTGTTCCGGGGCTCTTCGCCTGCGCATGCGCCTGGGTGCTGGCCGCAGTCGCGATCGTCTTCGTTGGGGCGGGCTTGCGGGGAGCGGACTTTGCCGCACCAGCGCGATCCGCCGATTGGGCGAGTACGAGTCGCGCCATCCACGCGCTACCAGCCAGTGCCACGGCGACGGCGCACACGGTTCGCAAGCGTCTGGTGTAATTGCTGGAAAACATAACCCTCTACGAATGTTTTTAGCAGGCGTATGCCGCGAAATGGGCTTACTGCGTGTCCATCATCGTATCATCTGGCCTCGGGCGCCCGCTTCCTCGAAATCCAATCCTGGCGAGGCTGGCGTAACCTCGGTAAGACCGCCTAGGATAGAGAATTGCCCCCACAGAACACGACGAATGGATGCAGCGTGGAAGCCGACCAACTGGTGTTCCGCTATGGCCCAGGCCGCCCTGCGCTGGATGGCCTGTCGCTCAGTGTCGCGGCCGGGGAACGCATCGGTATCATCGGACCCTCCGGGGCCGGCAAGTCGACCTTCCTGCTCCATCTCAATGGTGTGCTGTTTCCTTCGTCGGGTTCCGTGCGAATCGGCGGAGAGCCGGTGCAGCGCAACAACCTGATGCGGATTCGCAGCCATGTCGGCATTGTGTTTCAGAATCCCGACGATCAGCTTTTCACGCCGACCGTGGAAGAGGATGTCGCATTTGGCCCGTTGAACATGGGCTGCAGTGCGGAAGAGACCAGGCAGCGAGTGGCTGGGGCCCTGCACGACATGCGGCTGGAAGGCTACGAGAAGCGTTCCACGCATGAGCTCTCTTTCGGTGAGAAGCGCCGCGTGGCCCTCGCCACAGTTCTTGCAATGCGGCCCAAGGTAATTGCCTTTGATGAGCCATTTGCGAATCTTGATCCGGGGATGGTGGAACAGGTGGTGCATCTGATTCAAGGTCTGGACGCCACGGTGGTTCTGATCTCTCAGGAGATCCTGCCCGCGATTGCGTCGGTGGACCGGCTGGCGGTGTTTCATCAGGGCCGTATCGCGGCTGTGGGACCTGCGTTGGAAATCGCACGTGACCGTCCGCTGCTGCAACGTTGTGGAATCGACTTTCACTTTTTCGGTGGACTCTGGCAACAGATCCTGACAAAGGATTCCGCAAGCTGAAGACGGTGTGCTACGAATTCTTCGTTCGTGCGAAAATCCAGAGTGGACTTCTCTTCGTATGAATAGCCGTATGATCCGTTTGCTTCTCATCTGCTTTGGCACCGTATGCGCGGCTTTCGCGCACTACACCTGGATCGCGCCTGTGGCGCTGTGGGAAGTTGGCAAGCCAGCGGCCCTTCAAATCGGGCATGGACACAGGTTCCCACTGAGTGAAGAGGCGATCAATGCCCGCCAGGTGGACTTGTTTGTTGTGTCGCCTTCCGGGGCGCGAACGAAACTCACCGCGGCACCCGCGGGACCCGCCGTCACCTCCACATTCACGCCGAAGGAACAAGGGCCGCATCGCATCGCCTTCGTGCAGGATCGTGGAGTCACCAGCCGCACGCCGCGCGGTGTGAAGCCGGGTGGGCGCGATCAGAATCCAGACGCAAAGTCCGCCAGCCGCACACTGCGCACGGCGGTATCGTATGTGGGCACCAATGGCGCCGCGCCAGTAGCAGGCAAGCCTCTCGGGCTCGAGATCGAATTGTGCGCGGAGCTTGTGAATGGAGCATGGAATCTGCTTGCGCTGAAACAGGGTAAGCCGATGTCTGGCGTGGGTATTGAGGTTTTTCTTGCGGGAGCGGAAAAAGCGTTGGATGCAGGCAAGACCGATGGGAATGGCAAGCTGCGCTATCAGCCGCCTGCTGGTGCGAAGGGGCCGGCGGTGTTCACGTTGGAATTGAAGGAGCCCGCTCCGGCCGGGTCCAACTATGACACCGCGAATTACGAGACTTCGCTCTACGTGAACTGGTGAGACGATGCATATCGCCGATGGCATCATTCCCAACCTTTGGTGCGGCGCCGCGCACGGCATTTCGTGGACTGCGCTCTATTGGCTTGGCCGCAAGGTGGAGACGGACGAGGTGGTACGGCTTGGTATGCTCGCCTCGGCGAGTTTCGTGGTTTCGCTGATCCACTTTCCGCTCGGCGGCACATCGGTCCATCTCGGTCTGTACGGGTTGATCGGCATTCTCGCGGGACGCCGGGCGTTCCCTGTGATTTTCGCGGCCCTCGTGTTTCAGACCATGCTGTTTCAACACGGCGGTTTGCTCACGTTGGGATTGAATTCGGTGAACATGGGGACGGGCGCGTTGCTGTCTGGCATCCTCTGGCGATCGGGACTTGGACCTGAGAAACTGCGCGCGTTCATCTGCGGCTTCCTCGGCGTACTGACGCCCGCGCTGCTGATTGCGATGGAGTTCTCGCTCACTGGCTACGGCAAGGGGTTCTACTTCATGGCGGCGTTATACTTGGGCGCGGCGGCACTGGAAGGCGCGTTGACCATGGCCGCTGTGGTGTTTCTTCGCGGCGCGAGGCCCGCGTTGCTGGCACAACCGTTATGAACGCGCCTGCACGGGACACTTTGTGAGAACGCTGTTCCGCCGCCTCGATCCACGCACCCGGATTCTGACGATCGTTCTTGCCATCACGATCGTCGCGTCCACCTCACAGTCGAGCCTGCCTGCGTTTGGCGCGTACTGCGCGTTGTGCGTGGCGTTGATCCTTACCAGCCGTGCCTCGGCCGCCTACTTGATCTTGCGCTGTCTGGCAGCCTCGCCTTTTATTGTCACGGCATCGTTGCTGTTGCTGTTTCAATACGGGGTCAGCCAGGAAGAGCTGTCGCGCGGAGCGGCGGCCGCGTTGACGGTGGCGTTGAAAGGATACATCGCCGCGTTGTTGCTCGCGTTTCTGACGGCGACCACGTCGCTGCCCGAGTTGCTGTGGGCGCTTCGCCGGTTGAAAGCTCCCGATTCGTTGAACCTCATCCTCGGCATGATGTACCGCTACGGCAGCATGCTGACCGAGGAGTACGCGCGGATGGAGCGGGCGCGCGACTGCCGCACTGTGAAGCCGTTGGGCAAGCATCGCTATGCGATCTACGGGCGGCAGCTTGGCTCTCTGATTCTGCGCAGTTGGGACCGGGCAGACCGCGTACATGCCGCCATGGTGTCAAGAGGATTTACGGGCGAGTGGCCCATGATGCAGTTCAGAAGGTTTCACGCAATGGACGCGGCGTTTCTCATGGTGTTTGCCGCGCTGTTTTCAGCCGCCCGCTGGTGGGCTTAACGGTCGGCTTAACGGTGGGCCTTGTACCCGTAGATCAGACCCGTTGCGCCAAAGATCAAAGCAACACCCAACAGGGCGCGTTCCCATCGCGGAGCGGAGCCTGCCGCAGTGACCGCGGATGTGGATTGAAACGGTTCCGGAACGGTGATCGCGATTTCCTTGCGATGTCCCTCTTCATCATCCAGCACCACTCGCCAGGTGCCGCCGCCTTCCGGCACGAAGCTGAAGTAGCCCCGGCGGTCAGTCATGCCGGTCTGATACTCTTGCTCGGATTGCGACGGAGAGAACACCTGCACCTTCGCGAAAGCGACAGGTTCCGTGCCCCCGTAGACGGCGCGCACAATCACGGACGGGGCGGCGAGTGTCACCGTGGCGTCCAGGTCATGCGCGACGGAAAAGCAAGGAACCAGCAGGATCGCGGCCAGCGCGAAAATCATTCGCATTTCGATTGCTCGTATCACCAAAATAGCAGTAGTGCGACGCGGCAAGTGATGCCGGTTGCCGGCTGAGGTGCGCCATGGAAATCCTGCCCCGTTCGTTCTACGAACGGCCAACCGAACAAGTCGCGCGCGAACTGTTGGGCAAGGTGCTGGTGCATCGCGTGAACGGGGTGAATCTTGCAGGGCGGATCGTGGAAGTGGAAGCCTATACCGGCGAGGATGATCCGGCCGCCCACGCCTCCGCGGGCCGCACGCAACGGACCGAGGTCTTGTACGGCCCCGGTGGACATGCATACGTGTATCTCATCTATGGGATGTATGAGTGTCTGAACCTTGTGGCGGAACGCGCAGGCTCGCCGGGTTGCGTGTTGATTCGCGCGCTGGAGCCGGTTGCTGGTGAAGAAGAGATGAGGCGCCGCCGCCATGTGGATCGTTTGGAAGCAATCGCATCGGGGCCTGGGAAACTTACGCGCGCAATGGGAATCACACGCGCTCACTCAGGCGCTGATGTGACCTCTGGTGATCTCACCGTGCAGTCCGATGGGACCGCTCCATCGAAGATCGTGGTGGGGCCGCGCATTGGCATCACGAAAGCCGTTGACTGGCCGTTGCGTTTTCATATCGCGGGGAACCGCTTCGTCAGCAGAGGATCTACTGTGCGAACAGGTGATCGAAAGAAAGGCTAAGTGCGGCGAGCATGGTCGCGCTTCCCGCAAGCGAGGACGGCCGGAGCAGTAAGCGGCGGAAGTTGGGGAACTGATCGCCCACGGGGAATTGTGCGCGAATCGCCGATGAGACTTCATGCCATGCGTCGGTGATTGCGCCATCAATGATCACTGTGTCGGCGTCCAGCATCCACACCGCGTTGGTAATAGCGACTCCGAGCAATCTCGCCGTTTCGCTTAAGGTCTGCCTGGCGACTCTGTCTCCTTCGAGTGCGAGATGGCAGATTCGTTTGACCTGCGCTGTGCTGTCTCCCGCGCTGGTCCGGTGCCGGTTGCCCGCGAGGCGGCTGTAGCGTTCGCAGATGGCGGGATTGGCGATGAGCTTTTCCACGCAGTCCGGGCTGTCGTGACGGATGGAGCGTTCGTTGCTCGATAGGATCATCTGTCCGATTTCACCCGCGGCGAGATGGCGGCCGCGGTAGAGTTGCCCATCCAGGACGATGCCAAGCCCCGCGCCTTCGCCGATCTTCAGAAACAGAAGGCAGTGGCTCGATTGAACCTCTGCGTTGCCGTGCTCGAACTCAGCCAGCGCCGCGGCACGCACATCATTCTCCACACGCACCGGCATGCCAATGGCGCGCTCCATTTCCTCGCGCACCGGAATACGCTCCCAACCGGGTTCGCTGCCGAGTTCCACAACGCCAGTGTCACTGTTGACGAGGCCTCGCGCCGTCACGCCCACGCCGATCAAGGAGGCGTGCCTGTAGCGGTTGCGCAGTTCCTTGATCTGCCTGGCAATGAGGTCGAGTGTGGCCGCCGGCGTAGCTGGTGTGCGGAGACAATTCATCTCGAGCACCGTGCCGGAGATGGTGCCCACGGCAATCCGGGTCTCCCAGTTGAGGATGTCGACACCGATCGACAACTGGCGCTGATCATCAAGACGAAGGCGGATGGCGGGGCGGCCTCCGGTGGAGTTCTCCGCGCCCTCTTCGATGACGAGTCCGCGCTCGAGCAAGCCGGCAGTGATGCGCGAGATGGTGCCTTCGGAGAGTCCAGTGCTGCGGGCGATCTCAGCCCGGGAGAGCCGCTGGCGCTGCCGCAGTAGCTTGAGAACGACGGCGGAGTTGGCGCCCCGGACCTGTCCTGGGCGAAGCACCTGTCTGCGCGAGCGGAGATTGGACATGATCCTCGACTTACTTACTGTAAACAAGTAAGTGTACGGTGGATGCACCGGCATGTCAATGGAAAGATCCGCAACGCCAAGCGTCCGCCGCCGATCGAGTGAGCAAATGCCGGACCGTGTTGCGGATCTCTTTCGGGTATCACGAAACGGCCAGCCAGAGGCGTTCAGGAGCACCTCGAGCTTTGAGGCGGCGCGATCGTTTGACGGCGGATGAGGACTCACAGGCTTCCCGGCGCCAGGGGAACAGCCGGGCTTCTCGGGCGTTTCATCTCCGTTGACTGGGGACGACGTGTTGCGCATACTTGCAGTACGAAGGATACTCCATGAGATTTGTGCTTCTTTCTGTCGTGCTGACCCTGTGCGCTCCAGCGGCCGATCGCGTCCGCGGACCGTTGGTCGTCAGCGACCGCTGGCCGCAGTCGACTGATCTTGGGTCCTGGACTCGTGACGTGATGCGGCTGGAGGGCCTGGAGCAAGCGACGGAAACCGCCCAGGGAAAGGCGTTCTTCCGCTGGCTGCGCCTGTTTTCCCGCATGGCGACCGGGGGCATGATCCAGGCCTATGAGGGTGAGCCAGGTGCGGAGAAGTATGTGACGGACGCGCACAAGACACTCTTCGTTTACGGTTGGGGCTACTGCGATACGTCGAGCCGGATCGCGGAAGCCGCGTGGAGCGAGTTCAAGAGGGACCGCGCATTGGCGCAACGCGTGGTGGTGCAGCACGCTAACGGTGGTTATCACACGATGTACCGGCTGCGGCTGGATGGGCGTTGGGGTGCATTCGATCCGCGGTACGGCTACTATCTGGTGGAGCGCGATGCGCCGGATGCGCAAGTGCTTGACTGGCCGCAAGTCGGCGATGATGCGCGGATCCTTGCCAATCGCACCTACCGCCATCGCAGCGCACCGTTCTTCGAATTCTTCGGCCTCGAATGGGAGCGCGCGCTGTTGATCGAGCCTGCTTACCACGAATCGGAAGACGCATGGACCAGGGCGGGGAAGCCGATTGAGCATGTGTTTGGCAACGGCCAATACAAGCTGGGCACGAAGTATCACGACATGGATTTCGAACTCGTGCCGGGCACCGTCGTCACGCGTTTCTGGGATAACACCGCACGGAAGTTCTATGTGCCGAAGGGCAAGCACACGCAGCGCGAAGAGCCGTTCCTGGCCTCCGGGCGCTTCTATCGCGTGACGGAGACCATGCTCAACGGCAACTGGCCGAAGCATGATCCGAATCACCGCTGGGCGAAGCCGTACCTGGCGACAGTCCCCGCCAATGAAGGCTACAATCGCGACGTTGCCGGCGGGCGAACGATTGGGCAGGCGTGGGGTAAGTATGAGATCCGCACTCGCATTCCGGATAGCGGTGTGTTCGACTTCGCGAGCCCCTTCGTGCTGGTGGATGGAACCCTGCGCATGGGCCAATTCGAGCATCGAACGATGCGCGCGAAGCCGTCCCGTGCGGACGAGCCTGATCACTGGTCGGAGTGGAAGCCTGCTGCCCGCGGCGAACTGGCGGTGCACGGGAGCTACCGGTTTCAACTGCGCGGCAAACCTGGCGCCGCGGTCGATCTTCACCTTCACTTCGAGAATGGCTTGATGACGTTGCCGCAGATCTTCGCCGGCCGTAATCGGGTTCGTGTTGAACTTCGGAACTCGCCGCAACTGCCGGTGAAGATCACATACCGTTGGGACTCCGAGGGAGGAGAGCGTACGCATCAGAAGCAACTCAAGCCATCAGACTTTCGCGATGGGAAGGCAGCCTACGAGATCGATGCGCCCGGTCTGGTGAGATGCCGGTCGGTCCAGGTCCGGTACGGCGCGGACTAGCGCCTCTGCTCGACTTCCTTCCTTACGGCAAGTAAGCTGCCTGGCTTGGCTGCGGACGCCGGGAACCTCGCAGCCTTGACTTGCCCTTCGATTGAGTGTAGAGTACGTAGCCAGCATTGAGGCAACTTGTCTCATTTCTGGAAACTTTCTTGCGTGGTGCAAGTAAAGGGGGAGGTTAAAGATGTTTTCACGCGTGTTTCTCTATCGAGTTCCGGTTCTTTGCGTGGCGGCGGTCCTGCTGACCTCCGGCGGATTGTACGCGCAAACGGGAACCGGCGTGGTTCGTGGCACGGTCTTGGATGCATCCCGGGCGACGGTTCCCAAGGCCAAAATCACACTGGTAAACCAGACCACTGCTGTTTCGCGGTTGAGCGAGACCTCGGAGGTCGGCATCTACTACTTTGGCTCGGTACCGCCAGGTCCCTACACTCTCACCGTGGAAATGAGTGGATTCAAGAAATGGAATGGCACTCTGATTCTGGAAGCAGGGCAAACCGCGACCATCGAGCCGGTGATGGAGGTGGGAAGCGTGGATGCGGTTGTGGAAGTAACAGGAGCCGCGCCCGTGATCACCACCGAAAGTTCGGAGATTGGCGACGTGAAAGATGCGCAGCGCATTCGCCAACTGCCTTTGGACGGACGCAGCATCGCCACACTGTTTGATCTGACTCCGGGTGTGGAAGGCGGCGGCGCGCCTCGCGTCAACGGACTGAAAGTCGGATCGGCGGAAATGATGCTCGACGGCATCTCGCTGGTCGACCGGTTCGGAGGCGGCTTGCGCGGCGGTGTGTCACCGGGTCTTGATACCGTGCAGGAGTTCCGCATTGAAACCGCCGGATCAAACGCTCAGTACTCACGGCCGGCCACTGTCACGCTCGTCACCAAGAGCGGGACAAATCAATTGCATGGCTCCCTGTTTGAAACATTTCGCAACAATGGTGGAGGATTGCGAGCCCGCCAGCGCCAGGACGGCAATACGCCCGCGCTGCTCATCCGCAACGAGTTCGGCGCATCCGCCGGCGGTCCGGTGTATATACCGAAGCTGTACGACGGGCGGAATCGAACGTTTTGGTTCGGCGCCTATGAAGGGCTCCGTCAGCGCCAGAAGAGCTTCTACTCCGACGTGGTCCCCACCGTCGAGATGTGGCGCGGCGACTTCAACGGTGTGATCGATTCCAACAATCGCCGCACCGCCATCTACGATCCCCTGACGACGAATGCCACCGGAACCCGCACGCCTTTTGCCGGCAACATCATCCCGCGTGCCCGAATCGCTCCCATTCTTGGCGTGATGGAGTCGGTGACGCACCTTCCCACCGACAACATCAATCCCTATCAAGGGCAGAATCTGCGCGAGTTCTATCCGCTGAACATCAACTCGAACACCTTCACCGGCCGAGGCGACCACAAGCTCTCCGACAAGGACAGTCTCTCCGGACGGCTCACGCGTACCGTGCTCGCCCGGAAGCAGTTTGGCGGCGTGTTTGGTGCACCGCGGGCCGATATCTCCAACGGCTTTGGAACGGGCCGTACCGACGCCAAGATCTACAACGCCTACATCCGCGAGACCCACATCTTCAGCCCATACATGTTTACCGAAACGATGCTTGCGGTGAATCGCGCGCCGAAGAGTTCAGGCACACTCGCCGACTTCACGGACTGGCCACAGCAGCTCGGCTTCCCGAATCCGTTCGGTGCGCGCGGATGGCCCAGCCTCTACACCGACAACTTCGGATGGGACGCCGACAATCGCAAGGATGAGAAGCTCACAGGGCATGTCCTGGAGAACAACTCTACGTGGATCAGGGGCCGCCACACAGTGAAGTTCGGCGGAAGGATCCGGCTCGAGTACAACAACATCCAGGAGCTGCAGCAGAGCCAGGGTTCGCACGATTTCTCTGGCGACTGGACCGCGCTCTACGATTCGGCAAGCGACAACGCAGTTCCATTCACTGGCGACGGTCTTGCGGCCATGGCGCTTGGCCTGCCCACGTATCTCTCCAATCAATACAATCGCGGCTTCTTCTACTTTGAGCAGAAGGAAGCCGGCCTCTACGTCCAGGACACATGGAAAGTGAACTCCAGGCTGACTCTCGATCTTGGCCTGCGTTGGGATTTGTGGACCGCGTACCGCGAGAAGTACAACCGGCTGGTGAACGTGGACCTTCGCAACTTCACCAATCGCTTCGAAGTGATCACACCGGGTAGCAGTACGATGGAGAGCCTGCCGGGTGTTCCGCCCGCCGTATTGCAGTCGTGGGCGAAGCGCGGTCTGACGTGGCGAACCGCGGATCAGGCCGGGCTGCCGTCGAATCTTCTGGCGGGCGATCACAACAACTTCGGCCCGCGCATCGGCGGCGCCTATCGTTTGAACGATCGTACAGTCTTGCGGGCGAACTACGGCGAATACTATTGGACCCTGCCGCTTTCTCAGATCCTGCAAGCATCGCGCCAGAATCCGCCGTTGAACCTCCGATTTGAAAACAACATCTCGACGATTGATGGCACGCCCACCTTCGCCGTACGCACAGCGCCGCGGCCGGATGTCTTCGTGGGACGCGTCACTGTGAACACACAAGGAGTGGTGGACCTGCCGTTGACCGCCCGGCCGATGGTGCCTCTGGACGCATTCAACTGGAAGGACGCGCACGCACGCACCTGGCACTTCACCTTCGAGCGCGAACTCATGAAGGACACGGCGTTGCGGCTGAGCTACATTGGCACGCAAGGCCGCGACCTGGAACAGAAGTTCGCCGTCAATGTGCGTGAGGCGGAGTTCAACTATGTGGCCCGCACCGGGCAGAATCCCCCCGGCAATCGCGACCTCATGCGCCAGAACAGCAATTGGGGCTTCGGTTCCGCCACCAATCGCACGGGTTTCTCGAACACACACAACCTCCAGGCGGAAGTGGAACGCCGCTTCTCGCAAGGCCTGCAATTTCAGGTGTTCTATGTATTCAGCCGCTCGCTGACCACTTCGGATGCAGGCGGCTTCACCAGCGGTAACGGCAGCATCAACTCGACCAACGGTATCTTCGAAGTTCCGGAAAACAGCCAGTTGTTGGGAGGCGGCAACTCCAGCTACGATCAACGGCTGCGTCTGGGCTATCAGAACTCCACTGAAGTTCCGCCACAACATCTTCGCTACAACGCGTTTTATGAGCTTCCGTTCGGAAAGGGCAAGAAGTTCGCGAATGGCGCATCGCGCGGGCTCAATGCGCTGGCCGGCGGATGGAGTATCGCACTCAATGGCGATTGGCGCGGCGGACGCTGGATGGGCATCACTCCCTCGCGCTATCTCTTCGGCGATCCCACCCTCAGCGAGGATCAACGGTTGCAGATGACCTTCGCGGGACGTCCGCAACGTCTATGGTTCCGTGGGGATTTTGATCCGCGTCTCGCAACGAATGTCGATCAACAGGCACTGCAGGCGCTGATCCCGTTGAACCAGGGTGACCGCGTAGCTCGTCAACTCGGCCCCGCATTCAACAACCGGCTGCCACAGACCTTGGCCAACGGCACTGTCCGCCAGACGCCGATCACGGATACGGTGAACTGGAATGCAAGGTCGTTCTTCCGTGGTCCCGGAGCATGGAATACCGATGTTCGCCTGTTGAAGTCGTTCTTCTTCGGAGAGCAGCGCCGCGTGGATCTTTCGGGCGACTTCTTCAATATGTTCAATCACCCGGTGGACGTGAATCCCAATGCGACCACCGGTCTGCAGGATCTCAGTGTGCAGGCCAATGGTCCGCGCATCATTCAGTTGTCGTTGCGTGTATCGTTCTAAGATGAGGGCGATTCTCCTTGTCCTGGCCGGCTGCGTGTTGCACGCGCAGCCGGCCTCAACGTCTCTGTGGCAGCGCGGCTACTCCGTGATTCCCACGCCGCAGAAAGTGGAACTCGGCGCGGAGGACATTGTATTTGACGCCACATGGTCTTACCGCCTGGAAGGCTTGTCTCCGGGCCACATTGCGGCGCGATCGTTGACTGCGGATCTGAGCCGTTTTCACGGCATCACGCTTGCGGCCGCCAGCGCCCGGTCTCTCGTGCTGTCCATCAAGACGGGCATCGTAACCGCACCCAGTGATCCCGAACTTGCGCGCCAGGCCTACCGGCTTCGCATTACGCCGTCGCAGGTGGAGATTGCGGGCAACAGCGGCCCGGGCCTGCTCTACGGCGTGCAGACGTTCCTTCAATTGCTGAAACCAGGCGTGGACGGGCGTCCGCGCATGCCGGAGGTGACGATTGAAGATTGGCCCAAGCTGCAACTGCGTTTTCTGCACTGGGACAACAAGCATCATCAAGACCGCATGGAGACCTTGAAGCGCTATCTCGACTGGGCGGTGCGATTCAAGGCCAACATGATCGCCTTCGAGCTTGAAGACAAGTTCGAGTATCCTTCGCATCCAGTGATCGGTGCGCCAGGCGCATTCACAGCCGGGGAGTTGCAGGAGATCGTGAACTACGGGCTGGAACGCTTCATCCAGGTTGTGCCCCTAATTCAAGCGCCCGCGCATCTCTCCTATGTCTTGAAGCATCCTCAATTCGCGCATCTCAGAGCCGACGGCAACAATTATCAGGCATGCCTGTGCGATGAAGAAAGCTACAAGCTGATCTTTCAACTGTACGATGACGTGATCCGCGCCACGCGAGGCGTTGACTACTTCTACGTCTCCACGGACGAGATCTACTACGCGGGGCTGTGCGCCAAGTGTGGCCAGCCGAACACGGAGGATTTTCGCAGTGCGAAGTGGGCGGAGTTTGCGAGGCGGGCGCACGATCATCTCGCCGCCAGAGGACGCCGTATGCTGGCGTGGCTCGAATATCCGCTGCTCGCGAAGCATCTGCCTCTGATTCCGTCCTCGGTGATTGATGGGGTGATCGGCGAGCCTGAGTACATCCCCATCGAGAAAGAGAAGCAGATGCGCCAGCTCATCTACACTTCGCTCCAAGGCGCCGAGTTTCTGTTTCCCGACCATTTGCCTCTCGACGCGGAGCTTCGGGAAAGCGCGGCGGCGGGTGCTGACGATCCGCTTGAGTTTGAACGGGGGATGGCCTCGGGGCGGCTTCGGGGAGTGTTTGAAAGCATTGCGCATGGACGGGCGTGGCAAGCGAATCCCATCGGCGTGTTCGGCGCCGCGTGGGATGACTCCGGTTTGCATAACGAGGGATTTTGGATCGGCTGGGCGGCCGCGGCACGATACGGATGGCATCCTGGAACGCCTTCGCCGGAACAGCACGCCGCTGAGTTCATGAACATCTACTACGGTGCCAGGGTGACCGGCATGGTCGAGGTCTACCGCACGATGCAGCGTCAGGCCCGTGCATGGCAGCGAACCTGGGATCGCGTAGTCAGCCGCACGCGCGGACCTGGGTATGGAAACTCTGACGGCAAAGGCATCGGGGTCACGCGTTACGATCAGACGCTCAGCATGCCGCCACTGCCGAAGCAGGGCACTCTCGAGTTCGAGCCGAAGTTCGCGGCGCAGTATCGCGGGTTTCTTCGCATCGCGCAGGCGCGCAGTCTGGAGAATGACCAACTGGTGCATGCACTGCATGAAAACGTCGCCAAGGCGGACCGCAATCATTACAACCTGCACGTGATGCTCGCGCTGGCGAGCTATGCCGGGCATCACTGGAGGCTGCTGTTCGGCCTGGCCGAAGCGGAGCGGTCGCTCGCCCGCGCGAGTGAACTGGCGAAGAAGAACGACGCCGCACGCGCCGTCGGCAATCTTGTGGAAGCCTACAATCGCGTTGGCCGTATCGAACGGGAGGGCCTTGATGTATACCGGGACCTTACGAAGACTTTCGAAGTGAGCATGTATCCGAAGGGGCGGAGTGTCAACGGCAGGCAGTTTCTGCAGGTGCTCGATGACACAAAGGACCACTGGGCCGGGCGGACGGCTGGTTGGGAGTTCATGTTTGCCGCGGAGCAAAGCATGGGCATCGAGGCATGGCGCAAGCAACTGCGCGCGCTTCTGGAAGCGTATGCGAAGGAGAAGGGCGTGCCTGTCCAGGGCCTGGCTGAGGTGAGGCTTGAAGAATAGCGGCAGCGCTGTGGCCGCTGGGCCAGGGAGCGCGGCGAGTGGCCTGCGGCCCGTGCTGTCCCGGCGCGACCTCATCGTTTACGGTTTGGTGATTCTCACGCCCACTGCGCCGTATCCGATCTATGGCACTGTCCAGCAGGCGTCGGGTGGCCATGCGACGCTCTCCTATCTGGTGGCGATGGTGGCGATGCTTTTCACCGCGATGAGCTACGCACGTATGTCGGCAGCGTTTCCGGTGGCGGGCTCCACGTACTGCTATGTGCAACGTGGGTTGAACCCGAGCATCGGGTTCCTGGCGGGATGGGCGATGATGCTGGATTACTTTCTGATTCCATTGCTCAGCATCGTGTATGCCGCCTTGACCGCGGCGAGGCTCGCGCCGCAGGTGCCCTATCTGGTTTGGGCGCTCGTTTTCACGGCTGCGATTACTGTCGTCAATCTGCGCGGCATCCAGACCACAGCACGCGCCAACGAATTTTTGATGGCATTGCTGGCTGGGTCGGCGCTGCTGTTTGTCGTGCTTTCGGTGCGCTACGTGGTCGACACGGCGGGCTACGGGGCCTTGTGGTCTCCGGGCGCAATCTATCGCGCCGATACCTTCTCCGTGCGGACGCTGATGCTTGGTGCGGGCATCTCGGCGTTGTCCTACATCGGCTTCGATGCGGTCACTACGCTTGCGGAGGACAGCCGCAGCCCCGAGAAGGACGTCGCGTTCGCCACAGTGGCGGTATGTGTCGCGCAGACAGCCATCTGTGCGCTGACCGTCTATCTCGCCACGCTGGTGTGGCCGGACCTTGCGTTTCCGAAAGTAGAAACCGCAATCCTCGACATCGGGTCGCGCATCGGCGGGGCGTGGCTGTTTGGTTGGATCACCATCGTGCTTCTGGCCGCCGGTTTGGCCAGCGCCATGACGGGCCAGGCTGGAGCGTCGCGGCTGTTGCTTGGTATGGGGCGTGACGGCGTCATCTCCCCATGGTTGTTCGGGCATGTGGATCAGGAGTCCGCGACTCCCAGGCGAGCCATCTGGTTCATGAGCGCTGTCGCCATGGCTGGCACGCTGCTAGCGGATTTCCAATTGATTGTCGAGTTGCTGAACTTCGGAGCGTTCGCGGGATTCATTCTCGTGAACCTGAGCGTGATCGGCCACTACTATGTGCGGTTGGGACTGCGCCGTGGTTCGGCGGCATGGCATCATTTGATCTCACCCGCGCTCGGTGCGATGGTCTGCGCTTATCTGTGGCTGAGCCTGACGAGTACCGCCAAGCTTGTGGGATTCGGTTGGCTCGGGGCAGGCGCAGTCTATCTCTTGTGGCGAAGCCGCCGGATGCGGAAGTTGGAGGGTATTTGAATGCCACTGTCCATGAATGAGACTCAACGGCTGATGGACCTCGTGACAGCGCGGCGCGCGCGTCTGATCGAGATCGTCGCGAGCCTGGTGCGGATCCCTTCTGAGAATAAACCTCCCCACGGCGCGGAACTGCGAGTGCAGCAGTTCATTGCGGACACACTTGCGGCCGCCGGATGGAATGCACGGCTCTATCAACCCGATCTGGTGCCTGGGGTAAAGGAGCATCCGGTGTTCTGGCCGGGACGCGACTATCGTGACCGGCCCAATCTCGTGGCCTGCAAATCAGGCGCGGGCGGCGGGCGCTCGTTGATTCTGTCCGGCCATATCGACACTGTTCCCCGAGGCACACAGGATTGGACTCGCGACGCATTCGGAGGAGAGGTGGAAGGCAATCGTCTCTATGGCCGCGGCTCGAATGACATGAAGGCCGGCATCGCGACAAGCCTCTTCGTGCTTGAGATGTTGAACGAAATGGGTACCACGCTTCGCGGCGATCTCACGTTCGAAACGATTGTGGATGAGGAGTTCGGAGGAAGCAACGGTACACTTGCGGGACGTCTTGCGGGCTACAACGCCGATGGCGCGGTGATCACCGAACCGTCGTTTCTTCGCGTGTGCCCCGCGCAGCGAGGCGGACGCACCGTGCATGTGACACTACGTGCGCCGGGTGGTGTTCTCTCCGATGCGGGCATGCCATCGGGTGTGGTGGATGCTCTCCGGTACTTCCTGGTCCGGCTGCAGGACTTCGCCGCGCAGCGACGCGCCTTCGCCTCCATTCATGAGTTGTATTCGCACACACCGGATCCGGTGCCGGTATCGGTGACCAAGATCTACACCGGCCCCTGGGGTTTCGATGAGCCGATGACCATTCCTGAGACCTGCCGCGTGGAGATGTACTGGCAGACCATGCCCGGCGAAACATGCGATCAAGTGGACGCCGAGTTCCTCACATGGCTGCGGCGCGCAGTGGATGACGCTCCATCGCTGTTTCCGGTGGAACCGCAAGTGGAGTGGCCCATCCGCTGGCTGCCTGCTTCCTTTACTCCCAAGAATCATCCATTGGTGAAGGAGATGAGCGCCGCCGCGGTCGCGGTGCTGGGACAATCACCCGTGATCGCGGGAATCGAGGGGCCGTGCGATATGTATCTGTTTCACCAGTTCGGAGTGCCGGCGATCCTATGGGGGCCGAAAGGCGGAAATACGCATGCTGCCGATGAATACGTGGAGATCGATACGGTTGTCGCCGCAGCGCAGGCGTTGTTGGTTTTCGTTTCGGAGTGGTGTGGTGTGGCGGATTAGCTGCCTGACACTGGCGCTATTGGCGCTGCTTGCGCCGCTTGCCGCGCAACCGTATCGCGATTTCACGCACCCTTCGCTTGCGCTTGGCGACCAACGCAACTACCGTGTCTTCCTTCCTTTGAACTATGAAACCAGCGGGAAGTCGTACCCGGTGATCTACTACTTCCACAGCCACAGCGACCGCTACACCCTTGGCACCTACGGCAAGGAAGCCAACTTCACCGAACGCATTGCGGACTACGTGGCGTCGCACGATGTGGTTGTCGTGGTGCCCGATGGCTACGTCGCCCGCGACTACACGGGCTTCTATGGGGGCTCGCCATGGGACATTCGCGAGAACGGAGGAACGCATGATTTCGGGGCGTACTTTCTCGAACTGTCTTGGCTCATCGACGCCAACTACCGCACATTGAAGACGCGCCGTTCGCGCGCAACGTCAGGCCTCAGCATGGGCGGATTCCTGAGTCTTTATCTCAGCGCACGCTATCCGGAACGGGTTGGGTCGGCATCGGCATTCAATCCCGGACCTGAGTTCTATCCCGGTGAGCCCGGCAACCGCAACCTGTGGCGGCCGAAGGATCATGTTGCGAATCACAGCCATAGCAAAGTGCGATTGATTCGGGCCAGCGGCGACTACATCAGCCAGTATCACGAAGAGACACGTGCTGCTTACGCACGCGCGCATGATGTGGACTTCGAGTTTCGCCAGGATGAGTATCACCGGCATTGGGCAACATCGATCGCCGAGACCTTCGATTTTCACATGCGAGCCTTCTTCGATGAATCGCTGGATCGGGCTCCTGAACAATGGTCGTATGCCTCGTCGTACCGGGACGCCGAGCCGTGGGGGTATCGTGTGTCGGCTACGGGCAATGGGATATGGTGGCTCGAAGATGTGATGCCCTCTGGGTTCCGAGCATCGACTCGCAAGTGGGCTCCGGATGGGCCCGCGGACGCATCCCGCCGCATCACGGTATGGACGTCGCCGCGCTACAAAGCTGGTGCCATGTACACGGTGTCGATGCTGGATGTCGCGAGTGCGAAGGTCTCGCATGCGTCGCTGACCGCGGATGACACGGGCCGGTTGCGTATCGCGCTGACAGGCGCCGTGACGCAGGTGAGTATCGCGGGGCCGGG
>JAEUQE010000220.1 GCA_016789785.1 Bryobacterales bacterium
ACTGGCGGCCCCAATCCGGGCCCTGCCGGTTCAACTGGGTGGGGTCGTGCGCGGTGGCGAAGAACACCTTCAGCAGTTGTCCATAGGTGACCTTGGTGGGATCGTAGGTGATCTCGATGGCCTCGGCATGATCGGTGCTTCCGCGGCCGACCACCTCATAGGCGGCGGTTTCCTTGGTGCCGCCCGCATAGCCGGACACGACGTTCGTCACGCCCTTCAGCAGTTCGAACACGGCCTCGGTACACCAGAAACAGCCGCCCGCGAAGACGGCCTTCGCGGTCTTCGCGCCGGAGGGCTTGACATCCGTGGCCGGTTCGGGAAACGCGACAGGCGCCGCAGCCAGCACGCACGCCAGATTCAAGAAGAGCATGCCACGCTGCATGCCGCGGGAAATCATGATTGGGGTCATCCTCACACCCTATGATGCCGCGAACCAGCCGAAAGATTCCTTCGGGGTGCGGGCTATGGCCCGTTTTCGAAGTTCGGCCCCTTGAGAGGGGATTCTGGACGTTTGAGGCCAGAGACCGCCTGGTGCCAGGAAGAGTCCTACTGCGCCGTTTTCCGCGGCTATCCCTCATGTGACTTTGAAACACGGGATGATAAAGCACATGGCGGAATTCAGTGTTCTCGATGACGAGTTCTTTGTAGTCATTGCGAAGGCGTGTTCGAACGCCCGGGCGACAGCTCTCGGAGCGGGCCACTCCGTCGTGTATAGAGATACGGCGGGCCGGTACGTTGAGGAGCGCCCCGAAGGAAAGCGTTTTGAGATCCGTTTCGAGAAGGCTCGTCCTCGCGAGTCGCACATCGTGGTACTGCGCGAGCTGACTCCAAACGCCGGTTTGGGCAGCCAAATCCCCCGGGACTCTACCTGTTGGAGGAGAGGCGCGTAAACCGTATCGGCTTTGGCTTTACTCCAGCCGGGAAATTGACGAGCAGCAGTTCGGCAACATCTCCACCGACGATTCGCATCTCGAACTTGAGCACTTCTGTGTCATCGCCTTCCTTGTCCTGAAATGTAAGTACGCCGGACGCAATTCTGGCCTTGGAAATTGGCATCCGCTGATCAGGATCATCGGATGGATCGGCTTCCGTCAAGTTGCCATCCGCATCAATGTTGACCCGGCAATCGATCATTGCCCCCCTCGGCGTCTCGCCGGCTCCCAGTTCAATTGTGCAGATGACTTCTTCCTTGAGTCGGGCCTGCCATTTCCCTTCGAATCGGCTGGCGTCTTGACCCGACCCGAGAATGGCGAGCATCGTGAGTAGCAGTCCGGCCTTCAGGCGCATGGCTGCCCTCGTTGCACGCCAGCTTCCAACCCAGAGTCGAGTATTGTCACGGCTTTCGGCAGCGATCCGGCGGCCGTGACGACCCTCTGAGGCACAACTGTGCGGCGTTCGCACACCTATCATCGGTCTCGCTCGCGTCTAGTCCACGATGTCATTACCAACCGGTACTCGATCGCGCGACAGTGCCGAAATGTGCGAACTCCAGAGCTTCGCCTTGAGAGGGGAAGCGGGACGTTTGAGGCCCGAAACCGCCTGGTACCAGGAAGAGTCCTACTGCGCCGTTTTGCGCGAGTCTTGGACAAGCAGTGAGCCAGGATGCTGAAACGGCAATATGTCTCGGGGCTTGATGAATGGATGCAGCGACGTGGCCGGTGCCGCGCAGCGGGCTTGTCTCGGCCGGCCATCTCAAGCGCGCCTGGGGATCTGACGATAGCCACACATGGCAGGCAGGATCGTTTCTGGAATACACTGGACAGAGCTCCACCCAGTTGATCGGACTCCACGGCAAGTACCGTGTCGACTCGATTCTTTGCGCTCTCGAATGGGCCATCCAGGCGAAACGGGAAAAGAAGCGCGGCAAACTCTCACTGGAAGAGGCCATCGTGCTATCCATCATGGCCCTCGATCGAGAGGTGAACAACGGGGGCTTCGACCAATTCTTCCTCAACTCCTGTCGCAAGTACGTACCCGTTATCGTGAGGAACCTTGAGACCATCGGCGCCGGGAAAACGGCCAGACTGGCCGCTCGAGCGATCGCTTCGCGCAACGATCAGGAGGCGCTGGACGAGCTTGACCAAGAGTACGATAAGGGCCACTCGATCCTGTTGGAGACCAAGCTCTGGACCTTTGTCGAACGGAACCAGGCGGCAATCAACGTTCCGCCCATGAAGCCTCCCCAAGCGGCGCCGAGTCCGACACCCGAGGCCGTCCCTGTCCTCAAACCGACCGTCGCCGAGGACCTGAAGCAGCAATGCCGCCAGGTTGTGGCATTGCTATGGGACGCCAAGCCGGATGAAGCGCTGACCCTGGCGAGGAAGCTGGTTCGTTCCCACCCGCAGGCCAGCAACTGCTGGAAAGAGCTGGCGTTCGTCCTGGCTAAGCGGGGCGAAGGCCGCCAAGCATTGGCGGCGAGTGCAAAAGCGATTGCGTGCAATCCCACCGATGTCTACCTCTATTCCCCAGCCTGCCAGATTGCGGCGGGAATGGATAGCTGGGCAGTTTGTCTGGACTACGCCGAACGGGGCCGCAGGCTGGAGATCGATCGCCGCATTCGCATGATGATGACGGACCAATTCAGCCTGTGGGGAGCCCGAGCACTACACGCCCTTGGACGTCACCAGGAGGCACTCGAGTGGCTTGCCCCGGTGCCACAAGTTGACTTCGATGCTGGCTCGAAGGTCGGTCCGCTTTTGGATCCTCGCCGGCTGGCAAAGGCTTGTCGAGCGGCCCTTCGAGAAAGCAAGTAGAAGACTCTTCGGCTTTCCGGAATCACAGCGCTGCTGCTGGTTCGCTCAAGCTCTGAGCAATCGAAGCCTTTGCGCTTGCCACAAAGTAGATGTCCCATATTTGATACATTAAGGGAGTGGGGCCAGTCGTTTTTCACCCCGGAGCTCGGGACACCATTCGGGCCTTCCCTCGGGCGATTCGTGATCGACTAGGCGCTGTACCTTCTGCAGGCTGGAATACAGCCGGGGATGCCGCTTTCCAGGCCGATGCCTTCGGTTGCGCCGGGTGTTTCCGAACTGAGACTTCGTAGTGGGGATGGCCAGTTTCGCACGTTTTACTACTCGGCGGGCGTCGAAGGCATTCTCGTGATTCACGCGTTTGCGAAGAAGACCCTGCAGACGCCGCCAGCGGAGATCGATCTGGGTCGGCGGCGATTGAAGGAGTTGCTCGATGACCAAATCTAATCCTCTAGTTGCCAATACGCCGGAGGCACTGGCGCGCGCACTTGACCTCGGCGGCGTGGAGTCTCAGGAGTGGCAAGTGCAACACGACCTGCTGAAGAAACTTAAGCAGGCCGTTCAGCAAGAGTCGCTCACACATGCGGAAGTGGCTGAAAGGGGCGGCTCGTCCCGAACCCGAGTAACGGCGATCCTGAATGGAAATCTCGACAACGTCTCGACGGATTTGTTGATCCGTCTCCTAAGTGCGTTAGGCTACCGTGTGAAGATCTCCGTCTCGCGCATCAAGCCTGCGGTATAGCCTTCCCTCGCCTGGCGCATGGCGGCCTTGGGGGCGATTCGCCACACCAAACCCTCTCTTGTGATGTCATTACCCAACCGGTACTCGATCGCGCGACAGCGCCGAAATGTCCGAACTCCAGAGCTTCCCCTTGAGAGGCGAAGCGGCAGGTAGGAGTGCCCGCGCTACCGCAGCAGCACGACGATTTCCTTGCTCAATTTTCAGACGGCATTGGCCCGGTCCTGCGCGGAAATGCGCTGATCAGGGCGAGACGATGCTCATGAAAACCTCACTCACACTTTTCCTTTCAATGCTGATCCTCCCTCACAGCGGGATGGCTCAACAGTGCGGCAATGCCACGCTCCGTGGCGCCTATGCTTACGCGGTGGACGTCATCACCACCGTCGATGGCAAGTCCTTCACCAATTCCGATGTCGGGCGCGTGGTGTTCGACGGAGCTGGGAGATTCACCGCCAAGATCGCCTCGACGGTCAATGGATCCACCTCGATTGGGGAGGGTTCCGGAGAGTACCTCATCGGCGCCGACTGCACCATGACGGGCAAAGGCGACGGGATCGAGTTCGACGCCGTGGTGGTGAACAACGGCTCCGACTTCATGATCGTGATTCGGGAACCTGGATTGAGCCGGGCGGGCAACGGCACCAAGATCGAAGGCCAGACATGCACCGCCACAAGCGTTAACGGATCGTATGGATACCAAGGGCAGGGCTCCACTTCCGCCGATGGCAGGGTTTTCTCGCTATCGGAAGTGGGCATCTTCAACTTCAATTCCGGCCGGGTGACAGGCGTCTACAGCGCGTCGTCCGGTGGCCAGGTGGAACGGCGTGAAATCTCGGGGACCTTCGAACTCAACGCTGATTGCACCGGCACAGCCACTTATCAGGCGGCCGGCGTCAGTTATGTCATGAACTTTGTGGTGGCGACGGCGGGCAACACGATCTACTACTCGGAGACCGGCGCCGGCACCACGATCACGGGCATTGCGAGCCGGGTTACGCCGCAATAGCCTTCCGCAAGTATTGCTGCGAGCGAAGCCGCGATCACACGGGCTTCGCTTCGCGGCGAGCGCGAGGCAGGCCCCGCGGACGCGTCGCAGCGAGAGTTAAGAGAGCTTTCGCTTCAGGATCTCGTTCACCAGACCAGGATTCGCCTGCCCGCGGGAAGCCTTCATGATCTGGCCGACAAAGAAGCCGATGACGGTGGTCTTGCCGCTCTTGAACTGCTCGACCTGTTTGGGATTGGCGGCGATCACGTCATCCACAATCTTCTCGAGAGCGCTCGAATCACTGATCTGTTTGAGACCTTCGCGATCCATGATGGCGCTTGCCGAATCGCCGGTCGCGAACATTTTCGGGAAGATATCCTTGGCGAGTTTGCCCGACAGTTCCCCCTTGGCGATGAGCGTCACGAGCTCGCCGAGCCGCTCCGGCGTGACCGGCGACTCGGTGATCTCCTTGCCCTCCGCTTTGAGCGTGCCCATCAGGTCGCCCATCACCCAGTTGGCAGCGGCCTTGGGATCCGTGGAGGCCTTGGCAGCCGCTTCGAAGTAGTCCGCGATGGCGCGCGTCGACGTCAGCACCTGCACATCGTAATCGCGAATGCCATAGGTTTCGACGAAGCGCAGTTTCTTCGCGGCAGGCAGTTCCGGCATCTTCGAACGGATCTCGCCGAGCCATTTGCCGCTGATCCGCACCGGCACCAGATCGGGCTCGGGGAAGTAGCGGTAGTCGTGCGCGGCTTCCTTGCTGCGCATGCTGAAGGTTTCATCCAGGTCGGGATTGTAGAGGCGCGTCTCTTGAATCACCCGGCCGCCGCCCTCCACTACAGCGATCTGGCGGAGAATCTCGTAGTCGAGCGCCTGTTTGAGGAAGCGGAACGAATTGAGATTCTTCACCTCGGCCTTGGTGCCGAACTCGGCAGCGTCCTTCAACATCACGGACACGTTGGCGTCGCAGCGCAGGTGCCCCTTCTCCATGTCGCAGGTGGAGACCTCGACGAACTGCAAGACCTGCTTGAGCACCGTGAGATAGGCGTAGGCTTCGTCGGAAGTGCGCATATCCGGCTCGCTGACGATCTCAATCAAGGGTGTGCCGCAGCGGTTCAGGTCGACGTAGGTGTAGCGCTCGGAATCCTTGTAGCCTTCATGCTGGCTCTTGCCGGCGTCATCTTCGATGTGCACACGGGTGACGCCGATCTTCCGGGTGACGCCATCCACTTCGATTTCGACGAAGCCATGCTCGGCGAGCGGCTGGTCGTACTGCGAGATCTGATAGCCCTTGGGCAGATCCGGATAGAAGTAGTTCTTGCGGGCAAGCCGGGAGAACGGATTGATGCGGCAGTTCAGCGCGAGCCCGGCCTGGACGGCCATCTCCACAGCGGCGCGGCTCAACACGGGGAGCGCGCCTGGCAGCCCCATGCACACCGGGCAGACGTTCGTATTGGGCGGGGCGCCGAACCCGGTTGGGCAGCCACAGAAGATTTTCGTATTCGTCGCAAGCTGGACGTGGACTTCCAACCCGATGACGGGCTGGTATTTCGCGATCACCTCGGGAGTGAGAAGTGACATGGTTCCGGATGCCATCGCTACATTGTAGCCGCCTTGCCTCGGAGTGAGCCAACCAGGGAGCAGCGCGGGGAGTGGCGCGGCGCGGCGATGCCCGTTCCGGCGATACTGATTCGGATGCCCAACTTCCGCGAACGCCTGGAATCGTACTTTGAGTTCCGGCAGCTTCAAACCGACTGGCGAACGGAGATTGTCGCCGGACTGACCACGTTCATGACGATGGCCTACATCATCTTCGTGAATCCCGCGATTCTGAGCGAGACGGGAATGCCGGTTGCGGCGGTGACGGCGGCCACGTGCCTGGCGTCGGCGGTTGGCTCGATTCTGATGGGCGCCTACGCACGGTATCCGATCGCACTCGCGCCGGGCATGGGACTGAACGCCTACTTCACTTACAGCGTGGTGAAGGGCATGGGGCTGTCCTGGCAGGTGGCACTCGGCGCGGTGTTCCTTTCCGGCGTTGCGTTTCTCCTGCTGACGGTGGTGGGTCTGCGGCAACTGATTCTCTCGGCCATCCCGACGGAGCTGTACGCCGCGGTCGCGGTCGGCATCGGGCTGTTCATTGCGTTCATCGGACTGCGCAACTCCGGAATCATCGCGGCGAGTCCGGCGACGCTCGTAACGCTGGGCAACTTGCGAGCGCCTTCCACTGTTCTGGCTCTCGGCGGGCTGATTCTGATGTCGGCATTGATGGCGTGGCAGGTGCGGGGGGCGATTCTGATCGGCGTTTTGGGGACAACGGTGGCGGGGCTGCTGACCGGCGTTTTCCAATGGACGCCGCAGCCCTACTCGATGTTCGCGCTCGCGGGAACCGCGCTGCAACTCGATGTCGCCGGCGCGTTGAAAGTGGGGCTGATCGAGATTGTGTTTGTGTTTCTCTTTGTTGATCTGTTCGACAACATCGGCACACTGGTGGGCGTTGGAACGAAGGCTCAATTGTTCGACGACGCGAGGCGCATTCCGCGCGTGAACCGCATTCTGCTGACGGATTCGGTGGCGACGATCTGTGGATCGCTCACGGGTACTTCCACGGTGGTCAGCTACATTGAGAGTGCCGCGGGCGTGGCGGCAGGAGGCCGGTCCGGAGTAACAGCGATTGTGGTGGGGCTGATGTTTCTGATCGCGGTGTTTCTGGCGCCTCTGGCGGGTGTGATTCCGGCGGCTGCCACGGCTCCGGCGCTGGTCATCGTGGGGTCGTTGATGGCCTCGCACGCGCGGGAGATCCACTGGGACGATACGGTGACCGCGATCCCCGCGTTTCTCACCATGGTGACCGTGCCGCTGAGTTTCAGTATTGCCAATGGGCTGGCGTTCGGATTTACAGCCTACACTTTGTTGCGGATGGCAAAGGGGGAGTTTCGGAAGGTCAACGGGCTGGTCTACGTACTTACAATTCTATTTCTGATCCGGTTCTTTTATCTGGGGAAGGAGTAAGACGGCCGGCATCCCGAAGCGCGCGGCGGAGGAGAAACTCGATCTGCCCGTTCAGGCTGCGCAGATCATCGTCCGCCCAGCGCCGGAGAGCATCCAGGAGTTCTCCATCCACGCGCAACAGAAATGACTTCCGGCCGTCCATCAGTACTTCATCCTATCTGTTCATGGCCATTTCAAACACTTTATGCGGCAGGTCCTTCCGGTCGTTCCCACAGCGGGCCGTTCCATAGAGGACCGTGCCAGTTCACACTTAGTGATAGATACTCCCCGTGTTGATCACCGGCTGCGTGGCGCGCTCACCGCAAAGCACAACCAGGAGGTTACTCACCATCGCGGCCTTGCGCTCGGAATCCAACTCCACGATCTTGTTCTTTGCCAGCAGTTCGAGCGCCATCTCCACCATGCCAACCGCGCCTTCCACGATCTTCTGCCGGGCGGCGATGATCGCGGATGCCTGCTGGCGCTGAAGCATCGCGGCTGCGATCTCCGGAGCGTAGGCCAAGTGGCTGATGCGCGCTTCCATCACCTCCACGCCGGCCTTGGACAGCCGGTCCTGAATTTCCTTCTGCAGGTGCGCCGCGACCTCGGCGGTGTTGCCACGCAGCGACATATCGGCCTCGTTGTGGGCGTCGTAAGAGTACGCAGTGGCGAGGTTCCGCAGTGCGCTCTCGCTTTGCACGTGGACATAGTTCTCGTAGTTGTCGACTTCGAAGACGGCCTCGGCGGAGTCCACCACCTTCCAGACCACGACGGCCGCGATCTCGATCGGATTGCCATCATGATCGTTCACCTTGAGGTGCTCGGTTTCGAAGTTGCGGACCCGGAGCGAGATCTTCTTCTTGGAGTAGAAGGGATTGGCCCACTGAAGGCCCGTTCGCTTCGCCGTTCCGACATACTTGCCAAACAACTGCAGGACGACAGCCTGATTCGGGGCAACCGTAAACAGGCCGGCCAACACCAACATGTCGGCGAGGATGAAAAGCGCCAATACCAGAATCGGCAGGCCGCGTTCGGAACGCGGAATCTCCCGGCCGACCCAGAAAAAACCATAGATGCAGAGGACCAGAACGAGCAAAGTCAGCAACAACATCGCCATTCCGGACATCGTTGAGCGATCCAACTCGCGAATCATCGTGATCTCCTTTTGATATTTATATGATATCACTTTGATGGCAGGTGTCAAGGAAAATCGGAAACACGTGGAAACGGGTCTGGGGAGGAGGCGGGACGCGGCAGACTCACAAGGAACTGGAATCGGTGCCGGCTACGGTAACGCAGACTTCAGTCGGCCGCCTCGACAAGCATGTCGAGGCAACAGTGAACAGTATTGAGGGTTGGGGCGGGTGAGCCGACGGCTCGGCCGACTCCTGGCCGCTAATCTTCCGAGGGGCGCGCGGGAAGAGGTGCGGACTCCCAACGGTAGGCCGCGATGGCGGTCAACTCACGAACATAAAGGTCGTTGCCGGCGATGGCGAGGTGGCCCCAGCAGGGCTGGCCACTGATCTCTTTCGAATCCAGCAATTCGAATTTCGACGGATTCGCGCGGACCAGATTCAACACACCGCGTTCGTCCAGGGCCAGGATCTTGTCGTTGCGGACGGCCATGGACCAGTATTGGCCGAAGGGCTCGGAGGTCCAGCAGGTTTCCCCGTTGCGGAGGTCGATGCAGAGGAATCGCTGATTTTGCAAATGCATGTAGACGTGATCACCAAGCCGGACAGGCGTCGACATGTACCCCTTGGCTTTGTTTCGCCACACCTCTTCGGCGCGAAACTTGCCGTTGTCCTGGCCGATGCGGAAGAGGAAGGAATCCATGCGGTAACTGCTGGTGAAGACCATGTTGCCGTACGGTAGGGGCGTCAGAATGTTCATGCCCCGATAGTTCGGCACATCGACGCTCCAGAGCACGTCACCGGATTCGGTATCCAGCCCGTTAAGCTTGGTGCGGGTCTGCACGAGGAGTTGGCGCCGTCCATGGATGGTGGCGAAGGTTGGTGACGAGAAGGCGCCACTCTCCATCATGCCGCCATCGTAGGCGGCCGAGCGCCACATGGTCGCTCCGGTCTTCTTATCGAGCTTGACGGTGGAATTCGCGGCCTGGACATAGACGGCATTGCCGTCGAGCAGAGGAGAGGAAGCGAATCCGAAGTCGGGCTTGGGAGTCAAGAAGCGCTTGGGGAAGTCCACTCGCCAGTTCTCCTTGCCGGACTTGGCGTCGAGTGCGACAAGCACCTCTTCCATGCCGCCCACGTAGAGCGTCTTGCCGTCGGTGGTGGGAGTGGAGCGAATCCAGTCGCCGTTCTTTTTGGCGAAGAACGGAACCGATAGCTTGCCAGGCCAGGAGGCGCGCCACATTTCCTTGCCTGTCTTACGGTCGAGGGCGCGGATCACCTCGGTATTGGTGTTGGCCGTTTCCGCGACGTAGACCATGCCGCCAGTCACGATGGGGCCGGGATATCCCTTGTCCATCTCGACGCGCCAGAGGGGGCGGAGTCCGTCAAGCCGGTCGGGCCAAGCCTCGCCGGTGGTGATGCCGGTGCGATCGGGACCTCGCCATTGGGGCCACGATGTGGTGTCGGCGGCGTGAGCGGGGATCGCGGCAGCGAGGGCGAAGAAGGAGCGGCGGGAGATTTGCGGCATCGGGGTGTGTGATGCCGTGCAAAACGGTGTGGATGGGTTATTTGTGGGGCGCCACTACGAAGGTGTCACCTGCTCGGCACTGTAGCAGACCAGCAGGCTGACACCGTAAGCGGCGATGTCGAAGGGGTCAAAGGTTCCACGAAAGATGCCTCGCGGCCAGTAGAGCTGACTGATCTCAGCAACCAGGCCAACCACGAAGATACTGACCGCGGCTAGCTCCGGAGAGCCGCCAAGCCATCGAATCCAACGGAGCATCCGCAAAGGCCTGCGCCGCAATTGGATGTAGAACCAAGCCGGAAAGGTGAGGTCAGCACCGTAGCTGGAGAACAGCCCTCCCGACAAATAGAGTGCCCTTCCAAGACCCGGATACATTGTGACAATGGCCGCCGTAAACCAAACTGCGAGGAGAATCCACTCGGCCACGAGCCAAACGGTCTCTCCAGCCGGCAATGGCATGTTCGTTTCCAGGTCCAACCGCCCCATTTCGGAAGTCTATCAGCCGCACGCATTCTGCCGGGAACAAGGTGCGGCAAGATGGGAAGGAATGATTCCGAAGCTTTACGCAATCGCCGATACCGCAACCCTGGAACGCCACGGGCTCGCATTGGTAGCGACGGCGCGCGCATTCCTCGACGGTGGCGCGCGATTGGTGCAGGTGCGGCACAAGGGCCAGTTCTCGAGGCTTCTCTATGCGGACTGCGTGCGTGTTGCGGCCATGTGCGCGGAGGCAGGCGCGAGACTGGTCATCGACGATCGCGCCGATATCGCCATGCTGCTCGATTGCGGGCTGCATGTGGGGCAGACGGATCTGCCGCCGGTGGAGGCGCGCCGCCTGATCGGGACCGACAGATTACTCGGGTACTCGACGCACAATGCCGCGCAACTTGCCGAAGGGGACGGGATGCCGGTGGACTATCTGGCGATCGGGCCGGTGTTTGCGACGGGGTCGAAGGAGAACCCGGATCCGGTGGTCGGGGTCGAAACACTGAAGCTACTTCGCGGGTCGACGAAGAAGCCTCTGGTGGCAATTGGGGGAATCACGCTGGAGAACGCGCCACGGGTTTTGGAGGCCGGAGCCGATTCGCTGGCGATTATCCGCGATCTGATACCGGAGGGCGGCGCGTACGGTGAGATTCGGGCGCGCGTGGAAGAGTGGCGAAGAAATCTTGGGGATATGGTATAGTTCACGGTTTGTACTGAAGGAGAGCAACGAATGGGTCTGACCTCGGTCAAGCCGTTAAGCCGCATCATTGCGGAGTCAGAGGGCGGTTCACACACGCTGAAGCGGACGCTCGGCTCGACGCAACTTGTGGCGCTGGGTATCGGCGCGATCATCGGCGCCGGCTTGTTTTCGCTGACGGGCATTGCGGCAGCCGAGCACGCGGGTCCCGCGGTGGTGCTGTCGTTCATCCTGGCGGCTGTCGGCTGCGCGTTCGCGGGCATGTGCTACAGCGAATTCGCGACCATGATTCCGATTGCGGGCAGTGCCTACACCTACGCCTACGCGACGATGGGTGAGTTGCTGGCGTGGATCATTGGCTGGGACTTGGTGCTGGAGTACGCGGTCGGTGCGTCCACGGTGGCGGTGAGTTGGTCGGCGTATTTCACTTCGTTGCTCAAAGACTTCGGCATCGACTTCCCTCAGGCGCTGGCGAACTCGCCCTATGCGGCGACACCGGGCATCGTGAATCTGCCGGCGATCTTCGTTGTCTGCATGATTTCGTTGCTGCTGATCGTCGGCATTCAGGAATCGGCGCGGGTGAATGCGGTGATCGTGGTGGTGAAGGTCACGGTGGTGGTGATCTTCATCCTGGTGGGCTGGAGCTACATCAACGAACAGAACTACACGCCGTTCATTCCTGAGAATACCGGCACGTTCGGCGAGTTCGGATGGAGCGGTGTGGTGAGAGCGGCGGGCGTGGTTTTCTTCGCGTTCATCGGATTCGATGCCGTTTCGACGGCGGCGCAGGAAGCGAAGAATCCGCAGAAGAGTATGCCGATTGGCATCATCGGCTCACTGATCATCTGCACGTTGCTGTATGTGCTGTTCGCCCACGTGTTGACCGGCATCGTGAACTACAAGGACTTCAAGGGCTCGGCTGCGCCGGTAGCGCTGGCGGTGGATCGCACGCCGTTCATCTGGCTGAACAAGGCAGTGAAGTTCGCCATTCTGGCGGGCTACACGTCGGTGATTCTGGTGATGCTCCTGGGGCAGTCCCGAGTGTTCTTCTCGATGTCGAGGGATGGTCTGCTGCCGCGGCTGTTCTCCGACATTCATCCTCGCTTCCTGACGCCGTGGCGGTCGAACCTGCTGTTCATGGTGTTCGTCAGTTTGTTTGCGGCCTTCGCACCAATCAACGTGGTGGGAGAGATGACGAGCATCGGGACATTGTTTGCCTTCGTGCTGGTCTGCATCGGCGTGATGGTGATGCGCAAGACGCATCCCGAGCACCCGCGCCCATTCAAGACGCCGCTGGTTCCGCTTGTGCCGATCCTCGGTGTGCTGGCGAATTTCCTGTTGATGTTTGGACTGGGATGGTCGAACTGGCTGCGGCTGTTCCTGTGGCTGGGGCTGGGCCTGATGATTTACTTCGGCTACAGCCGGCACCATAGCAAGTTGGCGACAGGCGAGAAGTAAGTTGACTGTGCGCATCGGTTTGATGGTTTTTGCCGCGGCGTGTATCCATGCTCCGGCGCAGGAGTGGATTTCTCTCTTCGATGGGCGGACATTCGAAGGCTGGGAGAACCGTCTGATTGCCGGGAAATCGGCCTGGGCGATCGAAGATGGATGTTTGACCGCGATTCCCGGCTCGACGCGGTCCGACCTTACCACCCTGCGGGAGTTCCGCAACTTCGAACTCGAATTCGAGTGGAAGGTTCCGGAAAAAGGGAACTCGGGCGTGAAGTACAAACTGCAGGGGCAGTATTACTTCTCGTCGCGGGGTGGGGCCACCAAGTCGTCGGAAGTGGTGGTGCTGCCGCATCTGCGAAACACTCCTGAGGCGGGTCGTTTCACGGTGTTGGGCATGGAGTATCAGTTGTCCGATGACCTCACCACGGCCGACTCCCAGCGTGGCGGCAAGTGGGCGGCGGGCGCGGTGTATGAGTACATTCCAGCGGTAAAGTCGAAGCCAGCGAAGGGCGGCGAGTTTCACAAGGGGCGCATCGTGGTGCGAGGCATGGCGGTGGAGCACTGGCTGGACGGGGAGAAGGCCGCATCGGGAAGTCTCGATGCGCCCGGCCTGCTGTGGGCGCCGCCGGGGTCGATGCGGGCAGCGATCACCGCGGTGCTGCTGGATCATCGCAGGGAACAATCGCCGATCGCGCTTCAGCATCACAACACCAAGGCTTGGTTCCGGAACATTCGCATTCGCGAACTGCCCTAATACTCCCTTCGCAGTTGCAGTCACGGATTCGTGGCGCAGCCATCCGCACTCGGCAATCAGCGTTCAGCCCCCCAGCGGGGCGAGATCCCCGCTCATGGAACCTGCAACTTGATCTGGGCGGGACTTCATCGAATGGGGTGAATCAGGTGGCAAGCTATGGTCAAGATCTGGCAACTCGGAGGCGGAAGGTTCTGGAGACCAAGCCGGACAGTCGGTGTGCGGAAGACCAAGATCTGAGAGATCCCCGTCGATACCTGGCCGAATTTTCGGAATGCGTCACGTGGGCTGGCCTTCGCGGATTTGCGAAAACCGCGTATTCGTGCGGGCGGCATGTCATGTATCCACGTGAGAGACACGACCATAGGCTAGAGGGTAGCCTCTAGAAAGACATCCTGTGGAGTTCCTCTCACAATCCCCAATTGCGCTCTTCCTGGCCGCTGGCCATGGGGAGCTTCCTCTCGCATTGCTACTCGTTTTCGGAGCGGCGAAGCTCTTTGCCGAGATCTTTGAGCGGCTGCGGCAGCCTGCCATCGTGGGCGAGATTGCCGCTGGCATCCTGATTGGGCCGGCCGTGTTGGGATGGGTGAAGTCGAGTGACACCATGACTGCGCTTTCGGAACTGGGCGTAATGTTTCTGCTCTTCCGCGTCGGGTTGGAGGTCAAGCCATCGGAACTTCTCGCCGTTGGGCGTAGCGCATCGCTGGTGGCGGTGATCGGCGTGGTGACGCCGTTTGTTGTGGGGTGGGCGGCAGTCTCGGCGCTTGGCTATCCATTCAATGAAGCGCTGTTTGTTGGCGCTGCGCTGGTGGCGACGAGCGTCGGGATCACGGCGCAGGTGCTGGCGGCGAAGGGATGTCTGCAGCACATGGCGAGCCGCACGATCCTCGCGGCAGCCGTGATTGACGATGTGCTGGGGTTGATCGTGCTGGCGGTGGTAAGCAGTCTGGCACGAGGCCAGGTGAACCTGCTGGACCTGGGGCTGACCGCGGTACTATCCATCGGATTCACAGTGGTGGTGGCAGTTTGGGGCAACCGGCTGATTCTCCGTGTATTGCCGGCGATCGAAACGAATCTCTCCGCAGTGGAAAGCCGGTTCAATCTTTCGCTGGTGCTCCTGTTCGGACTGGCGCTGCTGGCCAGTTATGCGGGCGTGGCGGCGATCATCGGAGCCTTCCTGGCGGGGATGGCGCTGGCCGAGAGCGTGGGGCATCGTGAACACGATCTGGTGCACGGCGTGACGGAGACACTGGTGCCGTTCTTCCTGGTAGGCATCGGGTTGCACTTTGACCTATCGGTACTCGGCGATCCGGCAGTGCTGGGGACGGCGGCGCTGGTCACGGTGATCGCGGTGGTGACGAAACTGGCGGCGGGACTCGGCGCCTGGAGCATGGGTAAGGCCGACATGTTCCGGATCGGCGTGGGCATGATCCCTCGCGGCGAAGTCGGGATGGTGGTGGCGCAACTGGGCCTGGTGCTCGGGGTGATCTCGAACAAGACTTACAGCGTCGTCGTATTCATGGCGATTCTGACCACGATGATTGCGCCGCCGTTGTTGAAGATCGCGTATCAGGGCCAGGAGCGCACTCCGGCAGAGCGGCTACATATCGGGTAGGCGGCCCGGAAGCGCACGGGGAGACACGTCGAGCTTTGAATCGCTTCCGGGGCACAGGTTGTTTCGGAGACCGGACGGGCAGGTTAACGGGCAATGCGGGCGGCGACGGTGACGCGCTCGGGGTTAGCAGCGGTCACGAGGCGTGATGTTACTAACTCACGCTCGGCTTTGGATTTCGTCAACTCATAAACGACGTAAATGTGAGAAACTTTTGAGAGGAAATATCGGTCGCC
>JAEUQE010000221.1 GCA_016789785.1 Bryobacterales bacterium
GGAATGCCATAGCCGTTCTCCCAGGGGCGGCTGGAAAGATCCAGTTTGCGCATCCTCGGAATGATCGCGTCCCGCAGCACCGGCGCGTCGGTTTCATTGTTCGAGTCCCAGATGGCGACACTCGGGTGATTGGCGTTGTCGCGGATCCATTCTGTGTACTGCGCCAGTAACTCTTCGGTCCGGTAAGGTGGGAAATTCTCACGGCCATTCCAGATAAAGAACTCGTTCTGGATGAGCAATCCAGCTTCATCGGCGATATCGAACCAGAAATCCGGCACCGGCCCGATACAAAAGCGGAATGAGTTCCAGTTCATGTGTTTGGGATGATCCACCAACAACTTACGCACCCAGGCGCGGTCCCATGGGAGCCGCTTACATTCCGGATCCTCGAAAAACCGGTGCAGCGTGATATTCGAACCGCGAAGGAAATACAGCTTCCCGTTGAGATAGGCTCGTTTGGTCGCGGTATCGAAGCGGAACTCCCGCATTCCGAAGCGGGTGGCGAGCGAGTCGCCCCCCGTAGAGGTCTTGAGTGTGTAGAGGAAGGGGTCCTCCGGCGTCCAGAGATGCGGCGACGCGAGTTTCAGGGTGTGGGTGACAGTGCGCCGTTCGCCGGGTTTCAGCGTCAGGGGGACGGCGCCCGAAACAGTGCCCACGGCGTGCCGCAGCGAAAAGGAGACGGCCGTCTGGCCTGGGTTGTGTAAGTGGGCCTGGACTAAGGCCGCGGATTCCGCAAGTCTCGGCGCGACCTGCACCGATTCGATGATAGGCAGGCCCGAAAAGGCGATCGACACAGAGTCATAGATACCCGGGGTCCACTTGTACTTCTCGAAGTCCGTCCCGGCCGGCGCCCAAACCGGTACCATGCTAGGATGCGCACCAATCCGGATCACCACTTCGTTCTCCGCGCCAAAGCGAATCGCGGAGCGTAAGTCGAAGTATCCGGCGGTGAAGCAGCCAAGATGCTCGCCAATTTTTGTGCCATTCAGCCAGACGGCGGTGCCGAATTGCGCCTTGCCAACCTTCAGGATCGCGGCCGCGTGCGCGGCGGGTGCTCGAAACGTGCGACGGAACCAGAGATAGTCGCGTTGCTGGCGGGTGACGCCGGCCGCTTCCACCCGGGCGGACTCTGGGAGTTTCCTCTCCCGGATCGAGGCGGAGATGAACTCGCGTGAGTCGAACTGGTCAACGTCGGGAAGAGGCGGCTGTGCGAGATTCGCTAGCCCCGGAACCGGGGCTTTGCGAGTGTAGGCCGAAGCATCGGGCGGCTCCGGCGGCCTGGATTCCGCAACGGACCACTCGCCATCCAAAGGAAGCGTGACGCGTTCAGAGGATTGTGCAGAGCAGGGGAAGTAGACGAACAAGAAGAGCAGCGCAGAAATCATACTCCCTATTCCACTCCTGCCTGCCGCCGTTGACAAGCCGGGGTGCGCCGAGCCGGTGATGTTCTTCTGGTAGTCCCTGCACCTGCACTAACGACCGCCAAGCGCGCGAAGGCGCCTCGGCTCGGATTGGGTGCGAATGTCATCTCGGTAGCACAGGGTTCACCCTGTCGCCTCGGTAGAGTCGAGAAGGGGCGCGGGTGCTGACCACGGACCGTCCCGTTTCCCATTCCCGCTAATCAAACTGGACATGCAGATTCCCGCATCCGGCTTTCCGGCTTGAAGTAAGTGCCCTTCGCTCCACCGGAGTTACCAGGCTTCGCTATGACCTTTGGCGGCGCCCGGATGGTCCGGCATCCTGACGATGCCGTTGGAGGCTTGCTACTCCTCGACCATCTCGGGACTCCCCCACTGACGCAGATTACCTTCCTGGCATTCCGCGCTCGCTACCCCCGGTGGTCCGAGAGGTGCAGATGGTTATCTGTTGTTGACGAGCCACGCGCCTGGCTCTTCCCTTTCGGCTTCGGCCTTCCCGCTCTGTTGACGGGCCGGCACACATTGTCGCTTTCGAGGCTGCTCAAGTCACCTAAAGTGGGCTCTGTCGCCAGGCCCCTGCGAGATCCGTTTCCAGAGATCACTCCTCGCCGGCTATCGAATCTAACCATCAACTGTTCGAGTGGGTCCTTCCCCCACTGGCAATCTGCCCACTTGGGGCGCACACAAGATTGTCGAGGCCCTGATAGCCCGGCGCATCTCCCGGATCTCGTAACCCGTACGTCACACCCCCCGCTTTCGGAGACCGCGCACGAAGTTATGCCTTGCCCCTCCGCAACTTACTCCCCGCGCAATGCCTTGTGGAGCCAAGCTTCGGCAAACCGCAGTTCTCTGCCCACCGTCGCCACCGAGACACCCAGCACTTCCGCCGTCTCCGCCACGCTCAAACCGCCGAAGTAACGAAGCTCCACGACGCGCGCCTTGCGCCCGTCGAGCTTCGCCAGGTCCTTCAACGCATCATCCAGCGCCACCATTTCATCCGGCCGCTCATCGGAGTAGTTCACCGCCTCCAGCAGAACCACCTTCTTATCGTCACCACCGCGTTTGGCTGCCCGTTTGGCCCGGGCATGATCGCACAGAATCTGCCGCATCAACTGGGCGGCGACTCCATAGAAATGCGCCCGGCTGCGCCACTCCGGCAAACGCTGGTCCACCATCCGCATGTACGCCTCGTGGATCAACGCCGTTGGCTGCAGGGTGTGACCGGCACGCTCCCGCCTGAGGTAACTGTCGGCCAGCTTCCGCAACTCGCGATATACCAGCGGAGTAAGTTCGTCAAGGGCGTGTTTGTCTTTCCCGGTACTCCAGTGGGCCAATAACTGTGTGATATTGTCACCGTGCTCTGCCATGAACTAATTCCGTTGGTACACCAATTCACCGGAAAGCCAGGTTCGCAGCACGCTCAGCCGGCTTGCCACCGTGTCGAAGGTGAACTCCACCAGATCCGCCCGTTCGCCGGCCTCCAGGCCGCGTAACCGGTTGGCCACTCGTGCCACCCGGGCGGGATTGCGTGCCGCCATGGTCACGGCTGCGCCGAGCCCGACTTCCGCCATGCGCACCGTATTGCCGACGGCCGTGTCCATTCGCAGTGCGGCGCCGGCCAGCCGCGTGCCGCCGCGCATCACCACCTTGCCTTCCGGCAGTAACTCCACGTCCACCTCGCCCAGCCGGAAGTACCCCGGTTCGCAACCCGCTGGAGCAACCGCATCCGTCACAAGAATGGAGCGCTCCAGACCCTTCGCCCTTACCGCGCACTTCAGGAAAGACGCCGACAAGTGGAAGCCATCCACAATGAACCCGGCCGCCAGTTGATCGTTGGCCATTTGGTCCCAAATGTAATTCGGATGCCGCTGTAAGGTCATGTGAGCGCCGTTGCCGAGATGGGTCGACTTCGTCGCGCCGGCCCGCACGGCGTCGTCGATCTGTTCGCTGGTGGCTTTGGTGTGCCCAATCGAGATCACGATCCCTTCCCGCACCAGCGCTTCGATGTACTTTGGCGCCTCCGGCCACTCCGGGCTCAGCGTCACCAGCCGGATGTAGCCGCGTGCCGCGTCCTGCCACTGCCGGAATTCCTCCACATCGGGGGGGCGCACCCAGCGTGCCGGATGGGCTCCGCGGGGACCATCTTCCGGAGAGATATGTGGCCCCTCGACATGAAATCCCTCCATGGCATGCCCGTGCGGTAGCTTCTCTTTGGCCTCCGCAAGGTTTTTCAGCGCGCCAATGATCTCGGTGGGTCCTCCGGTGATGATTGTTGGCAGGAGCCGGGTCACACCCGCCGAAAACTGGACTTTAAGCGAATGATCGATTGCTTCCAGGCTGGTTTCCGGACTGCAGTAGTCCGCACCGGCGAAACCGTTCACTTGCAGGTCAATGAATCCGGGACTCAGAAACGGCAGATCGTCTGGCGGGGTGTCGACGAGTTCGTCGACGGAGGTAAATGCACGATCGAAGCGAACTTCAATCGGCCGGCGGGTAATGGCATGGACTCCAAGGACGTTCATTCAGCGCTCGCTTTCGTGAGGAAGTGAAGCCACATCTTAACGCTATCCGGGCCTGCGCCGCACCATCGTCAAGGCACATCGCTCTAAGACACTGCCGGAGCGCGCCCGGAGAACACAACGGCCCGCCAGGCAGGCCGCACCGCAATCCAGCCGGCGCGCAACACGCACACCGGAAACAAATCACGCCTCCACTGTTTTATTCACAGCTTTCCCACAGCAACCGGATGTCTAAGTCACTGAGTAGCAGGAAGAAATAATCCTGTTGAAAAGCAGCTGCGGCGCATTTTTTTGGTGGCGCGGGCGCGCAAAGGCTGCTACAAATGCTAAAGATCTTCCGCGGGCATTCGGGAGATGGGTTGATCTCGGGGGAGGTGGCCGTCTTCAGAGTGCCTGCGGAGGTTTCGCCTTCATTTCGCGGTTCGCGACTCCCAATTCACGATAGGCCGACGATGTTAGTTCGCAGGACCGCTAAGTCCCGGCCGGGCCGAGTGCTGTTACAGCGCGCCGGTTACCGGACGCCGCCCTATGGTACGCGTAGCCGGAAAACCAACTCAGATTCGTGCGCGCGGACATAGCGTCCGGGCTGCGGCTTCAGTACCAGCGGCACGCTCAACCTGCCGACGGCGTACCGCAAATCGGTCTCCGCGGTGTCCGTGTAAGGGTTGTGCGGGAAGACGGGCCAGGTCAGCGACGCCTCCGCGGGAACATCGAGACTCCATCCGCGATGGGAGATCCGTCCACCCACATCCGCGCCCGTAAGTTCCACCCGCTCCGCACTTAGGTTCACCCGTTTCGCCGAACCGGTCTCCAGCGTCTCACCAGCCTTCAGGCAAAGCTGTAAGTTGAGCCGTGTCTCCGGCCCGGGCCGCCCCCGGCCACTGATCACGAATCGCATCGAAAGAGAAGCCGCCGAGGGCGTAACGTACAAATCGCTAAAAAAGGTATTGTAAGCAAGCGATAACCGGTCTTCCGCGCCTCCCGTCTGAAGGCGGCTGCTGAGTGGCATGTGTACCAGCGTCTTCTCCACGATTTCGGTAAACGTTGCCAGTTCCGGCTGCCGTTTCGAGTTCGCTCCCGTGATGATCTGTCCCAATTTCTGATGAAAGATGCTGACGTGACCTTGACGGTCGAGATAGAAACGGCTATTGATCGCCTGCGTGTCGATGATTCCCGAAAGCGCGATCTGCCACTCTCCCGATTTCCTCACCGACGCCGGCACTTGCAGCCGGTGCGCATAGTTGGGACGGACTTGCGGCGCTTGCTCCACCGGACCTTCATGATAGTAGAGTGCATCCTGCGCCAGACGCCCCAGAGCATCCACCGTCAACGTCTCCGGCTGGAAGAAGCCCGAGAGAAACTCCGCATACCCGCGCCCGTCCGGGAAATGCGAAAACGCGAACTGGCTCCACGCACTTACTCCCCAGTGCCGGTTCCGGTCGTTGATCACGTCCACAGGAGTCCCGTCGAGAAATGTGAAGTGCTTATGAAAGTCCGTCGCGCGCCGCAGCGCTGGCAGGATCTCACGATCGCCACTGTGCTCGAAATACACAGCCAGCGCCGACAGAGTAAGATGATTGTAGCCCGTGGTTGGGCCGTTGCGGCTGTGTTCTCCCCAGTAACCGTCGGGTGTCTGCTCCAGGGTGGCATAGCGCTTCAGGATCTTCGCGCCTAACTCCACCCACTTAGGATTTCCAAATAATTTCCCGCCAAGATACAGATTCGCCGCCCACAACGCATAATGGTTCGGCGACGTTCCGATATACGGCGAGTTGTACCACGGGAAATCGACCCGGTCTTCGGCGTCCCGCACCAGCAACGTGATGTTCTTCTCAAGTTCCCGGCGCCATCGCGCCTTTCTTGGCTCGCCAAGCTCCGCCCCCAGCAGACGGTACGCTTCCAGCCACATGTAGTCATCCCAATCGCTATCCCCGCGAGGCTCATAGACGCCACGTTCGCCTTCGCTTGCGAGAAAATCACCGATGCGTATCGCAAGGTCGCGCATGCGCTGGTCGCCAAAACGGGGATTCGCCGGATGACGCTTCGTGTAAAGCACCGCCGGCGCAAGGATCGCGTAGGGGAAATGGCGCCACCCGCTCTGCGATTCAATCGACTTCAAGGTGGGGCTCACCTCCGCGTTGAGCCGGGTTTCCACCTTCGCCGTCCCTGCCTCCAGAAGGCGAAAGTATCGCCCCGGCAGTTCCGCTCCCAATAGGACTGCGCCGATCCAGGGGAACACGGCTGCGGCTACGAACCAGGTCTTGTTCATGGTACGACCATCATAGCCGTGCGCTTCGGCCGGCGCTGTCTCCAATCACGCACTCTTGCCGTGCTTGCCCCCTCCGTCAGAGCGATTGTGACGATGCCCCTTGCCGCAGCCCTCGCAATGGCCTTTTTCGCCGGCCTGTGCGCCCTTGCCCTTCTGGCCGTGCTTCATTCCTTTGCCGTCACGCTTGCCATGGGGACAGTTGGGACAATGCCGTCCCTCCTCCGCGGCCGCTGCCTTCTCTTTGCTTTTCTCGGCAGGCGCCTGAGCCATGGCCGCGGCGCCCATCAGCATCACACTCGCGAACAATGCGAAGAATTTCCGTTTCATCGGAAGCGTACCTCCGATTTCGAACCGTGCAGTTGCCATGCCATCCGCAATTCCATGCGTCCACAACAACATGCACCGCGCGAAATGCCAGCCTGATGCAAACACTGCGGCTCGCGTGCAGAATATGCGCAGGCGGTGGCTGCAACTCCAAGCCTCAATCGTGGCGCAAGGCGCGCAGAGGATCAACCCGGCTCGCGCGCCACGCCGGCATGAACGCAGCCGCCATGGTGACGCCAAGCATGAGAATCGCGGTGAGCAGAAGCGTGGGCGGATCCTGCGGGCTCAATCCGAAAAGCATTCGCTTCAAGAACCGCCCCGAAGCGAGCGCCATCAACACGCCCAACACAACCCCGGCGCCGCCAAACACCAGCGCTTCCCGAAGCACCATGCCGATCACGCTGCGCCGCGACGCGCCCAGTGTCATGCGAATGCCGATTTCACTCGTTCGCCGTGACACCAGGAACGACATCACACCGTATAGGCCAACCATCGCGAGAATGCCGGCCATCGAGCCGAAGCCCGTCGCCATGGATGCCGTCAAGCGCTCCGCCGAAAGCCGTGTGTCAAACTGCAGATCCATGGTTCGCATCCCGAAGATGGGAAGATTCGCGTCCAGCTTGCGAGCCGCGTTGCGTATGGTCAAGTACACCTGTGAGGGGTTGCCGCGGTAGCGCACATAGAACGCAGAAAGCCCCGGTTCGTTCTCCTGCGCCGCAGCGAGATACACCTGCGGATCCGGCGCGGCCTTCACCCATGTCGTCTTCGCGTTCTTCACCACGCCCACGACTTCGAGACGCGTCCCCGTGCCCTTGTTCGCGGCGAACGCGATGGAGCGGCCCACGGCCTCGCCTCCACCCATGTAGTTCTTCACGAATGCTTCGTTGACCATCGCCACGCGAGGCCCAGTCGCGACGTCCTCCTCACGGAACGCCCGCCCCGCCAGCACGCGCATGCCGAGTGTGTGGAAGAACCGCGCATCCACCACATCGACGAACGAACCAAGCGACTCTGTGCCTGTAAAGGTGAATGCATTGTATTGGGACTGTCCACTCAACACCGCGTACTTGCCCTGCCCCACGCTCACCACTGCGGGGTCCCTGCGCAACTCGGCGGCCATGCGCTCGCGATAGCTGCGCACCGCATCATCGGAGTAGCCGTTCATCGTGGGACTCACGTTGAACACAATCAGGTCTTCCGTGCGAAAGCCCGGGTCGGCACTGCGCACTGCCCGCAGACTCTGGGCCAGCAGCGCCGCCACAATCAGCAGCGTGAGCGACAACGCGATCTGACCCGTCACCAGAAACTTGCGCAACCAGTGTTGCGACACGCTGCCCGACGCGGTCGCCGCTTGATCCTTCAGCACCGGCGCGACGTCAGGCTTCGTCGCCGCGAGTGCCGGAAAAAGGCCGAACACCAACCCCGTCAGCGCTGCAATCGAAAGATTGAACAGCAGCACGCGCAGATCCGGCGCCGCGATGACATTGGTCGGCATCTCCGGCGGTGCGAAGGTCAGTGCATATTCCAGCGTAAGGTACGAAACTCCCAGGCCCGCCAGTCCGCCAGTGATCGAGAGCATCGTGCTCTCCACAAGCAACTGCCGGATCAGCCGCCATCGCGATGCGCCCAGCGCCAACCGCACCGCGATCTCCTTCTGCCGCGCGGTCGCTCGGGCCAGCAGCAGATTGGCGATGTTCGCGCACGCAATCAGAAGCACTGCCGTCACAATCACCAGCAGTACGAGGCTGAGCATGCGCATTTCCTCGCGATTGCTGGCGTCCCCTTGCGAAGCCGATCGCAGCACAACCGCGCCGGTGAGATATCGCCTGCGCGATTCACTGTCGTTCTGCAGATACGGAAGATGTGCCGACTCCTCTTCGAGCGCGGCCCGGTAGGCTGGCTGCAAGCCCGCCTGCGCCTGCTCCATGCTGATCCCGCCGGCGAGCCTCGCATACACATTGAAGATGCGCGCGGTTCGCTGTTCGAAGGCGGGCCGTGCCGCCGCCGGAACGCGCATCTGCGGCGAGGGATGAATCTCCATGCCTTCGAATCCAGGAGCCGACACCCCGATCACCGTGTATGACTGGTTGTTCAGCACCACCGTCTTACCGAGCACGGCCGGATTCGAATCGAAGCGCGTCTTCCAATAGCTGTGGGTCAGCACCACGCCCGGCTCGCGCTCATTCGATGGGTCGATGAGGCGCCCGAGTTGCGGACTGAGCCCCAAGGCCTGATAGAAGTTGCCACTGACGGCTTCCACCCAAACACGCTCAGAGATTCCATCCATGCTCAGGTTGGCCTGCGACAGGAAGCGCGCGAACAACTGCGAGAAGACCTTCTGCCCTTCCCTCAAGTCGCGATACATCGGATAGGAAAGCTGGTACGCGCCGCGTTGTCCGAACGTCCCGCCTTGCTGATGCAGCCGCACCAGCCGCTCTGGCTCCTTCACGGGCAGCAGCCGGTACAGCACTTGATCCATCATGCTGAACACCGCGGTATTCGCGCCGACGCCAAGCGCGATCGCGACAATCGCCACCAGCGCGAGACCCGGCGTTCGCATCAGCATCCGCACGGCAAGGCGTAGATCATTCGCGGCATCTTCCAGCCATGCGGCGCCTCGCATCCGGCGATGCGTCTCCAGCGTCTGCGTAACGTTGCCAAATTGGCGGCGTGCCTCGCGCCGCGCATCCTGCGGAGTCATGCCACGCTGCTCCAGTTTTGCGGCGAGCTCATCCAGATGGAGCTGCATCTCCTCTTGAAGCCGCGCTTCCACCTCATCTCGCCGCCACAGATGCCGGATCTTCCAAACAATGGTGCGGAGCATTCGCTAGGCCTCCAGGATCTTGCTAAGGATGCCGGCATGCGTCTGCCAGTTGCGGATCTCGCGAGCCAGTTGCTTGCGCCCCGCTTTGGTCAGCGAATAGAAACGGGCGCGCCGGTTGTTCTCGGAAATGCCCCACTCAGCGGCGATCCAGCCCTTCTGTTCCAGCCGCAGCAGCGCGGGATACAGCGTGCCCTGGTTCAGCGAAAGCGTTTCCTCCGAGACTTGCTGAATGCGTTGCGCGATGCCCCAGCCGTGCTGCGGCCCTAACGACTCCAAGGTCTTCAGCACCATCAGATCGAGCGTGCCTTGCAGGATCCCGGTGCGGTCAGTATTCGGTGTGGACATGAATCTCCTGTTGGATATCTACAGGATAGTGGATCTTTTGTAGATCGTCAACAGGAGTGACAGGACGCAGTCACCGCGATCTCCGGTTGACGAGCGCGCAAGCTCCCGTTTTCCCGCTCTTGTAACGGCTTTCCGCCGGGAAATGCCAGGTGTATACTGGCCGCATGAATCGGGTTCGCATCGCAGTTCTCATCGTATGGATCAGTAGTGGATTTGGAATCGCGAAGGGGGACTCGATGCTGGCCGCGATGCCGGGACGGAACGGGAGGCTTGCAGCGTCCCCGGGAATCTCGGGGACGGCTGGACGGCTGACGTCGCCCTCGGGAGCGTTCTGGCTGACCATCCAGACCGACGGAAACCTGGTTCTCTATCGCGGCGATTGCGCGGGTAGCCCCAACGCTGGATGTTCGGTCTGGAGCAGCCGCAGTTTCGGCGCCGTCGGCGATTACTATCTCGCGGTCCAGGATGACGGGAATCTGGTCGTGTATCGTGGGCGCGCGAGTGCCGGAGCCGACAGTACGCCGAACGCGGTGTGGAGTAGCCGGAGCAGTCGCGGAAGAGGAAGCTACTTCCTCTCGGTCCAGGACGATGGCAACGTTGTGATGTGGGAAGGCGCTGGATTGGCTGACCGTCGCGGAGTAGTATGGTCCTTGCAACCGGTGCAAGGGCCGCCGCCGGCGAATCCTAGCCCGGGCTCAGGCCGGGAACCAGTTCCTGCAGCGGCCGATGTCTTCCTCGGGGATTGGATGGGCGCCGTGCAATGCGCCGATCCGGCCGGCTTGGCACAGACATTCAACCTCGTCATCTGGCGGGAAGGCGATCAGCTTTTTTGGACCGACTATACGGTCGTGTCCATCGCTCCGGTCACGTTCAGTGACGATGGACGCGTGTACCGCTTGATCGCCACCGGAAAAGACGCCGAAGCTCGGCAGATCCGTTATGTGTGGACCATCGACAAGGCCCAGGCGAAGTTCCCCCTGATGCAGGGAGAAGCACGGGCCGATCCGTATCCGCCATGCCGCCGTTTCCTCTACGTGGGAATGACACGGTGGCTGCAATGTCAGACGGGTGGACCGCCACCGCAAGGACGACGCCCGCGGATGGAGTAGGCCCGACTTCGCAGCCGCTGTTGACCTATCGCGCCGCGCAGCGTTCCGCAAGCGCCTGTGCCACGCGTTTCGGAGCTCCGGATTGCAGCGATGCGCTCACCGCGGTCCGGACAATCTGCCGGTAACGCGAGTCCGCATCCGCATATGCCTCGCACGCATCCCGTTTGCGCCCCGCGCGCCAGTTGGCGTCACCAAGCGCCCCAATCGCATCCGCGAGAGAAAGCTGCACTCGCTGCGAGTTCTTCTCTACTTGCGCCAGGGAGCGATACACCGCAACGCCTTTCGTCAACGCCGCCACCGCATCGGCGGCCTTGCCCGACCCCGTCTGCGCCAATCCCAACAGACTGTAGGCTTGCGCCAGCCATGCCTTCGTGACGACGTCCATTGGTTCTTGCGCCATGAGTTGCTCGCGCACTTCGGCCACCGCTCGAAACTGCGTCACTGCGTCTGCCGCACGGTCGCGCGCAAGATAGAAACTCCCGAGTTGTTGCCGGCCTTTGGTCACATCCAGCCTGGCCTGAAAGGAGAGTGGATGCAGGCGAAGCGTCTCCTCCTGGATCCGGATGGCCGCCTCAATGTGACGTTGCGCCTCGTCGAAGTTCCTGCGCCGTTGATACTCGTCCGCAAGAAACTGATGCATGCCGGAGAGCTTGGAACGTTCCTCCACCGTCGACGCCGGCAGCGCCTCATACTCCGCCAGCGCTTTTAAATACTGATCGAGAGCCTCGGGCTTGGCGTTGTACAGGTAGCCCATGGCTCGCAGCGCTTGCGCGTCCGCGGCAATGCGAAGCGTAGCTGGCGTGGCCACGCGCTGTTTGAGTTGCTGCGCCGCCGAGAAGTGCTTTTCGATCCGTGCCAGCGCATCTTCCCGCTGCTTACCCGACAGATCCGCCTGTAAAATCGGTCTCTCCGAGCGCAGCACCAGCACCGGCGCAGCCTCGTCATTCGGAGCAGCCGCCCGGAGCCGCAGTGCCAGATCATGGGCCTTTCGAAAACTGGCATTCGCCTCCGCATAGAGCCCGAGATTGCGAACTGCCGGCCCGCCTTGCACATCCCCCAATCTCATGTAACCCTCGGCGATCTCCCGAAGCAGAGAAGTATCGCTGCCCGCTTCTTTCGAAAGTGCCTCCAGGTATTCCAGTGCCCGTTCGGTAAGCAGCCGCCGCACAGGGTTCGATCCTGGCAAAGGCTCGATCCCATCGTGCAGTTCGAACAACACCGATCGCGCCAAACGGCGCACCTGCTGAAAGCGGCGATCCGCCGTGCGCGCCTGCCAAAGCGCGAATCCCGCGGTCGCACTCAATGCGACAAACACCAGACCGGCCACCACGATCTCCCAGCGGTGCCGCGACAAGTACCGCCTTGCCAAATACGCGAAGGTCGGAGGCTGCGCGGCGACCGGACGCCCATCGAGATAGCGCTGCACGTCGGAAGCGAGATCCGCGGCCGATGCGTAGCGTTGTCCGGGATCCAGCCGCGTGGCCTTGCGAATGATCTGCCCGAGGTCGCCGCCGATGGCAGAGACAGGCTCCTTGCTCGTGAGTTCGTCGAAAACCTCCCGAAACATTTTCCCGGAAAATGTTCTGGGCGGCTTTCCGCTGATCATCAGATGCAGCAGCGCCCCCAGCGCATAGACGTCGCTGGCCGTGGTGAGCGGAATCCCCTGAATCTGCTCCGGACTCGCATAGTCCACGGAAAACGCGGGTGCCTGCGTCGCCGTCTCGCTGCCTTCTTCCATCGGTTTTGCGATTCCAAAGTCCAGCAGCTTCGGTACCCCAGCCCCCGTCACAAGCAGGTTCGAAGGCTTCAAATCCCGATGCAGCACCAGATTCTGATGGGCGTAATGCACAGCGCCGCAGATCGTCTGAAACACCTGCAACCGTTCCCTGAGGGCAGGTTTCACACGCTCGATCCAGGCATCCAACGGCACTCCCTCGACAAGCTCCATGACAAGGTAAGGGAAGCCGGAAGGAGTCTCCCCTGCGTCGAGGAGCCTGGCGATGTTCGGGTGCTGCAGCCTGGCCAACAGCCGCGTTTCCGCATTCACCGCCGTGGTTGTGATCTTGATGGCAACCTGCTGCTCATATTGCCCGTCGGCCCGTTCACCGAGATAGACCAGCCCCATCCCGCCGCGCCCCAGTTCCCGTACCACCCGCCACGGACCCAACCGGGACGACTGGTAGTCGAGCAGCGGACGTTCCAGAAAATCGCCGGCATTCTCACCCGCCTCCATCAGGCTCATCACCGAATCGCGCAACGCGGTGTCCTCGCCGGACTCGCGGTCGACCAGACGCTGACGTTCTGCCCCTTCCAGCGCGATGGCCTGGCTGTAGATTTCATCGATCCTCCGGAACCGGTCCGCCGTCATGATTTGCGCATCTCCTGATAGAGCCATGCCCTCGCCATCGCCCAGTCGCGCTTGATCGTGGTTGGTGAAATTTCGAGCAGAGCGGCAATTTCTTCCAACTCAAATCCTCCAAAGAAGCGGAGTTCCACCACGCGAGCCTTGCGGGCGTCCAACTGTTCCAGCGTCGAAAGCGCGTCATCCAGACCAATGATCTCTTCACTTTTTGCAGTCGCGATTTCCAGACCCTGAAGCGGCAGCGGCTGATCGCCCTCCCCGCGCCGCTGCCGGAGCCGCCGCCTGGCGTGATCGGTCAGCAGATAGCGCAGGATGCGCGTGCACACGGCGTAAAACTGATTCCTGCTCTCCCACTGTTTCTGCCCATGAGATTGAATTCGCATATACAGCTCATGCACCAGTTCCGTCGCCTGCATGGGAGGAGCATGTTCCTTGCGCAGTTGCGCGCCGGCGATGCGACGCAGTTCCCCGTACACGAGCGGAAGCAACCGGTCGAGCGCTTCCGAGTCGCCACTCCCCCAACGCTGCAGCAATTGCGTCAGGTCTGGGTTCTCAGACATGAGGGGATCTTACCAAAGAACCGCCGGAGTCTTGGCACGGAGGGGGTTGCTCGTTCGTCGTGCCAACGGCAGCCCGGTGGATTTTGCCGAACTGCCGGATGGTCTCGCATCGGGCACTGCTTCGGTAAGCCGGATGATACGCACCAGTCTCCCCGTCAAGGGAATGCGCAACAAGCGGCTTTCGGCCTACAGCCATCGCGCCGATCAAAGGACCTGCCGCCACCGGCCCACGATAGAACAAGTGCAGTTCCGGTGCGCTGCTGGCCTCGATTGAACCGCGCAGCCAGTCGCGAACTTCGCGCACCAGGTCCGGCCAGTCGCCCGGCGTAACGACTCCGTTATGGTGGAACGCCGAGATCTTCTCATCGGGCAACTCCGGAAAGACACGCTTCAGGAGCCGCGTATCAATGGTTCCGTAGCCGATTGATACCAGCAGCGCCCCAGCGTTGGGGTTCACCTGGTGAAGGGCGGGCGGCCAGTATGCGGGTACAGTCACCTTGAAACGTGTGTCCACCTCGAAGACAGGCTCCCTTCCGCCGAGGTACAGAGTCTTCGCAATGGCGATCGGCAAACCGTCCCTCTCTCTTGTGCGAGTCCAAGTGATGCCGGGTATCGCGCAAGAGAAGGATTCCGCCAGTGAGTCCTCCTCTGCTTGGCGGCGTCAAGACCGGGAAGACTCACCAAGCCGCCAGGACTCTCGAACTCGATACGATCAGCAAACACGTAGATCTTCGTGGACTGCCGGTCCCGATAGTCACGGTGGGCCAGAGCACTCACAAGGATCTCGAAGAGCGCTTTGCGCGAGTAGCGGTATTGTTAGTTCCACCGTTGAACGGATCCAGAGTCTTGTCCGTGATCACGCCAGTCTCTGCTTCCAGCATCCCCATCGCTCTGTCCAGTAGTTTCGGCAGCGGCCCGAAAACTCGTTTGAGAAGAAGATCGGCTCGGCCCGGCTTGACGCCGCGAAACCGGGTGATGGCGACGAACGCACCCGGCAAATGGCGTTCAGGTTCACGGGCGATCAGGAGGGCCGCAAATCGATTCAACGCAATATGGTCACCGTTCGTTGTCCGGATGCGCGATGTCAGCGGATCGGCGCTTCCGAAAAGACGGAATCCGGCTTCCAGCATCTGCTTCGCGCCGCCTGGGAGGCTGACGCCCCGCACGATGTATCTGAGCGATCCGATGCGGCCCAGTTCCGAGTGGGAAGCGCCCACGCGCGACATCATTGCTGCCATCGAATCCCTTCGCCGATTTGGCCACAAGATGCTCGCGCACGCTTTTCGTTCGATTCAACTGACGTTCGAGGCCCCGCCTCAAGCCGAGAGACGCAGTGACTTCGGAGCATCCGCTTCATCGCTCGCAAGACCGCCATGATCCCAAAGGCAGACTCTTGAGATCAGGAGTGGTCGGCCGATTCGCCATCGGGAAAGACAGCAACCGCCGGTCGTCGCAGCCCGGGTGCGGGCTTCAGAGCCGAAACGGCCCGCGTGGGCGCATGCGCGGCGCGGTAGGCGCTCATGAGATGGCTAACCTGACTTTCGCAGTTCCGGCCTGATTCGACCTGGGTCGTGACTGGATTTGGTTTGCTATCAACGCCGCAGTCGCCG
>JAEUQE010000222.1 GCA_016789785.1 Bryobacterales bacterium
AGCAGCACGACCGCCGCCAACACCGCCCACCTCGCCGCGCGCCTCATCGAAGACCCGAGCCTTTCCACAACCGAGCGATGCCTTCACCCACTCGGTACGCATTCGCGAGGATGGTCAGCGCCGGGTTGAAAGCGCCGTTGGTCACGTGGACGCTGCCGTCGGCGACAAACAGGTTGTCAATCTCGTGCACCTGGCAGGCGCGGTTCACCACGCTCGTCTTGGGGTCGTTCCCCATGCGCGCCGTCCCCGCTTGATGCTGGCCGCCGGAGGTGCCTGCTCGATTGGGAATGGTAGGCCAGGTCGTAAGCGCGCCCGCCTCTTTCATCCACACCTCGCATTTCGCAGCCATGGCCCGAGCCGTCTCCACAGTCTTCTCATGCTTCCCACCGGAGATGCGCGCCACTGGGATGCCCCAGGCGTCCTTCACGGCGGGATCCACTTCCACGCGCGACTCCCACACCGGGATTTCCTGAACCGGTCCGCCCACCGAGATGTGACGCACGTAGTTCTGCCGCATCCAGCGCTTGTGCTCCAGGCCCCAGCGCGGCACGCCCGGCTTCGTCTTCTCCACGAATTGAATCGGGCTGCGCAGAAACTCGTTCGTCAACATGGCCCCGCCGGCGATCCCCGCGTTGTGATGCGCGAAGTCGCAAATCGCGATACCTGAGCCGGGTCCCAAATCGTCGTACACCACCTGTTCGAACGTGCCGGCCACCCGGCAGTACGAATGGCCTTGCAGGTTGCGCCCCACCCAGTCGTAGCGGTTGCCGAGTCCTTGCGGGAACATCGCCGTCTTCGAGTTCAGCAGCAGACGCGCGGTCTCCACGGCGGCGGCGGCCACCACCACGATGTCCGCTGGCTGCTCCTCAAGGCGGCCGCGCTCGTCGAAATACGAAACGCCGGTTGCCCGCGCGCCGTTCATGAGAATCTGCTTCGTCATGCAGCCGGTTCGCAGCACGCAGTTGCCGGTCGCCAGCGCGCGTGGAATCACAGTGTTCTGCGTCCCGTTCTTTGCATCCACCTCGCAGGAATGACCCACGCACCAGCGGCAGCGCATGCAAGCCTGACGTCCGTTGTAAGGGACACTGTTGCGCAACATGGGCACATCAAACGGATGCCAGCCGAGCCGTTTGGCCGCGGCACGCAGGATCTCGCATTCCCGGTTGCCGGAAAGCGGCGGCATCGGCAACCCGCGGCGGCGCGGCCCTTTGAATGGGTCGGGATCCACGTCGCCGGAAACACCCATCTCCCACTCGGCCTTGTCGTAGTAAGGCTCCAAATCGTCGTACGAGATGGGCCAGTCGTCGAGCGTCGACCCCGGCGGCACACCGTAGTGCGTCCGCATCCGGAAATCCTGCGGCATGAAGCGCCATGCCATCGCTCCGTAACTCACCGTGCCCGACCCGACACAGGCTGCGTTGTTCTGATAGCCACCCTCGGAGGGCTGCACGATGCGCCGGTTGCCCGCCGGGTCGATCACGACGCGAGGGTGTAGTCCGTCCTCAGGTCCAAACGTATGGCCAAGGGGAGAGGTGCGCTGGTTGCGCAGATCGTCCTTCCGGCAGTCGGTTGGAGAAACCCAGCGCCCGCGCTCCAGCAGCACCACCGACAACCCGGCCTCCGCGAGTTCACGCGCCACCACGCCGCCGCCCGCGCCCGCACCCACAATCACCGCGTTGACTTTGGGGAGGCTCATCCCATCACCTCCGGACTCATACGCCCGTCCCGCGGATCTTCACCAGATCGTGTTGCGACCGTCCCCGCACGTTCGTGCCCGGCACTCCGATCATGCGATAGCCGATCCCGCCGCGGTTGCCGCCGTGCCGCGGGTCGCCATAGAAGCCCTGCATGGTGTGAGCCAGCAGTGTCGCGAAGAAGCGTGGGTGACTCTTCTCGATCTGCTTCATGCGCTCCGTGCGCTTTTCCGCAGACAGAGCAGCGAAGTCCGCCCCAATGGCCGCGAGTCCTTCGCGATAGAGCGGCTGGAACTTGCGGTAGTGTCCGGCGAGTTGCCGGTCGAGAAACACCGGAACGCCAGCCTCGGCCCCGCCGGGAAACTCGTCCGGTGGAATTAGGGTGTCCGCCACGGCTTCCATCAGCGACATCTCATCTTCGGTAAAGAACCGCCAGGGCCCACGATGGCGCGAACAAGATGTCAGCGCTCCCGCCCCGGCGGCGGTTTGCAGAAACCGGCGTCGCGTCTTGCTCATTGCATCCCCAATCATATAATCACCAGCCGGGGCGGGGGCCGGAGACATCGGGCGCGGCAACGAACGATGCGTGAACCATACAGGTGCCTGATTTCAGAATCCTATCGGAAGCTTCAAAAGACCAGGACGGGGATTGAGCGCACTCAAAGAGCAACGAGTTCTGGCATTTCGTCCCATGTCCGGCCCTCGAGATCCCGGCCATGCCGCTTCTTCTGCACACCACCCCATTGCTTGAAGAAGAACGCGACCCCTGCACGGAGGCACTTGTCGCGGATATCCTTCACCCATGCCGCTTCCATGCGCCGAGCGCCGGGACCTGATTCGCCGCCGGCGATGACCCAATCGATCCCGTGCAAATCGATCTCGCCGGCTGGCCCGAGGAGTGGCTCAATCGAGAGGAACTTGATATGCGCTTTTGTGCGTCGAAGGTGGTCGATACGCGAGAGGTAGTCGCCGTTCTCAACGCTCACACCCATCCAGATGTGCGGAGCCCAAGGAAGTTCGCTGCCCAGTGCTTCCAGGCGCTCCGCTCGCTTCGTGAGTACTTGGTATTGGTGCCAGTTCGCACGGTTCATCATGTCGAACACACTCTTGATGTAATCCACGGGCACCTTCTCGTGGAACAGGTCACTCATGCTGTTTACAAAGATTCGCCGTGGCGTCTTCCAGCGCAGGGGCTCACCGAGCTTGGCATGCACGAGCTGAAGATCAAATCCTTGCTCGAAAGGGTGCCCTTTGACGCCACGGAAGCGCTCGGCGAAGCGTTCAGCGTAGCAGTTCTTGCAGCCGGGGCTGATCTTCGTGCAGCCACGGACAGGGTTCCAGGTAGCGTCCGTCCACTCGATCTTTGAATGTTGTGCCATCAGGGTTGCCCGTACTTCCGGAAGATGCCGGTGACGATATTCAATGCCGCATCGTTTTGCGAAGCGAAATAGAGGTAGTAAATCACCGCGTTGTTCTTGGTCCTCATCGGCATCGGTTTCGGGACATGCTTGAATCCAGCTTTCTTCATCAGTCGCTGCCGAAACGCCTCGGCAAAGCGTTCATTAGATACCTTAATCCGGACTTGCCGGCCGCTTCGATCACGTCCCAGGCGAGATTGATGTTGTAAAGATCGAGCAGGCAAACAGCCCGGCGATAATCACTGTGTTTGGCACGGGGGAACACATCACGCAGCCAGACGGTGTTGCAGTCCTCGGTTCAGCGGACTTCCCTCAACCGTCTCGCCAGTGGTTTTGCTGAGGTGGTAGCCCGGTCCGCCGTACGCGTCGATGTACAACCAGCTCAAACTGCCGATCCTGTCGCGACGCCACGCCTCCATAATCTTGGAGTAAGCGGCGGCGTATTCACGCACGATGGCCAGCTTGACCTCCGGCCAGATGCCGATCTCATCGTACTCAACGGCCACAACAAAACTCTACCAGAATGTTTTGCTGCAAGAAAATGCGCACCTTACCCGCAGCGGTCTGCGCCACCACCTGGTTCCTTCTGAAGCTCTCCAGAAACTTTAGCCTCGGAGTTGCCGGATTTCGACCAGAGCGTGCCACCTGAGTTTCAGGTTCCATGAGCGGGGATTTCGCCCCGCTCGGGGGCTGAGAGCTGAGAGCTGGAAGCCGCGATTCACCGCCCGCCCCGCAGGTACCACTTCGCCATCACTTTCATCGCGGGCTTGTTCCACGGCGTGTGCGACCCGTCCGATTCTCCACCAAAACCGCTGCTTCCGATCTTCCACCAGTACATGCCCTGAAACCAAGGACGCTTGTAGAAGCCCTGAAACACCGCCTCATAGCACCTTGCCTGATCTTGCATCGACAGCGCGCGCGGCGATTCGTCCCACGGCTGTTTGTGTGGCGCCGTGAGGCTCGAATACCCCGCCTCCGGAAAAATCACGGGCTTGCGAAAACGCTGGTGCACTGCTTCCACCTTCCGTACCACTGCCGACGTGTCCAGAGAGTCCGGGAGCGGGTAGTAGTTATTGAGTCCGACATAATCCACCGCATCCCAGAAGCGAATGCCTTCAAACTCCACACCCCAATTCGCGCAATACGTGATCGGCCCCCGGTACAACTCGCGCGCCCTGCCGATCAGCGTCCGCCAGTCGGCCTCATGCCGGGCCAGCATGGAGAACTCCACGCCCACCGAGAACAGGTCGGCGCGAATCCTGCCAGCCAGATTTGCGTAGTGCTCCAGATAGAGACGGTAACTCGCAAAGAACGCCTTCCGCTCGGTATCCTTCGCGAAATCCAGGCTTGTCGGGGCGCCACTCGGGATCCACACCTGCGGCTTCAGCAGAACCTTCATACCCTTTTGACGCGCGATGGCACTCAGATTGGCGATGTCGGCGTCCCGTTCCCAATTGCGTGTCCCGCTGAATCGCACGTTCGCCTCACCTGCCCGCAGGAAACCGTAGGGCACGAACGCAACCGAGTTCACTCCATACTTTGGCAGGCTCTCCAGAATTTGCCGGGCCCGATCGGACGCGTACACGTCGGGCCACTCCGCGGTAAAGTTCACGCCACGCTGAAACGGCAACGCTGTCTGCTGCCCAACAGGAGCCGCTGCCGCCAATGCAAGAAATCTGCGCCGTCTCATTCCTTCCTAGCTCCAATACTCCTCATTTAGGGCGTAGCCTCGCGCCACCAAGCAACGTAACGCAGACTTCAGTCTGCCGCCTCGACACTCAAGTCGAGGCCGTGCTCGGGGCCTGTGAATCGCCCCTGGTTGGATGATAAGCGCTCGAACCGGCTTTGACCGTGCGTTTTCCTTCACCTCGCCGTGCGCCGAGCAACCAACGCCGGCCCCGCAACGAACTCCACACCATTCCGGCCAACTCTCCGGCGCCCGCCGGTCTGCCGGCCCTTGCTTGCAACCCCGGCGGATACAGGCTTCCTCGATCCGGCGCTCCGGTCACATGGCCCGGCGGCTCACCAATGGTGGAACAAAGCCCATTCCACTGGATCACCTCCGTCATCGCTATTCGAGAGGGTTTGATGTCGCCGCGCCCGCCCAGGGTCACTTCCCCGCGGACTTCACCATGCCGCGATAAGGCACGTTGATCGCCAGCGCTCCCTTCCACTTCGCAGGCACTTTCCGGTCCAAACACCAGTGCATCGCGTTCACCGTCAGCCGCTGAAACGCTTCCACCGCGAAGTCCTCCGGATGCCCCATGGTCGTGAAGAACACACGTCCGCCATACTTGTTCTTCCACGTCCACGCCACCGGATTGTCCTCCGCGGGCTTGTTCGGATTCACGCACTTGCCCATCAGCAGACGCTCCGCATCCGCCGGCGGCCACTTCGGAAGCACGCGGTACAACCACGACCGTACATGAAACTCCTTCGCAACCCCAGTCAGCACCGGATGCTTCGCCGTTTCCGGAATCACCCGCACATCGGTGCTGGCCTGATGCCCGAAATGCGTGTGCCCATCGCCACCCCATCCCGGCGGCGTTCCGAACGCCTCCGATCCCCATGCGTTCCACGCAAACAGCGGGTGATCCTTCGGATAGTTGAACGAATGCGACGTTGTACGAAACCCGAACATCGGCTTGCTCGATTTCGTGTAGCGTTCAATGTGCGCAACCTGCTCCGCCGGCAATCGCCGCCATCGCAGATAGAACACTGCCAGATCCGCCTCGGACAATTTCTCCAACCCCGGAATGTCGGTCTCGCCGTTCTGATCCGGCACTGACTTCAGAATCGTGCAGCGGAACTTGTAAAGCCTTGTCAGATCCTGCGCAAGGATGGGGAGTGTTTGTTCGCCGCCGTATTCATGATCGCCGCACACAAACACAATGTGCGGCTGTTTGGCGGCATGCACTGCCGGCGCAAGAACTGCTCCGGCCGTTGCGGCGAGAAGATCGCGGCGATTGAGTGGCATCGCGTCCATTATATGGCGCGCCTGCGCTGTGTGAGTCTCACGCCTCGATCGCCACACCACTGGATCGCCGTGCCGCAAACGCACAGACGAACAGCGCCCCCAAACTCAGCACACTCACCACAGCCCCGATGCGCAGGCCGGTGGAGCGGAACTGGAACTCCACCGTGTGCTCGCCCGCTGGAACCTCAATCCCTTGAAACGCCGTTCGCACCAACGCAACCGGCACCTTGGTCCCATCGACGGACGCGCTCCATCCCGGCAGATTCTGCTCAATCAAATGGAATGGGCCGCCGCGCTCTGACCGTGCCCGGAACACGCGCCGCTCCGGCTCCCAATGCAGACATTGAACTTCGCCGGCCGGAAACCGCCAGACGGGTTTCGCATCACGATAATCGAAGACCTGAAAATAGCTCTCCGATGGCTCCATTCGCCGGAAGCGCGAATCCCCCGCAAGCAACTTCGCCTCCTTCGACCCGTTCACCGTGAGGATATACTTGACTGCGAAATCGTCGTGAAACTTCGTGTTGTCCACCGCAATGCGGAACAGACGGTTGCTCTCCCAGCCTTCGCTCACAGCCTTGATGTAACGCTTCGGAAGGAACGGATCGAATCCCTGCGGCGATCGCAACCCATAGTGCCGCAGATCCGTCGCCGGAGAAGCGTCCGGAAACAACACGCGATAGTGCGTATTGCGGATCAGTTGCGCGTACACCGCATCGTCTACGCCCGTCATCTCGGTCCCACCCGTGCGCATGTCCTTGGACAGCATCACATCCACAGCTCCCTTGTCTGAGTTGAAGCGGCGGCTCGTGCCGTACACCTTCAATTCCACAAACACCGCGGCCAGCGCCAGCACCACGCGCATCCGCGGCTGGCTCACGCACAGTGCCAGCAGCAGCAGCCCAACGTGAATCGCTGCTTCGCCCATCGTCGCCCAACCCGTCGCGAAATTGCCGCCCGCCTGCCACACCAGCCACTGCCGGACACTCCATGCCCCAATCAGCGGCAGCGGCGCCCACCACGGCACGCGCCACCGGTTGTTCGCCAGAAACTCATCCAGCCCGATCGCGATCAACAGCGCTGCCATCACCGAAAGCACCGCCATGAAGTTCCACTCCCGGCATGACTCTCCCGCCAGCGGCAGTTTCGGAATGACCTTCACCAGGATCCCGCCCGGATCCGTGATCAGCCACATCGCCGCCGCCAGCACGCCCAGAGCCGGCAGCACTCTCCTCCACGCCCTTCGCCACAGCAGAGCCGCGATCGCAATCGGCGCCGCCGCTCCCAGATAGTTGTACTGCTCATGACCTTCGCCGTAGCGCGTCGTCTTGCCGGATTGATCGTAGTAATTCGGAGTGAAGTAGCCTGTGTAGAAAAACGCGCCGCCCGGAATTCCGGCGCCGTAAGTGGCTTCTGCCGATTTCAGGGAGGCGATTTCCATGGTTGGAGCAAGTTGCACCATACTAAGCAGGCAGGAAAAAGCTACCGCGGCTGTTACACTCGACAGTAACCTCCAGCCGCCGCGGGCAATCGCGTAGAATGCCGACCCGCCACAGAAAGCAACCCATGTTGCCGGATAGCCGGCGGTCAGGCAGAGCGCGAGCGCCAGTGCCAACCGCCACAGGCATCGCCAATCCTTGCGGCTCACCGTGTCGTCGATCGCGGCCAGTCCCATCGGAAACCAGGCCGCCCCGCAAACCACACCCAGATGCTGCGCTTCGGCCACAATGTAGCCCGTCAACCCGAAAGATGCCGCCCCCAGGAGTGCGGGCAGATCGCCGCGAGTATGCCGCCGCAACCATCGCCACGCCAGAAAGAACGCAATCCAATAATGCAGTATCTCCAGCGCCTCGATTGTGTAAAAACGGAGTCCTGTACGATGTTTGTTGATATAAAATACCAGCCAGTTCGGTGGATAAAACAGGCCCGCCTGAATGTTGCCAACGTAACTGATCCCGCTATAAATCGTCGGATCCCATTCCGGCAGATTCCCTTGCCGCAGTTGCTTGAATCCGTAGTTCATCAGCGGATAGTGATAACCATCAATGTCCGCGATGAAATGCACACGCTTGTAAGGCGGAAGGTATTCGTAAAAGAACGCGTAAACCGCGAGAAAAGAGATGATGGCAACGCGCATCGGGAGGTCGCCGGAGCTTCTTCAGCCTAGCATAGGAAACGTAGGCGGTGACGCGCCCCTCTCACCGTCCAATGAGCCCTACGTTTCATGGGTGTACGGCGGCGCGGGGAAATACTCGATGTACTTCTGAACCTCCCTGGCAAACGCCGGGTCCGCGAGTTGCCCCGTCAGCCACAGCGCCATGTCGATCCCGGCCGACACTCCCGCCGCCGAAACAAGCTTTCCGTCTCGTACAAACCTCACGTTGTCCAGCACCTCCGCCGCACGTCCATCGGCACGCAATTCTTCAATCACACTCCAGTGCGTCGTGATGCGCCTGCCTGCCGCGATACCGGTCGCCAGCGTCAACCTCGCTCCAGAACAGATACTCGCCACCCACTTCGCCGAAGCGGCGGTTTTGCTCACCCACGAGAGCACCTGGCTCCGCCCCACCAGCGCTCGCGTCCCCACTCCCCCGGGAATAACCAGAACATCGATCTTTGGCGCGGTCACGAAGCTGTAGTGCGGCAGAATCCGCATGCCGTTCACGCAGCGCACCGGCTGTGTCGTCTCCCCGACAAGAAACACATCGAGAAATCCGGCACGCATTCCCGCCGCCGCCGCAAACACCTCATAGGGGCCAACCGCATCGAGTTCTTCCAGATCATCGAAGATGAGAATGCCGAGTCCGAGGTTCACAGAACCAAGATAACCCGCCATTCACTCGAGGCGAGGTCAGCCCCATGGAATCCGTAACATCCTCATCAGCGCTTCGATTGGATCAGCCCGACCGTGTTGCCGTCGAGGTCGGAGAACCACGCGAACGTTCCCGTCGGGATCTTCACTGGCGGCACCACTACTTTGCCTCCCAAACCTACTGCCTTATCCAAGGCTACCTGCACTTCATCCACCTCCACGTAGAAGATCGTGTAGTGATGCGGTTCGTGGCCAAGCGACGTGATGTGTCCCCCAATCCCTTGCTCACTGGCAGTGTTGATCACTGAAGCTGGCCCGCTCGACTGGATCTGCCAGCCGAAGAGCTCTCCGTAAAACTTCTCAGTCTTTGTTCGATCGCGGCATCCGATCTCAAAGTGCACCACGGGTTGTCCCATTCGATTTCCTTTCGATTGACTCGTTGATTGTGATTGACCCCATGCAGGCAGCGCCGCCATGAGTGTCAGCGCCGCACGACGGGTATGCATGTCTGCAGGTCGAATGTCTTTCATCCGATTTCCTCCGGTAACTTCACGAACATCTCCATTGCGGGAACATCCGCGGGATCAAGGCCGCTTTCCGGCAGCCAGATTCGATACAGATACTGCCATGCGAAACGAGCTGTCTCACGATCCGATCTCTCCGGCGCCACCGCCGGCTTGCTCCCTCGAGAGCGGATGATCTCGTCCACCAGCCCTCCCCTTTCGAGCGGAAAGGCGATCCCGAGATCGTAGCGGCATTTCTCAGCGGGTGTGATCGACGGGTCGTCCAGCGACATCCCCATAAACACGGCCCCTGCCGGATCTGTCTTTCGCTGCGCCAGGAACCCGAGCAGGGCGTGATAGCTGTCCACCAGCTTCGTGTTGCCATACGGAGCGTAGATCCGGTTGTAGACATAGCGGAACGGGTTGCAACGCCGAATGCGGACCTTCCTGTTCCCAGCCGCATACCATCGCCGCAGCTCTTCGTCAGTATGAAACGGGATCGCCCCCGCTTCTTTGCAAATCTTGCTTTTTTCTAGAGGACTCCGGCGGTCCCACGAACTGGCGGTACGTCCGAAGTGGTTGCGGAAGGCTCGCGAGAATTCCGCTGTCCCCGCAAACCCCGTCTCGATTGCTGCGTCCGTGATCCGCTTCCGCGGCGAGCTTCGCAACAGCAGCGCCGCCCGCTCCAGACGAACCCGCCGTACGTGATCATTCAACGTCTCGCCAGGTCCCCGCCGAGATTCTCGGCAATGTAGCCGAGGACGCGATTCACGCGTTGCTGGTAATCATGTTTGCGCGGCATCCGATGCTCCTGCGCAGAAGCATCTCAGAATAGCGCAGGACCATCCGGAGGCCGTGCCATCAAAACCACGAATCCGCTTCGCTTTCTTCCCTACCGCTTCGACAGGAACGCGAAGATCTTTGCTTCGTCGGCCCGAACCTTGGTCATCGAGCGTTGCGCCTGCTGGCGGAAGAACCTGCCGATGACCCCGTTGTTCACGAACGACACGAACACCGAGCCTTGCTCCTCATACACCGTGACCGTGTATGGCGTCATCGCAACGCAGCGATTCGGGCCAAACTTGAGAGCTTCCACGGCGTAGTCCGGCTGGGAGAGTTCCAGCACCTGAAAAGCGCCGGTGGCGCGCTCGGCTACTTTGACCACGGTAGGTTCCGAGGCTCTCACCGCACTCCAACCCTGCGCCTCCGCATTGCGGATGATCTGGTCGACGGTCTGCTGGAACCCAAGCGGGCTGCGATATTCGCGAACAATGACGTTGCGCACCGTTAGCACAACGCCAAGGTTCGTTACGAACATGCCGCCCAAGAAGCCAGCCACGAGCCAGAAGTATTTGTTCTGAACGATCGACTTCATGAATCCCTCCTTCTCAGAGAACGGGGAAGTCCGTCCACCCCCATGCTACGCTTGCCGCCGCGCTTTGCAAGGGGGGAATGAAGGGGTCATGGGCCACCGCCAGCGCTTCCGCAGCGATGGCCTCAGGGCTGTTTAGAACTCGACCTTCGCCACCATCTGAATCTGCCGGCCGAACCCGGTCAGCGTGTTCGTGATGGTGCCGCCGGCCGGTACGCCGATCTGGAAGTTGGGCAACCGGAAGTTCGCGTTGTTCATGATGTTGAACGCCTCGACGCGGAATTGAAGCCGGCTGCGCTCGCTCCACAAATCGATATTCTTGTGCACCGCGAAATCCACTTGCGACAAGCCAGGGCCACGCAGAATGTTCAGCCCCGAATTGCCGTAGGTGAATGCCGGCGGCGCGACGAATGCGCTCGTGTCGAAGTAGCGCTGGATCGTTCGCTCACTGGACGGCAGCGCGCCGTTGCCAACCCGATTGGGCAGTTGATACGCACCGCCATTGTTGAGGTTGCTGGCGGCCATGGTCGGCGTGAAAGGCAAACCCGTCTGCAGCGTGGTGATCGTGGTCAACTGCCAGCCGCCCACCAGACGGTTCATCCCGTTGCTGACGCCCGATGCGAACTGCTTGCCCTTTCCGAACGGCAGTTCATAGCCGCCGCTCAGCACAAAACGTTGGGCAATGTCGAATGTGGAGGCGGCGCGTGCCGAACGCCGGTCATTGATGTTCTGATAGCCGCCGGTGCGATTGGTCTGTCCGCTCGATCCGGAAATGGAATCATCAATCGATTTGCCGAATGTGTAGACGGCCAACACATTCACGCCGCTCTTGAACTGCTGCGTCACCTTGGCCTGCAAGCCGTGATAGGTCGACGCGCCGAAGTAGCCGAGGAAGTTCACATTGGCGATGTTGGAGATCGGTTGCAGCGGACGCCGCGGAGCAATCGCCCCGGGTCCTGGCTGCGCCTGATTCAAGTTGTACGACGAGAACAGGTTCAGCCCGCGGGTTCCGACGTAGCCGATGTCGGCAAGCAGGCCGGATCGCACTTCATGCTGAATGTTCAAGCCCCACTGCTGCGAGTAGCTGATTTTCGTATCGCGATCCACGGCTTGCACCGTGCCTACCTGTCCCGCCGCGGCGCCTGCTTGCAACTTCGCCGCCGTGTCGAACACAGTAAAGCCAGGAATCGGAATGCCATCGGTAAGGTTGCGTCCGACGAAGAGACTTCCGGGCTGGAAGTTCTGAATCGGCATGAACGGCACGTTGCGTCCCACGGCGCCTTGACCGGCGTAGTGCACGCTGACGTAGTGCAGACCATAGGATCCGCGAATCACGCTGGAACCACGATCGTTCAGGCTGTAGGCGAATCCGAAGCGCGGCGCCCAGTTGTTGCGGTCCACTTTGCGGCCGGCGTACTTGTCGCTGCCAAGCGCGGGGATCAGCGTCACGGCCGGATTCGTTGGATCAAAGTTGAAGTTGCCGAAACGTCCTTTCACTTCCGTGAGCGGCAGGAACAATTCGTAGCGCAAACCAAGATTCAGCGTGAGCCGCTTGTTCACTTTGAAGTCATCCTGGAAGTACCAGCTATGCTCCCATGCGCGAATGCCGAACGTGCCGAACAGCGTCGCACGCGTGATCTGCGTCGGGTAGCCGAGCAGCAGCGAAGCGATCGGACTCCCGCCCGCACCGAGCGTGTTGTTCGTCAACTCCGCATTGAAGTTGAAGAAGCCGCGCGCCGGGTCTTGCGACTCGAAGAAGTTCAAGTGGCGGCGGATGGACTGGAATCCGAACTTGAAGGAGTGGCGGTTCTTGATCCAGGTCGTGCCGTTATTGATCTGATAATTCGTATTCACGGACACCGATGGGATCGGCGTGTTGGCGCCTAGGAACGCGAAGCCCGCGGGGCGGATCGCCGGCAAGCCGCCGGAGAACGGGGGCACCGCTTCGCTGACACCGGAAATGCCCAGTTCCTGCGCCGACGGAATGTTCATATCCTTCGGCACCGCGAACAGATCGAACCGTGAGAAGCCGATCTTGAATTCGTTCACCAGGTTCGGCCGGAAGACGTGGGTATCGCTCACCACGCCCCCCCAGGTTGTGAGATTGAAGTCCGCCGCGTCGGCAAGTTGGGCGGTGTCGCCACCGGCGAAGGGGCCGATGGTGAAGCCTGCGTTTGCCGGCGCGGGCATGGATCCCGGGAGGTCGGTGAAGTTCTTGCCGCGGCTGACACGCATGAAGAGATTGTTTGCCGCGTTGATCACCTTGTCGCTGCGGATATTGAACGCATCATCGTTCTGCACTCGGTTCGGCGCGAAGAAGAACTGATTGGCGCCAACGTTCGGATCGGGATACAGATTGGTGAGCAGACGGGAAGGCCGTGGAATGCGCGCCGCTGGAATCACGTTGTTCGGGAAAGGATCGCGCAGATACTGCGGATTCGTTGCCGACTGAGGCTGTCCGGAGTTGAAGTTCGGGTTCAGCCTCGTGGTGACCGGATCGAAGACCGCCGTGGCGCCGAAGTTGCCGGCTTTCTGTGCCGCCGTCGGGACGATGTTCGTCACGTTCAAGCCGCGGCCCTGCCGCTGACCCTGGTAGTCACCGAAGATGAACCAACTGTTCTTCTGAATCGGGCCGCCGAACGTCACACCGTACTGATTCTGGCGGAACGCGGGAATGCGGCGCGAGTTGGTGGCGGTGCGGCGCTGGAAGAAGTCGCGGGCATCGAGAGCCGAGTTGCGCAGGTAGTTGTAGACACTCCCGTGAAACTCATTCGTGCCGCTGCGAATCTGCACATTGACGATGCCGCCGGAGGCCCGGCCAAACTCGGCCGGTGCGTTCGCCGTGTAGACCTTGAACTCATTGGTCGCTTCCACGGACGGTTGCAGAATCGTCGAGTTGATCCAACTCTCGTTGTTGTCGATGCCGTCCACCATGAAGTTGTTGTTCTGGCCGCGCTGGCCATTGGCGTTGAAGCTGCCAGTGCCGCGCGGCACGAATGCGCCTGCGCCTTCGATGTTGCCACCTTGCTGGCCCGTGGTGACGCCAGCGGTGAGGTGCACCAACTGCACGTAGTTGCGCCCATTCAAGGGCAACTCCTGGACGGCGCGTTTCTGAACCACTTCGCCGAACTCGGAACTGTTGGCGCGAACCAGCGGCGCCGCTTCCTGAACGGTCACGGTCTCGGCGACATCGCCGACCGAGAGCGCGAAGTCGATGCGGGCCTTCTGGTCCACTTGCAGGTTGATGCCGGTACGGTCAATTGCTTTGAAGCCGGCCGCCTTGCAGTTCACGGAGTAGTCGCCAAGTGGCATGTTGGGCAGTTCATACTCACCTTCCGCGTTCGTTTTCACTTCGCGGCGAAAGCCAGTGCCCTGGTTGGTGACGGTGATGGTCGCGGCGGGAACCACCGCGCCCGTTGCATCGCGGACCGTTCCCAGAAACGTTCCGGATGAGGATTGTGCAAAGACGATAGATGCGGACAACAATGTCCACAGAACAGCGAACGGAAGTCTGAACATAGACCCCCCCTTATTTGTTGGAGTATAGCCGAAGTTTGTCCTCAAGGTGGCTGCCATGCCTGCTACACTCTTGTCTTCCAATGAAATTTCCAGTCTCTTGCTTGATCCTGAGTCTCGCGTGCTGGCCGCTGGCGGCACTCGCACAGAGTTCTCCGGTTGCGTTTACGGGTGGCCGCGTCATACCGATTGCAGGTCCGGAAATCGCCAATGGTACGGTAATCATTCACAACGGAAAGATCACCGCCGTGGGTGGACCGTCGACGCCGGTCCCCAGCAATGCCCGCCGTGTGGATGTGCGCAACAAGGTGATCATGCCTGGACTTGTCGACACGCACAGTCACATTGGCGCCGTGGAAGGCGGCGATTCCAGTGCATCGCTGCATCCCGATGTGCGGGCGCTGGATTCGATCAACGTTCGCGATGCCCGCATTCAGAAGGCGCAGGCCGGTGGAATCACGGTTGCGAACATCATGCCGGGCTCGGGTCTGCTGATGAGCGGGCAGACCATCTATCTGAAGCTTCGCGACGGCAAGACGATTGACCAACTCATCATTCCAGGGCCCGACGGCAAGCCCGCTGGAGGGATGAAGATGGCCAATGGCACCAATCCACGAGGCAACGCGCCGCGCCCCGGCACTCGTGCCAAAGCCGCGGCGATGGTGCGTGAGCAATTCATCAAAGCGCAGGAGTATCGCGAAAAGGTGCGGGCGGCGGGCGGCGATGCCTCGAAGTTGCCGCCTCGCGATCTGCGGATGGACGGTCTTGTTGAGATCCTGGATGGGAAGCGGACCGTGCACTTTCACACGCATCGCCACGACGACATCCTGACGGCTCTTCGGCTCGCCAAGGAGTTTCAGTTCAAAATCGTTCTGCAGCATGTGAGCGATGGATGGGCCGTCGCCGAAGAGATCGCCGCCGCAAAAGCGCCGTGCTCGTTGATTGTCATCGATTCGCCGGGAGGCAAGATCGAAGCGAAGGATAACAACTATGGCACTGCCGCGGTGCTC
>JAEUQE010000223.1 GCA_016789785.1 Bryobacterales bacterium
CAGGATCAGATTCTTCTGAGCCTCAAACTGGCCACGATTCATACGGACATTCCGCTCGATTGGAGCCTGGAGCAGTTGGCCATCCAGGAGCCGGATGTGGCAAATCTGAAACAGATTTACCGCGAACTGGAGTTCTTCAGCCTCGCCAAAGAACTCGGTCCCGAGGAGGAAATGTCCGGCGGCGACTGGGGGAGCCTTTCCGAAGACGCGGATCTTCGCCGTTTCATTGCCACCCTGGATCCGGGATTCCCTGTGGCGGTGACCGTATCGGCTCCCGCCGAGGGAGAGTTGCTGCTCGAATCCGTGATGGGGCTGGCACAGGATCCACGGCGAGGGCGTGCGCTTCCTTTTCAACACTTTTCATCGCTTTCGGAGTTCCTGTTGGGTGCCGAGCCGGCGAAGATCACGCACGATTGGAAGTCGCTAAGGCTCGAATTCCTGCGCCAGGGCAGCGAGAGCTTCGGGTTCACGCGCGACATCATGCTGGAGGCGTTCTTGCTCAGCCCCGATCCTGCCGCGGCCGACCTCGGCAGGCTGAGCGAGCGTTATCTCGACCGCCGTCTCGGCGCCGGGGCGGACCAGCGCGCGGCCTGCATCATCGAACTCGCGGCGCTGTTCGGGGGCATGATCGAGGGCAAGCCGGAACTCTATGCGTTGTATCGCGACATTGAGTTTCCGATGGCGGAGGTGCTCGCCCGCATGGAGCACACCGGCATTCGCATCGAAACCAGCCAGCTTGGGCGGTTGTCCTCGCGTATGGACGTCGAGATCCAGCGGCTGGCGGGCGAGATTCACGAATTGGCGGGACACCCGTTCAACATCAACTCGCCCCAACAACTCGGCAAGGTGCTGTTTGAGGAAATGGGTCTGCCGGTTCCAGTGAAATATGGCAAGGGAAAGCAAATTTCCACCGCGGCCGACGTGCTGGAGGAGTTAGAGCATCCTATCGCGGCGAAGGTGCTGGAGTACCGCCAACTTACTAAGTTGAAGGGCACCTATGTCGACACGCTGCCTCTGCGCATCGATAGCCGCAGCCGGCTGCACACCTCCTTTCATCAGACCGGCGCGGCCACGGGCCGGCTGTCCAGTTCCGACCCCAACCTGCAGAACATCCCCATTCGCACCGAGTTGGGACGGGAGATCCGTGCTGCATTCGTGCCGGAGCCGGGCTGGCGGCTGATTGTCGCGGATTACTCGCAGATCGAGTTGCGCCTGCTCGCGCACCTTTCCGGCGACCCCGTGCTGGTCGACTCTTTCCGCAAAGGCGAGGACATCCATACCCGCACAGCATCGGAAGTATTCGGTGTCGCGCCGGCGGAAGTGACGGCCGATCTGCGCCGCAATGCGAAGGCGGTGAATTTCGGAATCGTCTACGGGCAGACGCCATTCGGTCTCGCAATGCAGCTCGGGATTACGAGGCAGCAGGCCGAGTTGTACATCCTGAACTACTTCGAGCGGTATCGCGGCGTCAAGGACTTCATCGACGAGACGATTCACCAGGTGCGGCGGTCGGGTGTGTCGAAGACCATGTTCGGGCGCGAGCGGCCAATTCCCGACATGAACAGCCGCAACCCCAATGCTCGTGGTTTCGCCGAGCGGACAGCCGTGAATACTCCGCTGCAGGGAGCGGCTGCCGATCTGATCAAGCTGGCGATGGTGCGCATTGACCGGCGTCTGCGCGAAGAAGGCTGGAAGACGCGGATGCTTCTCCAGGTGCATGACGAACTGGTGCTGGAGTCGCCTCCGGAAGAAGCGGAGCGCGCGGCTGCACTCATCCGCCATGAAATGGAATCGGTACGCGAATTGAATGTGCCGCTGGTTGTCGAAACGGGAATAGGAGACAATTGGCGTGATGCGAAGTAAGTGGATTTTGTGCGCTTTGTTGCTGGCGCTGGCAGGGTGCGCCTCCGCGCCGAGTGAGAAGAAGGTGGCGACGTCAGCGGAGAAGGCCAAGGCTCCGATGCCGGATGTCTACAAAGTGAAGCTCGAAACCACGAAGGGCGACATTGTGGTGGAAGTTCGCAAAGAGTGGGCGCCGCGGGCCGCCGAGCGTTTCCATGAACTGGTGGAGGCCGGCTATTACGACGAGGCGAAGTTCTATCGCGTGATTCGCGGCTTCATCGCGCAGTTCGGTGTTGCCGCCGATCCGAAGAAAGGCGCCATGTTCCGCGACCTGAAGTTCATGGATGAGCCATTGAAGCTCTCGAACCGGAAGGGCACACTCGCGTTCGCGCAGAATGGTCCGCACACGCGCACGGTGCAGGTGTTCATCAATTTGAAGGACAACAGCGCCATGCTCGACAAACACTTTCCCGCCTTTGCGAAGGTGGTGGAAGGGATGGATGTCGCGGAAAAACTTGCGTTTCTTTATGGAGAACTCGGTCCGAAGGGAGCCGGCCCGGATGGCGTGAAGGCCGAGACGCTCGGCAATGTGTACCTGGAGCGCGACTTCCCCCGTCTGGACGCGATCAAGAAGGCCTCCATCGTCCGCTAGAAGCCAATTCGTTTCTATTTCCAGCAGGCGAAACACCTGGACGACGCATGCATCGGCAGGCGCATTTCGTCGAGTGAGCGGATGTGCTGTTCGGTGTGGGTTTTCCACAGATCCGGCAACGAAAGCGACGGGGAACGCTGCGATGCTGCGGAACGATTTGCGAGGAGCGCCGCAACGAATCATTTCGTGGCGCATCTCGTTCATCATGAATAACATATACAGCAAGCGAGTCTTGTTTCAACAGGCGCTTGTTGATTTTCCCGTGTGGTGATAGCATTGTCCGAGAACTGGTACAGGACAGGAAAGGCCGCGTCCGGATACGCGGCCGTGGACAATTTCGATTGCTCGAATCACCATACTCGATGCTGGAACCACCAACAGAATAAGGTACACCTGGATGGTATCATCACGGAGGGTGCGCCATGGCTGACAGCTTCAAAATTTTTGCCCTTCACATCGAAGGGGTGAATCTTGATAACGTTCCACTGCACGAAGTGGGCGAATATATCGCAGACCTTGCACATCTGCTCGGCAAAGATGTCGATCCTAAATTCGCTGGCGTCACGAAAGGGAGTATCAACGTGCGCGCCAAGGTTCCAGTCGAACATGAAATGGACGTCCGCAATAGAGGATTTGCATTACGCGTCGGTGATGCACCGGATGAAGCGGAACGTGCCAAGCAGAGAATCTCTCAGCGTCTCGGCAAGCACCGCGCGAAAAGAGCCACGCTGGTCGATGCCAAGAACAACAGGGTCATAGAGATCCCGGTAATGAAGATCTCCACTGAGACATTGAATCTTCCTTTGCTTCAGCAGAAAGGTTCTCTTCAGGGCCAAGTGATTCGCGTAGGCGGTCGCAAGGATCCCGTCTCTGTAGAAATCCAGGATGTCGATGACTACATATACCCTTGTAGGGCGAGCCGCGAGATCGCAAAGAGATTGGCGAGAGAGATCTTCGGCAGTACTGTTCGGGTGTATGGCATTGGGAAGATTAGATCCGAGGGAACAGTGTGGCGAGTCGAGGAGTTCCATATTGATCGTTTCGAGGTGCTAGAGGACAAACCGCTAGAAGCAGTCCTGGATGAGATAAGGGACATCCCAAGCGAATGGAAGAATCGTGACGACGTCCTGGAGGAGTTGGAAAGAATCAGGCACGGAGAGTAAGCCAGGTTGATCAGTCTGTTCGATTGCAACTTCATGAGTATCTTGTTCAACGAGCGCGCTCGTGTGCCCAGGCGCTCAGACGGAAAGCTTGTCGTCGAAAACGCTCAGGAGCGGATCGAACTTCTCGTCAAGGAGATCAGCAAGGAAAGATCAAAGATTATTCTTCCCGCTCCGGCGCTTGCCGAACTCATGCTCTTGGCGCAGACCGAATGGACACGTTACTTCACTCTAATCAAGCGCCAGTCTATTTTCGAGATCGCAGCATTCGGCGAGGCTGAGGCTGCCGAGTTAGTACAGTTTTGTCTGGCAGAAGAAAAGGTAAAAGCTAAAGCCCCGAACGCTGAGACGTAGGCAAAAATGAAGTACGATCGACAGATTGTTGCAATCGCAAAAACGACGCGCGTCGAGGTGGTCTACTCCACGGACGGAGGCGTTCGGAAGTTAGCCGAAAAGATGGGAATGGCAGCCAAGGATCTAATCGATCTAAGGTCTCCGGGACCACGTCAGTCTGGACTATTCGAAGATCCTAGTGATTCGAAGGTTGTAGAGTTTCCTGCTGCGAACACCGGCACCGCTCAGGAGTGATCGCCGGTCCTCTCTTATGGAACAGCAAGCGGTTGCTCGCGCCTGTCAATTCTCAGCTACGCACGATTGGGACTGCCCGAAGTCGAGTCGAGTGCCGGGCGTCCGTCATACTGAATACTATGCGACTCTTCCTCGCTGCTCTGATCCCGTGGCTCGCAATTGCTGAAATCCGGACGGTGACCCTCAAAGAGGCGGTCGCGATGGCGCTCCGCCAGAGCCCCGATCTGCTCCTGGCGCGGCTGGACGAACAGAAGGCCCAACTGGCGATCCGCGTCGCGAAAGATCCGTTCCGCCCGAAGGTCTACGGCGGCAGCGGGCTCGCCTACAGCAGCGGTTTTCCGATGAGCATTGAGGGCTCGGCGCCATCCATCTTCCAGGCCCGGGGAATCTCTTCGGTCTACAACAAGTCGCACGGCTACCGGATCGCACAGAGTGTCGAACAAGCCCGGGGCGCGGCCATTGACACGCAGATCCGGCGCGATGAAGTGGTCTATCAGACGGCCCTCTACTACCTGGAAGCAGCCCGCTGGGCGCGAGCCGCCACGAATGCACGTCAGCAGATCGACGCGTTGGAACGCGCGGCGGAGGTGGTCAAGCTGCGTGTCCAGGAGGGGCGCGAATTGGAACTCGCCGCACGGCAGGCCGCGCTCAGTGCGGCCAAGGCCCGCCAGCGTCTGCGGACCATCGAACAGGATCAGGACCAGGCCGAAGCCCTGCTCGCCAACCTGATGGGATTGGGACCGGATGACCGGCTGCGCGCCACAACCGACACTGCCGCCGGACTCGCGCCTCCCGATTCCGAAATCGCCGCCGTCACCAGCGCGCTCGACCAGAACCGCGAGTTGCGAAAGCTGGAATCATCGATCCTCGCCAAGGAACTTGAGGGGAAGCAGCACCTCGCCACGCGTCTGCCGACGGTGGATCTGGTGGCGCAGTATGGTTTGTTTGCGCGTTTCAACAACTACGAAGACTTCTTCCAGAAATTCCAGCGTCACAACGGGCAACTCGGTGTCTCCGTGCAGGTCCCGCTGTTCCTGAGCGCGGCGGCGAAGGCGCAAGCGGGTCAGGCCGAGGCCGAAGCCACCAGGCTCAAAACACAGATACTGCAGACCCGCAATCGCATTGCGCTCGACACGCGGCGCAGCCATCAGCAATGGAAGTTGAATGAGCAGGCGCGCGAAGTGGCCCGGCTGGATCTGGATGTCGCGCGCGAGCAGGTGAACGTCACGCTGGCGAAGTTCGAAGAGGGCCGCGCAAGCATACAGGAGTTGGAACAGGCGCGGTTTCAGGAACAGGAAAAGTGGATCGCCTACTACGATTCGCAGTACGCCGTGGAACGCGCCAAGCTCGACATTCTGAAGCACACCGGGGGCCTGCTGGCGAGTCTTCAGTAGCGTACGGTCAGCCGGGGAAGCGTTCGAATTCCACCGGCGTTCCCGACCGCGCCGCAGCCCAGGGTTCCAGCAACAAGCGAACGTGCGCCGGGGCCACGCCTTGGGGATGCCCCGGTCATTCCGCAAGCACACCACCGTAAGCCGCACGGCACGGTGGATCGATTCGCCGGTAACCCCGAACGCCGCGGCGCGAGCCGGGCGCTAATACCGCGCAAACAACTCGCCCGCCGCCGCCCGTTCGCCGCGCAATGCCAACTCCACCAGTTCCCGATCCGCGCGTTCGCTCATGTCAATGAGTATGTGGGGAGTCCGCGCCGGTTTGTTCGGCAGATCTTCGTTCGGCGACTGGGGCCAGCCCAGGCCAGCCCCGGAGCAACTTCTGCTATCATTCGGGGTTTAAGTATGCTGATGTTCCGTCCAGCTTTTCTGCTCCTCGCCATACTGTTGATTCAAAACGTTCATGCCGCCACTTTCGGCAGCGTGACCACCGTCGTGGGTAGCGTGTCGGATCTGGTGTTGGACGAGAACCGTCGGCGCTTATACCTGGTGAATGGCAGTCAGAACCGGCTGGAAGTGTATTCCCTTCCGCCGAATCCGATCCGGCTGGTGCAGAGTGTGGCGCTCGATTCGCTCCCGCTGGCGGCCGCGATGTCGCGCGACGGCAGCCGGCTGTACGTGACCTGCCACAACGCGTCGAACCTGAACATCATCAATCTCGATACGCTCACCGTCGTTGCCAGACCAAGCATTCCGGCGCGGCCCGAAGGGCTCGCGGTCGGCGCCGATGAGCGGATTCTGATTACCACCATCGGCACGGGCCCAGGCAACTCGCAGAACACCCTCATGATTTACGATCCGAATCAGGGTGGGTCGCTGGCGAGTGTGGTGGTGGTGCCCCCGGCACCGACTCCGCCCCAGCTCCCGCCGCCATCCGGGCGCGCGTTTCTCACCAATCGCAGCCAGTTGGCCACGACACCCGACGGCATGTTCATTGTCGGAGTGAATATCCCGAACAATACCAACCGGACCGTCTTCGTGTATGAGGTGGCATCCGGCACGGTGCTCCGCAGCCGCACCGTCAACAACGTGTCGAGCGTTCTTTCGATTTCCCCGGACGGCAAGAAGTTCATGTCCGGGCTGACCCTGTTCGACATAGAGACGTTGGAGGTGCTCGCGCAACAGAATCTTGCCAACGCACCTTATCCGATTCAGCCTGGCACCAACTTTAACCTTCAGCAGAATCAGGGCGGCAGCGTTTTCGCTCCGGATGGATCGGCAATGTATGCGGCATTCAACGTCGCACCAGTGACGAATCCTCCCGGACGCGCGAACGTTTCGCAGATGATGGTCAACGATCCGGACAACCTGCTGATTCACATGGCGTTGCAGATGCCGGAGAATCTGTCTGGCAAGATGGCGATCACCTCCGATGGGGCCACCATCTACGCGATTTCGGAATCGGGCTTCACCACGATCCCGATGAATCAGATGCGCAACAACCCGATTCTCGAGTTGCCATCCACCGTGACGCTGGTGGCCAACGATCAGTGCAACGTGACGGCGGATCAGCGGAGTGCGAGCGTGCCCGTCATGAATGCGGGCCGGGGACGGCTGACCGCCAATGCACAGGTACTTCAACTGACGCCAGTCGGGCCAGGCGGGCTCGGCGGCGTGGGCGGCGCGGGCGGTGGATTGCCTGGCGGGGGCGTGGTGATCGTCCTTCCTCCGATCTTTCCTGGCGGTCCGCAAGCGCCCGTCGGGCCGCAGATTCCTGGCACGACCGCGCAACCCGTACGCAACAACCCGATCTTCCAGACTGCTCCCACGGTGCGTACCCGCAACACGGCGGAAGGTCCGGTGATCGACGTCAGCTTCAACGCCGCCAACAGCCGCAGCCTGGGCACCGTCTCGCCAGTCCACGATTTTCTGATTCAATCACCCGAAGCCATCAACATTCCTCCGCGCCTCCGCGTGTTTCAGAACAATCGCGACGCCGAGATCCGTGCCGACATTCGCACGGTGCCAGTCGGCATCTCGGCGAATGAGGGGCTGGAAGACATCGTGTACGACCCGGTCCGGAACCGGGTCTATGTCGCAAACTCGGGGATGAACCGGATCGAAGTGTTCGACGCGCGATCGCGCCAATTTCTCAATCCGATCAAGGTTGGACAGCTTCCGCGCAGCATGGCTCTGATGCCCGACAACAACACACTGTATGTCGCCAACACCGGCGGGGAGAGCATCAGCATCGTGGATCTGAGCGAAGGCCAGGTGATCGGGCGCGTAAAGTTCCCCCCGCTCCCATTCAATGCCACCACCGCGCTGATTACACCTTCCACCATCGCCGCGACGCAGCGCGGCCCGTTGGTCATCATGAACAACGGCACCATCTGGAGTGTGATCGGGAATGAAGCCATCCCGCGCACCGTGAGTCCGGTGATCGGCAGCAGCACGGTCGCCGCGCCCCGCAACATGGTGTCGACCCCGAATGGCGAATACGTAATGCTACTCGCAGGTAACGGCTTTGTCTATCTTTACGACTCAGCCGTCAACGACTTTGTCCAGGGACGTCAGATCTTCACCAATCCGATCCAGGGTTACTACGGACCTGTTGGTGCAGGACCGAATGGACGCTACTTCCTGGTGAACGGCGTGGTGCTGAATCCGGCCCTTACGCCAGTGGCATCGGCGGGCGCGCAGGTGGTTCCGGGCGCGGGTGGCGCAACCACTTCGGTGAGCCGGCCCGTATCCGCGGTGGTCTCGCTGAACAACACGCAGTATCTGCGATTCGTCCAGCCTGTACGAGTACAGGCCAACAACCCGCTGGTCAGCGACAATCCGATCGTGGAGATCGCGGATATCAACAGCGGGAACGCCATGCGAGGCGTAACGACGGTGGAAGGGCCTGTTTCCATTCAGACCGGTACGGCGCGAGTGAACGTTTCCGGCCGCACCATTGCGGTCGACCCGACGGGCACTACCGCATTTCTGCTGACCACGAGCGGCCTCAGCGTGGTACCACTCGAGGCGGTTACTCCTGCCGATCGGCCAGTGGTCACACAGAATGCGATCGTCAATATCGCCAACCAACGGACGTCGCTCGGTCAAGGCAGTATCGTCTCGATTGGTGGCCGCAATCTCGCTGCCAGCGCCTCCACCAGCCCCACGGCAAGCTTGCCGTTGACGCTCGGGGGAGTCTGCGTCACAGTGAACAACCGCCCGATGCCGCTTATCTCCACGTCGCCCTCGCAGATCAGCGCGCAACTGCCCCCGGATCTCGTGCCGGGCCGGTATCCGATCGTCGTGCGCAACCTCGACCGGAAGGCCAGTTCGCTGTTTCCAGCGACGGTCACGATTGCCAAGTATGCCCCGGCCGTCCTCATGGATCCCGAAACCAAGCTGCCAGCGATCTTCAAAGAGGATGGCAGCCTCGTTTCGAAGCAGAACCCAACCACTCGCGACGAAAGGCTCACCCTGTACGCCATTGGCCTTGGCCCGACCAAAGGGGCGCCCATCCGGCCAGGCGAGCCGACTCCAGAGAGCCCAGATGCCATCACCGACCCGGTGAACGTGTTCTTTGGCGATCCGCGCTTCCGGCAGGCTGCGGTTGCGGTGGAGTGGAGCGGACTTGCGCCGGGGCTCATCGGCATCTATCAGGTCAGGCTCTACGTACCGGGGGACCGTATGCGTGGAGACGACCTTGATGTCACTCTCCGTGTCGGCAACATCAGCAGCCCCACAGGCGGCGAGATGGATCCGAAAATCGCAGTTCGCTAAGCGCGCGTCACCATCGCCGCAAACGCAGACCATTCGCGGGATTCACCCCCCTTTTCAGGAAGGGGTGTATCCAGTTGTGCCGCCTCCGCTTTTGTGTTGAAGTGATGGTAGGGAAGAGTGTCTCGAAAAATGATCCTTAAGGGTTCCGTCTGTCTTCTTGCGTTGACGCTGCTATTCTCGGCTGGCTGTAGCCGGGATCCGAATGTGGTGAAGGTGAAGTACGTGGAACGCGGCAACGAGTACTTCAAGAACGGTAAGTACAAAGAAGCCTCCATCATGTACAAGAGCGCCCTCAAGAAGGACATGCGCTATGGTGAGGCTTACTACCGGCTGGGCTTGTCGGAGTTGCGGTTGGGCCGGTACGTGGATGCCGTGCGAAGTCTGCGGCGCGCCGTCGAGCTTCAGCCCGACAACATGGACGCCACCACCCAACTTGCGGACATGTACCTGGCCATCTTCGTTCGGGATCCGAAGAAGAACCCGGAGTTTGGTAAGGATCTCGATCAGATCGCGGAGCGTATGCTGGGCAAGGACCCGAAGTCGTTCCTCGGTCTCCGCATCAAGGGCTTTCTCGCAGTCGCGTCCGGTGACACGAAAGCCGCGTTGCAGTATTTCGAGACCGCAAACCAGGTGAAGCCGCTTTCCAAAGAGATTATTGTTCCGTTCGTGCAGAGCCTCGCCGTCAATGACCGGTTCGAGGAGGGTGAGAAACTCGCCCACCAGATGATCGGAAAAGATAAAACGATCGCCGCCGTCTATGATTGGCTTTATCTGCAGTATCTGAACCGGAAGCAATTGGACAAGGCCGAACAAATCTACCGGCTCAAGTCGGAAAACAACCCGGACCAGGCGTTCTATATCCTGCAACTCGCCGGCCATCACTTTCTGACGCAGAACAAAGCAGAGATGGAGAAGGATCTCGCCCGGATCATTGCCAATCCGAAGAGTTTTCCGCTGGGTGACGTGCAAGTCGGCGATTTTTACATTCGCATCAAGGATATCGATTCGGCGGTGCGCCACTACGAGGATGGCCTGAAGAAGAACTCCAACAACAAGGCGATCTACCTGAAGCGTATCGCGGAAACGCTGGTACTTCGTGGGCGCCGGTCCGAGGCTCTGGACATGGTCTCGCAGATCATCAAAGAGAATCCCAACGACTATGAAGCGACCGCGATGCGTGCGTCTTTATGGTTGCAGGATGGCAGCCGCGAGAATGTGCAGACCGCCATTGCGGAGCTCAACTCGGTGATCGTGCGGCAGCCCGAAAATGTGGTGCTGCGGTACAACCTGGGCCGGGCCTACGTCGCGAAAGGCGACGTAGAGCAGGCGCGCATTCAGTTCCAGGAGGCGATCAAATACCGCCCTGATTACATTCCCGCGCGCATCGCGATCGCGCAACTGCACATGGCCAAGAACGAGTTCACGAAGGCCCTTCAGGCGGCTGAGGAGATCCTCCAGTACGATGGCAGCAACATCACCGGAAAGATGATCCGAACGGGCGCTCGGATGGGGCTGGGAGATCGCCCCACGGCCCGTCAGGAACTGTCGCAACTGCTCATGCTCAGCCCCGACTACCCGGATGCGCTGTTCCAGATGGGTGTTCTCAACTACCAGGAGAAGCGCTATGACGACGCGATCTCCAACTTTGAGCGCATGCAGAAGGTGGCGCCGAACGATCCACGCGGACTAATCGGCAAGGTGCAGACCATGCAGGGTCTGAAAAAGTTCGACGAAGCGATCCGGCTTCTGCAGGATGACCTGAAGGTGAATCCGCAGCGGTCGTTCTACCGGTTGGCGCTGGCAAACACCGCTGTAGAAGCGAAGCAATACGAACTCGCCATTGGCGAGTACCGCAAACTGCTTGAGAAGAATCCCAAGAATTTCGATGTGCAGATTCGCCTGGCCGAGACCGTTCGCCGCAAAGGCGACCTGAAGACTTCGATCGTCGAGTTCCAGAAGGCAAAGGAACTCAACCCGAGCGACGCCGCGGCGTATGTGCATCTCGCCCTGCTGTACGAGGGCGATGGCCGCCCCCAGGAGGCCAAGCCGCTGTACGAGCAGATACTCAAGCTTGAGCCCGATAACGCGGTTGCCCTGAATAACCTTGCGTTCAATCTCGCCGAGTATGGCGGAGATCTCGATCAGGCACTCACCATGGCGCAGCGGGCCAAGGCGAAGTTCCCGCACCACCTCGACATCGCCGATACGCTTGGCTACATCTTCGTGAAGAAGAATCTGAGCGACAACGCAATTCAGATCTTCCGCGAGATCGTCGGCAAAGATCAGAAGAATCCCACGTATCGCTATCACCTCGCCGTCGCGCTCGCACAGAAAGGCGACAAGCCCGCGGCCCGCAAGGAAGCGGAAGAAGCACTACGCAACAGTCCATCCAAGCAGGATGAAGCCCGTATCCGGGAGTTGCTGAGCCGGATCTGACAATACCAGGGCCCGGCTTCCCTGGGGCAGGAAGCCGGGCCCGTCGCACACACCTCTCTCTCATGACCAACAATCCATCCCTGCCCTATGTACTTCCGTTCGCGGCATTCATGGTGTTTCTGTCGCTGGACGGCAAACTCGGCGTTGGCCCGGAGGTTGAGTTTCCACTCCGGGTGGTGCTTCTGTCGGCTCTGCTGTGGATATTCTCGCGGCATGTCATCGATTTGCGCGCGCCGAAATGGGCTGGGTCGGTGTTGCTCGGAGTGGTGGTATTCGCCGTGTGGATCGCGCCCGATGTGATATGGCCCGAATGGCGCAAGCACTGGCTATTCGAAAACTCGCTGATGGGCGCCGCACCCGCACCACAGGCAGGTTACGCATCGCTACCCTGGCACACTCTGCTTTTCCGCACGATCCGCGCGGTCATCCTGGTCCCGGTGATTGAAGAACTCTTCTGGCGAGCCTGGCTGATGCGCTGGATCATTAAGCCGGACTTCCAGACCATACCGCTTGGACAGTATTCGACCCAGGCATTCTGGATTGTTGCGGTGCTCTTCGCTGTCGAGCACGGTTCGTATTGGGAGGTAGGGCTGCTCGCTGGCATCGCCTACAATTGGTGGATGGTGAAGACGAGAAGCCTCGGCGATTGTGTCCTCGCCCATGCAGTTACCAATCTTTGCCTGTCAGGTTACGTCATCGCCACGGGCAAATGGCAGTATTGGTAGCCTGGATGCGACAATAGGTAAGAGAGAAAATCAGATCCCAGAGTCCGGCGCATCCTGCTGGGCAGTAGCCGGTCCTCATCGGCTTACGGCGCCGGGCGTAGTCAGGAAAAGAATGATTGAGATTATCAATCGTGTGCATGCTACGCGTGCGCGCGTTGTGCTTTTTGATTTTGACGGCACGTTGTCGATCATCCGCTCGGGCTGGGTGGAGACGATGGTGCCGATGATGGTGGAAATTCTCGCGAACCTCAAGACGGGCGAGAGTGAGGCGGAACTGACCGCCATCGTACGCGAGTATGTGGGCCGCCTGACGGGCAAAGACACCATCTATCAGATGATCGAACTTGCCGATCAGGTGGTGAAACGCGGCGGCAAGCCGGACGAACCGCTGGTGTACAAGCGGCGTTATCTGGATCTGTTGTGGACGAAGATCCGAGACCGGGTAGAGGCTCTGCGATCGGGCAGCGTGTCCCCGGAGCAGTATCTGGTGCCCGGTTCCCGCGCGCTGCTCGAATCGCTCAAGGAGCGCGGGCTGAAGATGTACCTGGCCAGTGGGACCGATGACAAGGACATGAAGGAAGAAGCGCGTCTGCTGGATATCTCGCGCTATTTCGACGGCGGATGTTGGGGCGCGTTGGACGACTACAAGACGTTCTCCAAGGCGATTCTGATCCAGCGCATCATCGGCGCCGCGGAAGCCAAGGGCGAAGAGTTTCTAGGCTTCGGCGATGGCTTCGTCGAGATTGAGAACATTAAGCAGGTGGGTGGAGTCGCGGTTGGCGTGGCCACGGATGAGCCGGATTGCCAGCAGGTGGATAGCTGGAAGCGGGACAGATTGGTAAAGGTAGGCGCCGACTACATTGTTCCTAACTTCCTGCAATTGCCGCAACTCCAGGAGACGCTGTTTCCGAACTAATGCCAATACTCTTCTTAGTATCGGTATCGGCTACGGTAACGCAGACTTCAGTCTGCCGCCTCGACAATCATGTCGAGGCCCGTGCTCGGGGCTTGGGAATCGCACATGGTGCATCGCAAGCGCTCGACCGCCGGTACGCTTCCGCCCGGCTCGCCAAGACTCGTAGAACCTCGGCGATCGCGCATTTTCGTTCACCTCGCCCTGCACCGAGACGAGTCTCGGCGCGGCAGGCCGAAGCCCGCGTTACCGTCGCGGCGCCAAGATGTAAAAGTGAACAGTATTGGAACTAATGCCGTCACGATACCCTCAGTTCGACCGCAACCGTCTGCGTATCGCGCCTCTCGCTGAACGTGCGCACGACTTGCAGTTGACCCGCTGGCTCGCGCTGGACGACCCAACGCCTGACTTCTCCCATCCCAATTTGCCGAAAGTGGCGGAAAGGCTTGCCGCAGCCCGGCGGGGAGGGTCCGCACGCATCCTCATGATGGGGGCGCACGTCCTGCGGGCAGGGTTGAACCGCCACATCATTGATCTCCTGGAGCGCGGCGTTCTCGATCACATCGCCATGAATGGCGCGGGGGTGATTCACGACTACGAACTCTCGCGCATCGGCGCAACCACGGAGAGCGTTGCGCGCTATATTCGCTCGGGCGAATTCGGCCTCTGGCAGGAAACTGGCGAACTCAACGATTGGGTACGCGATGCGGCCGCTCAGGAACTGGGACTCGGCGAGGCCATAGGCAAGCGCATTCTCGACAGCGAATTCCCATACAGGGACTTGAGTGTACTGGCCGCGGCATATCGCTGTGGTGTCCCGGTGACGTCGCACGTCGGCATTGGATACGACATTCTGCATGAGCATCCAAATTGTGACGGAGCGGCCTTCGGAGCTGCGAGCTACCGTGACTTCCTCATCTTTGCAAGAACAGTTGAGCGGCTGGAGGGCGGCGTGATGTTGAGTTTCGGCTCGGCCATCATGGCGCCGGAAGTGTATTTGAAAGCTCTCGCCATGGCGCGCAACGTAGCGCATCAGGAGGGCCGGGTGATCCGCAACTTCTCGACGGCGGTGTTCGATCTGGTGCCGATCCATGGCGACATCCACAAGGAACTGCAGAAGTCGGACCCAGGCTACTATTTCCGCCCGCACAAGACGATTCTGGTCCGCACGGTGGCCGATGGAGGTGAAAGCTTCTATCTGTGTGGCGATCACCGGGCAACGTTTCCAGCGTTGCGAAAAGCTGTCTTGGAGTTGGCATGACCGCGGCGGATGTGAGCCGGATTCTCGATGGATTCGCGTCGAAGCGCGTCCTGGTGGTGGGCGACATCTGCCTGGACCGGTGGTGCACCTACGATCCGGCCGAGGCGGAACCCTCGCGCGAAACCGGGCTTCCACGGATCGCGGTGGTGTCCACGGAGACGACGCCGGGCGCCGGCGGTACCATCGCCAGCAACCTCGCGGCGCTCGGAACCGGCCAAGTGGCAGTGATGGGAATCCTCGGCGACGACGGGAACGGATACGAGTTGCGCCAGGCCCTGACGCGCAGGGGCATTGATCACTCGCTGTGTCTCACCGCTCCGGAAATCTGCACCTTCACTTATACGAAGTTGCTCAATCGGGAGAATGGCGAGGAAGACCAACCGCGCGTCGATTTCATCAATACCCAACCCATGCCGGCGGAACTCGAATCGCGGCTGGCTTCCAAACTGCGTGAGGTGGCAACGGACTTCGATGTCGTGATCGTGTCCGATCAGGCCGAAACGAACGCCGGTGGCGTGGTGACGGCGGCGGTACGTG
>JAEUQE010000224.1:0-12462 GCA_016789785.1 Bryobacterales bacterium
TTCCAGCACAGCGAGCGAGCGGTTCTCGCTCATATAGAGAACCCGAGTTCCTCGTGAGTTCCAACGGCCACCCACTCGGCGAGCGCCCTCGCCATCATATGCCGGAAACGTCGCCCGACATAGGCGAAAGGCCCGCATTAGCCCAACACGCCGTGCTCGATCCGGGTCAGAATGTCGTCGGCCTCCTGAAAACCCTCTTCCGTGGTGGCAGCTTCGAACGGACTTCGACCCTGCAACGATGGGTTCGGAGTTTCCAGCCAAGCCAAGGCCTTGTCGCGGTTTGCAAAAACTTCACCTGCCCGGACCGACAACGAGATGAAGCGTGCCGGCGGCCGTAGCTCGGTAAACTCCTGACTGGACTCAATCGTAGCCAAAATATACCTCACTTTCACTATAAGCCCAAACTCCGTTGCGGAGGTTTCGACAGTCCGGCCGGATTCACAGGGCGTACCTGCAGAGCCAACCGGGGATCGTTGGGGCCTTGGCATCGTGAGCCGAGGGCGACGGCGTGTTATTCCGAACCGGATGAAAGGTTATTCCGCATCTGCACCCGAGAGCCGCCCAGGAGTCTGGTGGTGCGGTCGACGCCGACCGTCAGATTAGTCCGCCTGTGAAAATCGCGCGCGCCGCTTTGCCGGCCGCTTCCCCGCAAGTTCAGGATGCTGTTGGGAATAACGCGGGACGCAGCATAACGTGCATTATTCCGAGCGCGGAATGACGTTACGGGGATTGGCTGGCGGGGAGGCATGCAAAGGGGCAGGGAAGATTCAGACATTAAAGATCGGACATAATCGATGCATGCTGCGAACTTTTGCCGTCATGCTTTTCCTGCTCAGCCCTTTGCTTGCCCAAAGCAAGCCACCCAAGGGCTTCGTACCACTGTTCAACGGAAAGAATCTTGAGGGGTGGGAGTCCCGGGGCGACGGCCAGTGGTCCGTCATGAAGGACGGCACCGTTCTCGGCCAAAGAGTGTTTGACAGGAATCTGTTGATACCCGGAAAGACACCCTTCAAAGAAGCGCAGCAGTTCACCGCATGGGTGAATCGTCAGGCATGGCTCTACTCGAAGGCCGAGTACGGGGACTTTGACCTCCACCTGGAATTCTGGACCAAGACCGGCGGCAACAGCGGGATCTCGCTGCGGGACCCCTCACGAGGGGAGTTCGGAATCTCGGACCCGCCCGACTTCCGGCGCACGCCATCGAAGCTCGGCTACGAAATTCAGATCAATAACCGCTATCCCGATCCAACGCCGACCGGCAGCATCTACACTTTCACCAAAGCTCCGGAGGAGCCAATGGCCGCCGATGATTGGAACTCCTTTGACATTGAGGTTCGAAAGGAGACGATCCGCGTGCGGCTGAACGGCAAGCTTGTCTCCGACATGAAGTGCGACCCGAAGCGGCCGGTTCGTGGACCGATCGGCCTTCAACTCCACGATCAGTTCAGCCTGGTGATGTTCCGGAACCTCTGGATTCGCACTTACTGAGAGTGCCGGATCGCGAATCAGTGATCGAAGTATTCGTCGCGCTCGAGCTGTTCCTCCACGCTCCAACGGCGCCGCAGATCGAGCACGTTATCCGCAAGATCGAGCAGTTGCGCGCGAATCCTCGCACCATCGAGCGCAATCGGCCCTGGTAGCGACTTTGGAGCCGCCAGCATACGTTCCTGCTCACGATGCGGTGCTGGCACACGCGTCAGGATCTCGTACAAACGGTACTCCGACGGTCCCACTTCACGCCGGGCCCATTTCAGTTTGCGCGTGGTCTCCGGATCACATTCCTCAACGGCCAGTAACAGCGCCGAGCAAACGAAGGCCGAACACCAAACGGTCTTCTCGCGGCAGCCTTGGGCCGTGAGGCGGCGGCATGTGGGTGGACAGCATCCCGTGCCTTGCTGATGGCAGCGGCGGCAGATCTCGTGCATGCCGCTCTCATCGAAGAACGTATTCAGTTCGTCGATCCAGCGCGCGCGAGGGATTCCTTGCAGGCCGGCACCTTGCACCTCGGCAATCACTCCGCGGTGCTTCCGGGCACAGGCCACGCACAGCGTTTCAATCGACGCGACGGCAGGGTCGCCGACGCTTTGAAACGTGAGCGTCTGGTATCGATGAGCGTTCGCACTGCCGCATTGGATGCACTGCATTTAGCCGCCTGCCTGTCGCCGCTTCTGATCGAGCAGCTTCTTGAGCTGCGTGCGAACCGCGGCTGCGGATTCCCGATGCGCAAGGTTGGTGAACTCGCCGGCATCGTTGTCGTGATCGTAGAGTTCCACGCCGTCCGCGCCGCCGTTCCATTCGGTATAGCGATACCTGGCGGTTTGGACACTGCGGCCAAGCCCGCCGGCGCGGGTCACTACTGTGTAGGCAGCTTTCTGCCACGTTGCCCTCGGATCGGCAAACAGTCTCTGCAGAGGCTCTCCGTGCAGCGATCGCGCACTTGCCGGCAGCTTCGTACCCGCTTGTTGCAGGAAGGTTGGATAGATATCCAGTAACTCCACTGGCTGCTTGCACAGGCTGTCTGCTCTTACACCTGGGCCACTTGCAAGAAATGGAACACGTGCCGAGCGCTCGAACAGGGTCACTTTGTTCCACCAGTTGTGTTCGCCGAGATGCAGACCGTGATCGCCGAAGAAGATCACGAGCGTCGATTTGTCGAGGCCCGTGCGGCGCAGCGTACCGAGCAGCCGGCCCACCTGCGCGTCCATGAACGAAATGCAGGCCCAATAGGCGCGCCGGTATTCGAGTTCTTCCTGTGCCCCAAGATTGTGCCGTACGGGAGGGTAGGCAGCCTTCGGGATATCCGCCTCGTCATCCCGCGGTTCCTTGCGCACCGGAATCGAAGATGGTGGATACAGATCGAAGTAGCGTTTCGGCGCGATGTAAGGATCGTGAGGCTTGCGAAATCCGGCAGCGAGGAAGAAGGGCTTTCCGGTTGGGTTCGACGCGAACTTCTCCAGCAGTTTCGAAGACTCCTCCGCGATTCCGCCATCGGGATGATCCGTATCCGTGCCCTCCGCGGCACGCCATTGGAAGAACGCGAACTTGCCACCGGTGAGGTTGCGCCCTTCGCCCGGCGGGATTTGCGGCCTCGGATTGAACTGGCCATCCCAGTCAGCCTCGCTATCCATGCCATCGTGAAAGATCTTGCCCACGCGATAGGTCTGATAGCCGTTGGCGCGCAGCAGTTCCGGCAGAAAGGGATGGCCCTGCAGGTGGCTACGCGGATTGTCGCGATTGTCGAGGATCTTCGTGGTCTCCGGATAGAGACCGCTCAACAAGGATGTTCGCGAAGGATTGCACACGGGATACTGGCAGAAAGCACGATCGAAGCGCATGCCGGATTTCGCCAGCGAATCCAGGTTCGGCGTTCTGACGATGGGATGACCGTAGCAGCCGAGGTCGCGGTTCAGATCGTCGACAGCAATCAGCAGGAGATTGCTTGAAGTACGCTGCGCCGCGCTGACGAGAGGCAAGGCACTGAGGAACGCGCGGCGAGTGAACATGCTGTCATTCTACGCCGCGGAGGCCCCGGCGCACACGCGCAAACACGCTTTTGAAGCGCTCAACTGTGATAACCTTAAGGATTAAAATCGGTTGCCAGGCCGTGTCAGTGAGTCAATCATTCTCAGGACCTATCCCTTTGCGGAAGCCGATCTCATTGTGAGTTATTTCACGAGAGACCAAGGCAAGCTGCGCGGGGTGGCGAAACGTGCCCGACGTCCCAAGAGCAATTTCGGCGCGGGTTTGGAGCGGCTGTCGCTGGTTCAGATGAACTACTACCAGCGGGAGACCCGGGAGCTGACCACGCTCGATTCCTGTGAGATTGTCCGATCGCAGTTCGCGCTCCAGGCGAGCTATGAGACGTCAGTCGGGTTGGACTACATGGCCGAAGTGGCCGAGGAGTTGTTGCCGCCGCATGAGCCGAATGACCGCTACTTTCGACTGTTGCTTGCAGCGCTCGATTTTCTGGCGTTGCGCAAGGATCCGCAGTCGATCTGGCCGGCGGTTCTTTATACGAGCCTCTGGGCGGTGCGGCTCTCAGGGTTCCTGCCGGGGCTTCGTGTGAAAGCGGAGTCGCTGGCGATTGCACAAGAGATGTTCGAGAAACCGGTTCGCGAACTTGCCCCGCGGGATTGGACACGCCACACCGCATCCGATCTGCGCCAGTTCCTGAACCGCACGATTGAGGAACAGATCGAGAAGAGGCTTCTCACGGTGCCACTGCTCGAGAGCCTGTGACACAGCAGTAACCAACCGCATGGACACCTTCCAACAAACCATCTTCAAGCTGAAACAGTACTGGTCAGACCGTGGATGTGTGATCACGGAGCCGTATGATGTGGAGGTCGGCGCGGGCACCATGTGCCCCGAGACCTTCCTGCGAGTGCTCGGCCCGGACCCGTATCGCGTGGCATACATCCAACCGAGCCGGCGTCCGGCCGATGGACGCTACGGCGAGAACCCGAACCGCCTGTACAAGCACCAGCAGCTTCAGGTCATCTTGAAGCCGTCGCCGAATGACATTCTCGATCAGTATCTCGGCTCGTTGGAAGCGATCGGCATCGACCTGAAGAAGCACGATCTGAAGTTTGAGGAAGACAACTGGGAGTCGCCGACGTTGGGCGCCTGGGGCATTGGCTGGCAGGTGATGATGGATGGCCTCGAGATCACGCAGTTCACCTATTTTCAGCAGTGCGGCGGCGTGGATCTTGACCTTGTGCCCGCGGAGATCACTTACGGAATGGAGCGCTTGGTGGCGTTCCTGCAAGGGCAGTCGAGCGTTTATCACATCGATTGGACACCGGAAGTGAAGTACTCGAAAGTGCGGCTCGCGGAAGAGCTGCAGCACTCGGTGTATAACTTCGAGGTCGCCTCCATTGAGACTCTGTGGCAATTGTTCGGTCTGCACGAGAAGGAATGCCAGCGGCTCATTGATGCTTACAAGGATTATCCGGAGAAGAGTCGCTTTCCGGTGTTGCCCGCCTATGATCAGGTGCTGAAGTGCTCGAATCTCTTCAACCTGCTGGATGCGCGGGGCGCCATCAGCGTGACCGAGCGAGTGGGCGTGATTGGCCGCGTGCGCAAGCTGGCGGTGGGCGTGGCGGGTTTGTGGATCGATCAGCAGACCGCGGTTTCAGCGCCGCTGGCTGAGGTGGTGGCGCAATGAGCACACTGCCGCTGTTGATCGAAATCGGGACCGAAGAGATTCCCGATTGGATGATTCGCTCTGCCGTTTCGAACTTCCGTGAAATGGTGGAGCGCCTGTTGGTGGATCAGAAGCTCGGCGGTACGGTGCGGCTTGCCGATGGGACACCGCGCCGCATTGCGCTGATTGTGGATGATGTCTCCCAGCGCCAGGCCGACAGTGAAGAGTTGGTGATGGGGCCGCCGAAGGCCGCCGCGTTCAAGGACGGCAAGCCAACGGGAGCCGCACAGGGCTTCGCGAAAAAGAACGGCGTGGATGTGGAGGCGCTTCGCGTTGAGAGCACGCCGAAGGGCGAGTACATCGCGGTGTTGAAGAAAGTGTCCGGGCGGACGGCGAAGGAGATTCTCGCCGAAGCTCTGCCGGAACTCATCCTCAAGATCTACTTCCCGAAAACCATGTATTGGACCGGCAAGAGCGGCGCGCGGTTCATTCGTCCGATCCGCTGGCTGGTAGCCGTGCTCGGTGAGAGCGATGTGATTCCATTCGAAATCGCCGGCGTGCAATCGAGCAACATCACCGACGGGCATCGCCGCATGGGTGCACGAGCGCTCTTCGTGAATGCAGGCAACTACGTTTCACAACTCGAAGCGAACGGTGTCATCGTTTCCGCCGATCAACGCAAGCGCCGCATTCTGGACGGCATCGCGAAACTGGTGGGAGGCAAGGGCCTGACGGTAAGGACCGATGAGTCGCTGCTCGAAACTCTGGTCTTCATCACCGAGTATCCGGCTCCGATTCTCGGCTCGTTCGACGCACAATATCTCTCGCTGCCGCAGGAAGTGCTGGTCACCGTGATGCGGCATCATCAGAAGTATTTCAGCGTGGAGGACAGTTCGGGACAGCTTGCCCCGAACTTCGTCGCGGTGATGAACATCGCCGGCGATCCCGATGGCATTGTGCGCCACGGCAATGAGCGCGTGTTGCAGGCGCGCTTCAACGACGCACACTTTTTCTGGGAGTTCGATCAACGGAGGAAGCTCACGGATCGCGTGCACGATCTGGCGAACGTCACTTTTCAGGCCAAGCTCGGTTCCTATCTCGACAAGACGAATCGCATGGTTGCGCTGGTGGGCGAATTTGGAGGCGATGCGCATGCGTCGCGTGCCGCGCTGCTTTCCAAATGCGACCTCACCACCGAGATGGTGAAGGAATTCACCGAACTGCAGGGCGTGGTCGGCGGTCTCTACGCCCGTGCCCAGGGCGAATCCGCGGATGCCGCAAAGGCGATCTACGATCACTACAAGCCGGTGAGCATGGAGGATTCGATTCCCTCGACGGTCTCGGGCCGCATGGTCGCGCTCGCCGACAAAGTAGATACCCTGCGCGGCTGTTTCGCGATCGGCATGGTGCCCACCGGTTCGAAGGATCCCTTCGCACTGCGGCGTGCGGCACAAGGCGTGGTGAAGATTCTGGTGGAAGGCAAGGTCCCGCTCACGCTTTCAAAGCTGACCGCGGGCAACACCGAACTTGGCGATTTCCTGTTGGATCGCGTTCGCTACTACTTCAAGGACGTGCGCGGCTTCCGTTATGACGAAGTGAACGCCGCACTGGCGGCATCCGCCGACGATCTGGTGGACGTGGAAGAGCGCATGCTGGCGATCCAGGCAGTGCGGCCCACGGCGGACTTTGAGCCTCTCGCCGCCAGTTTCAAGCGCATCAAGAATATTCTGCGCCAAGCCGAGTTTCAGACGGCGGGCGCGGTGGACACGGCACTGCTGGAATCCGGTCCCGAGCAGCAGTTGCACGCGGCTTTCGAACAGCTCCGCGGCCAGGTTGCCGCACACCGTGAGAAGAAGGACTACCGCTCCGCGCTCGCGGCCATCGCCAGCCTGCGTCCGCGGGTGGATCACTTCTTTGACAAGGTTCTGGTCAATGCAAAGGACGAGACCGTGCGGCGCAACCGCCTCACGCTGCTCGCCAATCTACTAACTGAATTTTCCGCGATCGCCGACTTTTCGGAGATCGTAACGGGCTCATAAGGAGAGATACCCTCACATATGTCGAAACAGGTTTATTCCTTCGGCGGAGGTACGGCCGACGGCGACGGTAAGATGAAGAACATTCTCGGTGGAAAAGGTGCCAACCTCGCCGAGATGTGCCGTACAGGCGTTCCGGTGCCACCCGGATTCACCCTCACCTGCCAGGTCTGCAACATCTATTTCGAGAACGGCTACAAGGTTCCCGAAGAGATCAACAAACAGATGTTCGAAGCGCTCGGGATTCTGGAAGGCCGCATGGGCCAGAAACTCGGTGACGCATCCAACCCGCTGCTGGTGAGCGTGCGCAGTGGTGCGCCGTTCTCCATGCCGGGCATGATGGACACCATCCTCAATCTCGGCTTGAACGACGAGACGGTGAAGGCACTCGCGGCCAAGGGCGGCGATCGCTTTGCGTACGACTGCTACCGCCGTTTCATCCAGATGTTCGGCAACGTGGTGCTGGACATCGAGAAGGATGAGTTCGAGCACATCTTCGACGCGCAGAAGAAGAAGTCGAAGGCGAAGATGGACACCGACCTGACGGCGAAGGACCTGCAGGCCGTCATCAGCGACTACAAGAAGCTGGTGAAGAAGCACACCAAGAAGGATTTTCCGCAAGAGGCGCGTTTGCAGCTCGAGATGGCGCGCGACGCGGTGTTCCGCTCCTGGCACAATGATCGCGCGAAGTACTATCGCCAGATGAATAAGATCCCGGATAACCTCGGCACGGCTGTCAACGTGCAAGCGATGGTGTTTGGCAACCTTGGCGATACGTCGGCGACGGGCGTGGGCTTCACGCGCAACCCCGCCACGGGCGAGAACGTGTTCTACGGCGAATTCCTTGTGAATGCGCAGGGTGAAGACGTGGTGGCCGGCATTCGCACCCCGCGCCCGATCGCGGAACTCGCGGAAGAACTGCCGGAGGCGTACAACGAACTGCGCCAGATCACGGCGACGCTGGAAAAGCACTATCGCGACATTCAGGATTTCGAGTTCACCATTCAGGACCGCAAGCTCTACATGCTGCAGACCCGCAACGGCAAGCGCACGGGTCCGGCCGCCGTGAAGATCGCGGTGGAGATGGTGCACGAAGGGTTGATCAACAAGCAGGAAGCAGTGCTGCGGGTGGATCCTCAGCAGCTTGATCAACTGCTGCACCCGCGTCTGGATCCGAAGCTGATCGGCAAGCTGACGAAGCTTGGCCGCGGTCTACCTGCATCGCCGGGAGCGGCGGTTGGCAAGATCGTGTTCAGCGCGGATCACGCCGTGGAACAGGCTCCGAAGTCACCCGTGATGCTGGTTCGCAAGGAGACTGTGCCGGATGACATTCACGGCATGGAAGTGTCGAAGGGCATTCTCACCTCGCGCGGTGGTATGACCAGCCACGCCGCGGTGGTTGCTCGCGGCATGGGTATCCCCTGCGTCGCCGGCGCCGAGATGGTTTCGGTGGACGAGCGTGCAAAGACGCTCACCACGACCGTGAACGGCAAGAAGGTGGTTCTGAAGGAAGGTGACTGGCTGTCGATCGATGGCGCGACGGGCGACATCTATGCGGGCCAGGCATCGACGATCGAAGCGGATCCTTCCTCCGGCGACTTGGCCGAGTTCATGACCTGGGCCGATGAATTCCGCGGCAAGTTTGGCGTCCGCGCGAATGCGGATATTCCGCGCGATGCGAAGACGGCGCGTAAGTTCGGCGCCGAGGGCATTGGCCTGTGCCGCACCGAGCACATGTTTTTCGGCGAGGACCGTCTGCCGCACGTGCAGGCGATGATTCTCTCCGAGAGCGAGAAGGACCGGCGCAAGGCGCTCACAAAGCTTCTGCCGATGCAGCGCAAGGATTTCGCCGGCTTGTTCGAAGCGATGGATGGCTTCCCGGTGGTGATCCGCACGCTCGATCCGCCGCTGCACGAATTCGTGCCGAAGCGCGAGGATCTGATGGTGGATATCGCGAAGCTGCCGAACGCCGATGCGAAGGCGAAGAAGGAAATGGCGGCGCGTTACCGGATGACGGTGGCGGAATTGAAGAAGGGTCTGCCCGACTTGCTGAAGCGCGTGGAAGAACTGCACGAGTTCAACCCGATGCTTGGCCATCGTGGCTGCCGCCTGGGGATCACCTATCCCGAAATCACCGAGATGCAGGCGCGTGCGATTTTCGAGGCGGCCGTGCAGGTGGCGAAGAAGGGCAAGAAGGTGATTCCGGAGGTCATGATTCCGCTGATCGGCAGCGTGGCGGAACTCGAGAATCAGAAGGCGATTGTGAAGCAGGTGGCGGAAGAAGTGCTCGAAAAGGCGGGCATGAAGGATCTGCACTACATGATCGGCACGATGATCGAGATCCCGCGCGCGGCGCTGACGGCGGATCTGGTGGCCAAGGAAGCCGAGTTCTTCAGCTTCGGCACGAACGACCTGACGCAGACGACGATGGGTTTGAGCCGCGACGACTACACGAAGTTCTCCAAGGACTATCAGGACAAGAAGATCTTCAAGGCGGATCCGTTTGCGGTGCTCGATCAGGAGGGCGTCGGCAAACTGGTGAAGTTCGCGGTGGATGCGGGCCGTTCGACGCGATCGGATCTGGAAGTCGGGATCTGCGGCGAGCACGGTGGTGAGCCGAGTTCGGTGGAGTTCTGCTACCGGGTCGGGATGAACTACGTGAGCTGTTCGCCGTTCCGTGTGCCGATTGCACGGCTGGCGGCGGCGCAAGCTGCGATCAGCGGCGACAAGTCGGAGCGCACGCGCACGGCTTAGTTGGATGTGAGTTGAGAAACAAGAGGCCGGTCCTTCGGGGCCGGCCTTTTTTGTATCAGGCTCTACCTCGGAGGACTCGGAAGGGCGGATTGATGCGTTCCCACTCGCGTATATCTGCGTGGGTTCGGCATGCTTCGAACATGATTTGATCGAACGCCAATCGAAGACCTTCGGAGATTGCTTCGAGTGAGTACTCCTTCTTGCCGATGACCTTGCGAAGGCCAATCTGTAGCACCGTCAAGGTGTCCTTACCATGGAGAAGGACCCATGGATCACAAGGCGGAATCAACTTGAGGGCAGTTTTCAAAGACTCGAAGGACTGGCCAGGGATTCGAGCCGCTATCTCCCGCAGTAACTCCTCGTCATTGAGGCTCCATGTCGCCGCGGGGATGAACCGGTTTGGGTTCAGCCTTTTGAAATCGACAGCCCATTGATGTTGGATGCTCAGGTATCGCAGTTCACCAAAGATCCTGGATCTGTCTATGAGGCAGTCTCGAATTGGGCGGCCCTCGCGCCTCTCGATCTCAATGATTTTGGCCTCGTCCCCCCTTTCGATCAGCAACCTGTCAAGAGCCTCGCTCCTCAGCAACAGCGTCTCAAGATCGCTGGTATCGGTACGAATGATATTCTCCGCTCGCGGTGTGTTCAGGAGCGCGTCGAAATCGTCATCCACCACGCCGAGCAGTCCCCGATACTGGATGCCCGCTTCAGCAATAGCCTTGATTACGGTCGGCTTGCTTCCCGCGGTCACGAGTTGGCAAGTTTCCCCGCCGATTCGCGGTTTCCAGAACTTCCAGTCGTCACTCCCTTCGACGAGCATCAAAGCTCCACGAAACGCCGTGCGACTCATCGCGATTTCGGCAACCACGTCGCCACACGTCCGGGTGGGGAAGTCTGACATCAGCGCTCCGAGGCCTATGCCGCGACATCGGCAGTGAGCGGCACCATCAGATCATGCCGTTCGCCCACGATGAATGGCGAGTGCGTCGCCAGAACGACGTCGAAGCCCGTCGCCGCGACTACTTCCAACAGGTCCGCGAGAAAGCTCTTCTGCCACGTGAGATGAAAGGAGAGTTCGGGCTCGTCGAGAAGTACCAGCGTGTTCGGCTTCACACGGAAAAGCAGGTCGTAAAGCAAGACAAACTGGTGTTGTTCACCAGAAGAGAGCGAATCCAACTCAAGCACTTCGTTGTCGGCAGTGCGCGCCATGAAACCGCGTTCCCGGTCAATTTGAATCGACTTGTCGATGAACTTGCGGTTGAGTTGGCTCAGCAGGATCTCGACGCGCCTTGCGATATCGTCCAGAACCCCGAGTTTCTTTGCAGTGTTCTCCACCCACAGGGCCATCGCAGGCCGACGTTCCGGTTCTAGATTGTCGATCGCGGGAACATCAGGCACCCCGGGGGCATCTCCCGCAATCAGGCCGATTCGCTTGAGCTGGCTTCTCTTCTTTTCCAGATCCTCCAATTTCAGCTTGATCTCCGATACGGGCATCGAAGTGGCAGCACCACTGAGGAGTCGTAACGGAAAGCTCTCGTCGAGTGCCTGAGATCGCTGGGCATAGGCCATGTTAGCTTCGGCGATTCGACCCCGAAACTCATCCACATAGGTCTTCACCGTCGCAACAGGTCCCTCCGAGCGGTTGGGTTGCCATCTGCCACCGACAGGGGAGACACGCATTAGGCGCTGTGCCTCGACCAAATGAACACTGACTCTCGACTGAACCTCGCCAAACCAGGGGATTCTGGCGTCCCATGCCGGAGGGTTCGGCAACAATTGCCTAAGCGCGTCCATCGCGTCGCCTGTATTGTCGGCGTCGAACTCGTCCTTGAAATTGCCGTCGGGGCCCGACAACGATATCTCGAGAGCCAACTTCTTGCGCAGAACGTCCTTTCCGAACTGGCGGAAAGAGAGCACGGAGCCATCATCGAACTCAGTCTGGAACTCCTGAAACGGGAACTTCAGTAACTCGCGAGCGTCGCCAGAAAGCGCCGTCTTTACCAACCCCAGCAGCACTGTCTTCCCAATCCCGTTGGGGCCGTGGACAATGGTTACCCTATCGGTAGGGTTGAGCACCACATCGTGGGTGTAGCGGCCAAATAACTTCGATACTCGAATTCGAGTCACCCGAAGTGAAGCGGTGTCATGCATGCTACAAATGCCTCGCAGCGTCGTTCCACGGAAGGCTGGAGCATCGGTTCTTATCTGCCAGCCTTCACTCCAGGCCACCAATCGCAGTCTACCAAAGAGGCGCATGCCGGCAAGACATTTCGGCACGAACGATCTGACGCAGACGACGATGGGCTTGAGCCGCGACGACTACACGAAGTTCTCCAAGGACCATCAGGACAAGAAGATCTTCAAGGCGGACCCGTTTGCGATGCTCGATCAGGAGGGCGTCGGCAAGCTGGTGAAGTTCGCGGTGGATGCGGGCCGTTCGACGCGTCCGGATCTGGAAGTCGGGATCTGCGGCGAGCACGGTGGTGAGCCGAGTTCGGTGGAGTTCTGCTACCGGGTCGGGATGAA
>JAEUQE010000224.1:12560-15263 GCA_016789785.1 Bryobacterales bacterium
AACTACGTGAGCTGTTCGCCGTTCCGTGTGCCGATTGCACGGCTGGCGGCGGCACAGGCTGCGATCAGCGGCGACAAGTCGGAGCGCACGCGCACGGCTTAGTTGGATGTGAGTTGAGAAAGAAGAGGCCGGTCCTTCGGGGCCGGCCTTTTTTGTGTCTACGGGGAAAACGGAAACCGTAGGGCGCGAGCCGGCTCTGATGCGCCGTAGGCCATAGGGACCAATGATGGTGCCTATTCTTCGCGGAACCGCTCTTCGCCGCAAACAAACTGAGCTGCTACGCCGTGGGAGAGAAGGGTTTCCTTGTGTTCCCACCAGTCGCTGTCCGTGGCGTTCAATATCGGTGGCCGCAACGCGTGAGTGAGTGCCGCAGCCACGAACTTACGATCGGACCGGTCAAAGGTGGCCAACGCGGGGTCGTCTGGGAATCTGGCGAATTCGCCAAACCGCACCGGATCGTCTGCAAGTGCTACTTGCGCAACTCGATCAGGTTTATAGCGGTTGTCCGAAAGCCACTTAAAGAAGTAGTCGCCCGCGCCTGGTTGGCCCGCAAATGACAGGTAGTTCTTGTACTCGTTGAAAATGAGTCCGCCCTCATCGATCACGAGTAGCCCAGTCCGCGTTATCTCGTGCAAGGCCTGGGCGCAAGCTGCGGCGCAAGCTATCGGCTCGCCTCCTTTGTGGTTGGCTACAATCGGTACGTTCGTATCGACAACGGCGGGCATGCGCTTCTTCTTTTTCACCTGCTCTCGGCCTGCCTTCTCGCTGCTGCATTCATTCGGGCGGATACTTCGCCCATCTCATCACCGAAGAAGTCGTCAGGCCAGTTTTCGATGTCGCCGAACAAGTTGACTTCAAGCGGCTTCAGTAGGGCCCCGTCCGCCCCGCGGCCACAGAAATAGAGCGCTACTTGGTCAGGCTTGATAGCCTGCTCGGCCACCCGCCTCTGAAGCCGTCGCAGGAAATGCTCGGAATGACTTTCAACGATCAACTGGATTGCACGGTCCTTGCCGTCTTCGCGCGATTGGACAGCTTCGATAAAGAGATCGGCGAGCGTCATCTGCACCGAAGGATGCAGGTGGATCTCAGGTTGTTCGAGCAGGATCGTCGTGTTCGGCTGAGCATAGAAGCATTCAACGATTACAGGCAGCACCTGCGACACCCCGAACCCGACGTCAGGTAGAGTCACATCAGACCCGCTGGCCCGGGTTCGCACAACCACCTCATATTCTTTGCGGTGTTGTGCAATCGGCCGGACGTCAAAGGTGTCGAGCAACCCCATCTGCGCCAGCCAGCGAGCGATGACAGCCTGAAAGGGCTGTCCTTTCTTCTTGTACCCCGGATTGATCTGCCGGTCCGTTGCCGCAAGCAGAGCCTCTACCGCGCGGTCGCCAGCCCAGCCGACGTGGTCGGGCACCTCGCCGGACCAGACATAGGATCTCTTCGGCACCGTTCGCAGGGGCCCAAGGTACTGAATACGCCGCAGTTCCTGTTCCAACGAAAGAGCAAGGTCGCTAGTGAAGCTGGCATTCTGGTAATAGGCACTGACCTCTTCAGGAAAGCCGTAGAATCGGACGGGGGAAGGTAACTTCCAGGCTCTTCCCTGATTTCGCTTCAGCTCGTAGGGGGAAGCTTCGAGGTTGAATTGCTGTTTGGAAGCACGCTGTGTCCCCGTTGGTGTCATCGAGACACGGAGTGGTTCCCGCGAATCGATCAAATCGTATCGTAGGCCCGTCACTCGCGGCGCCTGGTCTTTCTGATCGAAGGCGATGGAGGCGTGGAACGACAATCGCTCTCCGAAAAATTCCCTGAGGCCGATAGGGTCGGAAATCGAGAGTGCCGCCGGGAGCTTCCACTCAAACGAGAAGCTGATTTCCTTGGTGAGATCGTGGGCGAAGATCAGGTCGCGGAAGGTCCCCAATTCAACCGGTGTGTTCTGGTCGCCCGGGTGAAGAACTCGCCGGCGGTCCGGTGAGTCCGCCGTCTGCCGAAGCATCAGCAGGAACTGGATCAGGCTGCTCTTGCCGGTGCTATTGCTCCCGAAGAAGACCGTGATCGGCGCCAGCCGGAGTTCCGAGGTGTCCGCCCAGTTCTTGAAATTCTGTATGCGCAGCTTGACGAGCATCAAGGCCTTTCTGGCCGGTCAGTTGGCGAGTCAACGGATTGGCCGACCTCCCCGCACGACCTTCTGGAGCGGCGAACGGCGGATGGTCCCTTGCTCTTCAAATTATCCCTCATGACTTGGCCAACTGAACAGTTCGGTCGTCGCCATGCAAGCAGCAGCTTGAGTCATTCGAGTAGCTTACATCCCGGCCCGAATCCTGCTTGTCTGGAACACCTTCAGCTCGAACGCGCCGCAAGGCACGCCGGTCCGGGTGTGGGCCTGGTAGGGCAACATAACGCCGTCCACGCCACGATCTGGAAGAGCCGCTTCCGCCGGGCACTGTGCCATGGGATCGCGATCCAGACCATACATCGTCTGCCCGGAACCCGACACCATGAACGCCTGTGATCAGGTTCGTGCGGGCGTAGGTATGATTGTCGAAACCGGGCTGCCACGTTTCCGGTAGCTTGTTGTCGCCTCTGTGCGCCGAAAAGGGAGGCTTCCCGAAGGATAGCGCTTGTCGCTTAGTACTCCTATTCGAAAATACGGTGACGTATTTGGTGGGCCGCTTGAGTGACGTATTCTGATAGTCTGGTGTT
>JAEUQE010000225.1 GCA_016789785.1 Bryobacterales bacterium
AGCTTGTCCACCTCGTCGAGCAGGATCACAGGATTCGCCGCGCCGGCACGCCGCAGCGCCTGAATCAAACGCCCAGGCAGAGCACCGATGTAGGTCCGCCGGTGACCGCGCAACTCAGCTTCATCATGCATGCCGCCGACACTGAAGCGCTCAAACTTGCGTCCAATCGCACGCGCGATCGACTGTCCCAGCGACGTCTTGCCCGTTCCCGGCGGCCCCACGAAACAGAGAATCGGAGCCTTCGCACCTGGATTCAGTTTCAACACCGCGAGGTGTTCCAGAATGCGCTCCTTCACCTTCTTCAATTCGTAGTGATCTTCATCGAGCACACGCCGCGCATTGCCGATATCCAGATTGTCTTCGCTGTACTTCCGCCACGGCAGTTCGAGCACATACTCGAGATACGTGCGGATGACGTGATAGTCGGGCGCCGCGGACGGAAGCTTCTCCAGCCGTTTCAACTCGCGATTGGCTTCCTTGCGGATCTCGTCCGGCAGATCGGCTTTTTCCAACTGCTCACGGAGCATATCGATCTCCGCGCCTTCGCCGTCCTTCTCTCCAAGCTCCTGTTGAATCGCGCGGAGCTGTTGCCGCAACAGATACTCGCGCTGCTCCTTGGTCATCTCGGAACGCGCCTCGGAGGCGATCTTCGCACGCAGTTCCAACACCTGCACTTCGTAGCTCAGATAGGTGTGCATCAGCCGCAGAGCATCCAGCCGCGTCGACGCTTCGAGCAGCGCCTGCGCCTTGGGAGGATCCAGGCTCAACATTGAGGCTACCAGGTACACGAGCCGCAGCGGATCATCGTTTGCTGAGATCAAGCGCTCCAGATCCATGGACGGCTGCACCTGGGCCAGAGAAATCGCCTTGGCCGTGAGTTCATGCACCGCGCCCTGCAGCGCCTCCACCTCGGGACCCGAATCGTCAGGGACGGCCAGTGCCCGGTAGCGCGCCCTGGAATAATCGCCCGCATTGTCCAACTTGATGAGCACCACACGTTCCACGCCGAGAACGAACACTTCCAACTGCTCATCATTACGGGCATGGCGGCGGATGACGGCCCGCGTCCCAACCGTGTAGAGATCATCCTGCGAGGGATTCTCGATGGAGGGGTCCCTCTGCGTCACAAGGATAATCTCCTGCGGATCCGATTTGAGTGCCGCATCCACCGAAGCCAGCGACGTGGGCCGGCCAACGGTCAGCGGCAACAGCAACTGCGGAAACAGGACCACGTTCTTCAACGGAAGTACCGGAAGTTCCTTCACGTCGTGTTCGAGTTGTTGCATTGGTTATCCCTTCTTCTTCCTTAGACGCGCCTTAACGCGCCGCCGATTCCATGATCGATGCCGTATCGCGGTTTTCCACCGCCTCACTCGCGGCCGCATCACTCACCGCCGCCTCACTTACTGCGCGAAACGTCAGTGCGCCACTGCGCGAATCAAAGTCCGCCAGCACCTTCTGGCGTTCGCGAACCTCGCCCTTCAGCAGCAGCCTGGCCAGCGGCGTTTCGATCTCGCGCTGCACGGCCCGCTTCAAGGGGCGCGCGCCGAAGCTCGGTTCGTAGCCCGCGCGCACGAGATGTGTCCGGGCAGCTTCCGTCAGTTCGATCTCGATATGCCGCTCGGCAAGGCGCTTGCGCAAACCCTCGAGTTGGATCTCGATGATCTTGTGCAGATGCTCCTCCGTCAGGGCATGAAATACCGTGATCTCGTCAATGCGGTTCAGAAACTCCGGACGGAATCCCTGGCGCAGCTCCTCAAGAACCGCTTTCTTCATGCGTTCAAACCCATCGCCCGCAAACGCTCCGCGATAGTCGAGAATCCGCGAGCTTCCCAGGTTCGATGTCATGATCACGATGGTGTTCTTGAAATCCACGGTGCGGCCCTGCCCATCGGTGAGCCGCCCGTCGTCTAATACCTGCAACAAGACGTTGAAGACATCGTGATGGGCCTTCTCAATCTCGTCAAGGAGGATCACGGAGTAGGGCCGCCTGCGGATGGCTTCGGTCAACTGGCCGCCTTCATCGAAGCCCACATAGCCCGGAGGCGCGCCAATCAGCCGCGACACCGTATGCTTCTCCTGGTATTCCGACATGTCGATGCGCGTCATAGCCCGCTCATCGTCAAAAAGATACTCGGCAAGAGCACGCGCCAATTCCGTCTTCCCGACGCCAGTGGGACCCAGAAACAGGAAGCTGCCAATCGGCCGGCGCGGGTCCTTCAGGCCGGACCGTGCGCGCAACACCGCTTCAGCGACCGCCGTCACGGCCTCTTCTTGTCCGATCACGCGCTTGTGCAACTCCGCGTCGAGATGCAACAGCTTCTGGATCTCGCCTTCGAGCAGCCGCGACACCGGAACGCCCGTCCAGCGGCTCACCACCGCCGCAATGTCTTCTTCATCCACTTCTTCCTTGATCAGCCGAGGCTGGCTCTTCTCCGCGGCAATGCGCTCTTCCTCCTGGCGAATCTGATTCTCCAGCGCGATCAGCCTGCCGTACTTCAGCTCGGCCGCTTTGTTCAAATCGTAGGCGCGCTCGGCCTGCTCAATGTCGCGCCGCGTTTGCTCCAGTTGCTCCTTGAATTCGCGCAGACGCTGTACGGCCTGCTTCTCGTTATCCCATTGCGCCTTGAGCGCGCTCGACTGCTCCTTCCAATCGGCGAGCTCCTTTTCGAGCTTTGCCAGCCGTTCCTTCGACGCGGCATCGGTCTCCTTGCGCAGGGCTTCACGCTCGATCTCGAGTTGCATGATGCGCCGCATCGTTTCGTCGAGATCCGATGGCATGGAGTCGATCTCGGTGCGCAGCTTGGCTGCCGCCTCATCGACGAGGTCAATCGCCTTGTCCGGCAGAAAACGGTCGGCGATGTAGCGGTTGGAAAGCACCGCGGCCGAGACCATTGCCGCGTCCTTGATGCGTACGCCGTGATGCACCTCATAGCGCTCGCGCAAGCCGCGCAGAATGGAGATGGTGTCCTCCACCGTCGGCTGATCCACCAGCACGGGCTGGAAACGGCGTTCGAGCGCGGCGTCTTTTTCCACATGCTTGCGATACTCATCGAGCGTGGTCGCGCCGATGCAGTGCAATTCGCCCCGGGCCAGCATCGGCTTGAGGAGATTGCCGGCATCCATGGCGCCTTCCGCTTTGCCTGCCCCCACCACGGTATGCAACTCATCAATGAACAGGATCACGGCGCCCTCGGCCGACTGTACTTCCTTCAGCACCGCCTTCAGACGTTCCTCGAACTCGCCACGGAACTTCGCGCCGGCGATCAGCGCGCCCATGTCGAGCGTCACCACTTTCTTTTCTTTCAATCCTTCGGGGACATCGCCGCGAATGATCCGTTGCGCGAGCCCCTCGACGATCGCCGTCTTGCCGACGCCGGGCTCGCCGATCAGCACCGGATTGTTCTTCGTGCGCCGGCTCAGCACCTGGATCACGCGGCGGATTTCCTCATCCCGCCCAATCACCGGATCGAGCTTACCCTGCGCCGCCATGGCGGTGAGATCGCGGCCATACTTTTCGAGTGCTTCGTAGGTCGCCTCCGGATTTTGCGACGTCACGCGCTGATTCCCTCGCACGGACTGCAGCGCCTGCATCAAACGATCGTGCGTCAAGCCGAATTCCTTGAACAGGCGGCCGGCCAGCCCGGAATCCTCGGGCATCGCCAGCAGGAGATGCTCCACCGAAACGTAGTCGTCCTTGAGCCGCTTGGCCTCATCCTCCGCCTTCAGCATGAGTTTGGTGATACGGTCGCCCAGGTAGATCTGCCCCGGGCCGCCCGAGATCTTCGGAAGCCGGTCGAGTTCCTGCTCCGTCCGGCTGCGGAAAGCGGTCGCGTTGACGCCGGATTTGCTGAAGATGGAGGCCGCCAGTCCGCCTTCCTGCTCGAGCAGGGCAGCAAGAAGGTGCTCGGATTCCAGATGCTGATGGGACAGGCGGGCCGCTTTGGATTGTGCGGCGCGGATGGCGTCCTGGACCTTTTCGGTGAGCTTATTGAAATCCATGGATAAGGGTCTCCCAAGGCCAGAGTAGCACATCAGTGTGATGATATGCAATAACTTTAGCGTATCGCTATCAAATTTGGTGAGGGGCGTGGTAGCCGGGGCCCGCAGGCCGCCTCCTCCCGCACCTCTCCAACGCCGATCCCCACGCTAATCCCAACGCTAATCCCAACGCCGAGGATCGGAAAGGTACTGGAGCCGCTATCCGCCGACACTGGTCCTATGGCTTTTGGAAGTGCGGAATTTGCTGTTGACCGAACGTGATACACTGCTATGAGCAACAAATCCGTAGCTGACTCTTCCAGATTCTGCAACGTTGGAACAGGCAGTTGCGTCTTTGAGGGTAGATCTCGGCGTGCGATTCGCGTTCCACCGGACGTTGGTCGCTGGTCTTGTGTTTCACAACGGAGCATGGAATCCGCCGGGTAGAGGGTGGCATAAATGTCTGTGGAAACGATGAACACCAGTACGTCATCGCAAGGCCAGCCGCAAGGCGCGGGCCAGAACCCTGCCCACTTGGACACGGTCGACGTACATCTGCAACGGCTGTTAGTTGCGGAAACTCAGGAACCCTGGATCAAAACGTTCATCGGCCGCATTCAGGAAATCATCAACCCGCCCAAACTGCCGCCGCTCGAAGTCACTTCCAAGCCGGTCGCGGTGAAGAGTATTTGGGGTTTGACTTCCGGTCAGGAGAGCCGTGCCGGATCGATGTCGATGATCATCCATGCTGTGGTGATCTCGCTGATGGTGGCGCTGAGCACCAGCAAGACGGTGCAGGAAAAGGTAAAGGAATCGGTCACGCTGATCGCACCCGACCTTGCCCCTTACATGCCGAAGAATCCGCCCAAGCAGCAGGCGATGGGTGGTGGTGGCGGCGGTGGTGACCGTTCGCTGACGCCTCCGAGCAAGGGCAAGCTGCCGCGGCCCGCGCCGAAGCAGTTCGTTCCCCCGACGGCTGTTCCGCTCAATGAGAATCCGAAGCTCATCATGGAGCCGACGTTGGTCATTCAGCCCGATGCCAAGTTGCCTCAGGTGAATATGCCGAATTTTGGCGATCCGCTGGCGAATATGGGCCCCCCGTCGAATGGTCCGGGATCGGGCGCAGGCATCGGACGAGGCTCGGGTGGTGGTGTCGGCTCTGGCCGCGGTGCCGGATTTGGACCCGGCGAAGGCGGCGGTGTAGGTGGCGGCGCTTACCGCATCGGTGGCGGCGTCTCCGCACCGACTCTGGTCTTCAAAGTCGAGCCCGAGTATTCGGAAGAAGCCCGCAAGGCGAAGTTCCAGGGCACGGTGGTCCTTTATGTTGTGGTCGATGAGAAGGGCCAACCGCGCGAGTTGCGAGTGCTTCGCCCGCTCGGACTGGGCCTGGATGAGAAAGCCATTGAGGCCGTGACGAAGTGGCGATTCCGCCCCGGCTACAAAGATGGCAAGCCGGTTCCTGTGGCGGCGACCATCGAAGTCAACTTCCGGCTGCTGTGAAGTAGCTGCCGCGATCGGCGTTCAGCCTCACCAGGGACAGGCTTCCCGTTCGGGCTGGCGCCAGTCCTGCGAATGACGAACGGACCTGCCAGGCGGGCTCAAACTCCCGTTCCCTTTCGCGCTTTCGAGCCGCTCACTCCCGGTGGCACAAGTTTCCGTTTGGTTCAGCCTGGCTAAAGTTGGCTAAAGTGAATACTCTTCATTTAGGGCGTAGACAAGAGCGTCCCGAGTCGACCCGGTAACGGTAACGCAGACTTCAAGTCTGCCGCCTCGGCAATCATGTCGAGCCCGGGCCGGCGAATCGCCCCTGGTGGCCATGGCGGCCGAAGTGCATTAGGCTCGTAGTACCCTTGGCGATCCGCGCATTTCGTTCACCTCGCCCTGCACCGACGAGTCTCAGCACGGCAGGCTGAAGAACTTGCGCTACCGTGAGATGCGCGGCGTCAAGATGCGAAAGTGAACAGCATTGTGGATCAAGGAAATACCCTTTGGTCCGGGGTGCGGTTTCGGCACAGCCTGCGGAACCGTAAGGTGTGCGAACCCCGGGTGCAAAGTGAAAAGTCTTGGGCCTCGGCGCAATACTCTTCAGCTACGGGCGCGAATTCGGGTACAGCCAAGCGTCCCGAAAGCCGGGACGAGGCAGGCTGGAAGCCTGCGCTACCGTCAGGCTTCGAGCACCTTCGTAGGGAGCAGTTCCGTCAGCTCTTCTTCGCAGAGGGGATGGCGTCACCCAAAATCGACGCTCCGCCTTCGCTGATGTAGTTGCGGTTCCAGGCGGGAATCTCCAGCACCACATCTCCATTCACTACCGCCTGGCACCCCAAGCGGCTGTGAAGCGTCAGATCCGCGGCCATGTCCAGACGATCGGCCTCGTCATCTTCCATGGGCGACAGAGCAGCATCGCCGTTCTTCACCACCACATGGCACGTCGTACACGCGCAACTGCCGCCGCAGGCATGTTCCAAGTGAAATCCAAAATGCTCGGCAATGTCGAGCACCGATCCGGGTTTCCCATGCCCACCGAAGGGGAGCTTCCCAAGTTCGAACTCGAAGGTGACGTTGGCAGGGAGGAAAGTTACTTTCGGCACAGATTCATTATACCATTCTAACTGTACGATCTTGTACAGATTTGCGTCGCCATCTGCTGGAGGGCTTCACGCGGCCCACCCGGCGTCCCTGGGTGGAATTGACACACGAATCCCGGAGTTACGCTGTGAGCGGAGCAACGCGCCCCGCTCTCCGATTCCTGCTCTATGTGGAGTTTCGGCCCGCCGGCGGTCCCTGATCCATTCGGCTCAGAGAGGCAGGCCACACCCAGGGAACTACTTGCGCATCCCGCGGCGGCGATTCTTCACCCGGGACTGACGCAACTTTCGCTCCTTGCGCTTCGGTTTGCTGATAATAAAGGTGCCGCTACCCACGGACTCGGACTTATACAGTTTCTCTTCAGCCAATGGAAAACTTCTCCTCTTTCGTGAAAGTCTCGAATCTACCATTGTAGCGAGTTCCGTAGCCGAATGTTGTCGCCTGAAACCAAAGCCGAGTGGCAGTCCTCCTTCCGCGCGCTGGCGCATCGGGATTTCCGCCTCTATATGATTGGCCAGGCGGTCTCGCTCACGGGCACCTGGATGCAGGGTGTAGCGCAAAGCTGGCTTGTCTACCGGCTCACCCATTCCGAAGCGATGCTCGGCGTCACCTTGTTTGCGACGCATGCTCCGGTGCTGTTCCTTGGCCCGCTTGGCGGCATGGTGGCAGACCGGTTGCCGCGACGTGGCATCGTTTTCTTCACGCAGCTCTTCGCTCTCATCCAGGCACTCACGCTCGCCTGGCTCACCCATACCAATCAGGTCACCACCGCGCACGTGATCGCATTGTCCGTGATGCTCGGCATCATCAACTCGTTCGACATTCCAGGCCGCCAGTCGCTGTTTGTGCAGATGGTCGGCAGGGAGGACCTGATCAGCGCCATCTCGCTGAACTCGGCGGTCTTCAATTTCTCGCGCGTCTTCGGGCCGTCGCTCGGCGGTCTGCTCGTCGCCATCATGGGAGAGAGCTTCTGCTTCCTGTTGAACGCGACGAGTTTCGTGGCGATGCTGGTCTGCCTGGCGCGGATGCGCATTCCGGCCGCGTCGAAGGCTGGCCACCAGACCGCGCCCTCCGGTTTCTGGGATGGCTTCCGCTACGCCTGGGAACGGCGGGAGGTGGCAATTGTGCTGGCGATGAGCGGTCTGCTGAATCTGGCATGCGCTCCCGTGCTCGCTCTCGGGCCTTTCTTTGCTGATGGGATCTTTCATCAGGGCTCGGCGGGTCTGGGCTTTCTCGGCGGCGCGATGGGGTTTGGCGCCGTGATCGGCGTTCTGCGGCTCGCCCGTCACCGCGGAATCGCACAGTTGCCACATGTGATCCTGTGGAGTTCGCTGGTGATGGGTGTGGCTCTTGCGGCTTTCGCCTTCTCGCAATGGTTCGTCTTCTCACTGCTCATGATGCCCGCCATCGGTTTCGCGCTGATGCGCCAGAATGCGGGCGGAAACTCGCTTCTCCAAACCACCGTGCCCGATGAGTTTCGAGGCAGGCTCATGGCTCTCTATACAATGGTGGTCACGGGTCTGATGCCGTTGGGCAGTTTGGCTTCGGGGATGCTTGCGGAGCGTTATGGTCCCCGCACCGTGGTTGCCGCGGGTGCGCTGCTCTGTCTGGCGGGGGCTATGGCGTTTCACATTGCCCTTCCCTGTATGGAACGATGGGTGGCCCGGCAGGAGGAGGAGATTTGCGTCATTTCCTAACGGTCTGGTTTGCAGCCGGTGCGCTGTTTGCCGCGCAACCGGAGCAGCCGGCCATCTTTCGCGAGATCGGGGAATTGATCGCCAGCCTCGAGAAGTTCACGGGCCTCAAGGCGCGCAAGAAGGTGCCCTCGGACACCATCACCAAGGAAGGACTCAAGGCCTTTCTCGAAGAGCGAATCAAGGAGGCGGTGAAGCCGGAGGAGATTCGCGCGGAAGAAATCGCTCTGAAGAAGCTTGGCCTGGTGCCCGCGAACTTTGACTTGCGCAAGATGACCGTGGATCTGCTCGCCGAACAGGCCGCAGCCTTCTACGACTACAAAAAGAAGAAACTGGTCCTGCTCGACACCAACGCCTCCGCGATGCAGCGGCCGATTCTCGTCCATGAACTCGCGCACGCCCTCGCCGACCAGCACTTCGACCTCGAGAAGTATCTTCTGAAAGGCAAGAGTGACGACGCAGCCATCGCCCGCATGGCCGTCATGGAGGGTCAGGCGACGTGGTTGATGTCGGAGTACGTCCTGTCGCAAATGGGCAGTTCTCTCAAAAGAGCGCCTGACATGGCGGAATGGATGAATCGCATGTCCGGGTCCTCCGGAGGCATGTACCCAGTGTTTGACTCCGCACCGCTCTATCTGCGCGAAACGCTGATGTTCCCTTACACCAAAGGGCTGTTGTTTCAAAACGCGGTGATCGTGAAAACAGGCGATGCCGGATTCGCAGAAGTGTTCAAGAATCCGCCTGCCAGTTCGCAACACATTCTGCATCCCGAAAAGTACTTCGCCAAACAGATGCCCGCGAAAACCGAGTTGCCTAAGGTGAAGCTGAAAGGATACAGCCCGCTGGTGGAAGGCACGTTCGGGGAACTCGATCATGAGATCCTCTTCCGGCAATACGCTGGCGACGCCGAGGCACGCATCGCCGAACAGTGGCACGGCGGCCAGTACCGCGTTCTTGAGAACAAGAAGAAGGACCATCATGTTCTGTTGTACGTGTCCGAGTGGAGTGATGCGGCGGCAGCGGCCAAAGTATTTGAGGCCTGGCGCACGGTGATGCAGAAGAAGTGGAAGCGGTTCGAAGTGCGAACCGGCACGGCCGCCGAAGTGACGGGCATTGGCGACGACGGCGCTTTCCGCCTCCAGCTTGCCGGCGCACGCGTTACTAGCGTGGAAGGATTGCCGGATTGACCGCACTCGCCCGCTTCGGCACCAAAGGACTTTCCGGTGTATCCGCAAGGGACGCGGCGGCCGCCTGGGTGTTCGCGTCACCAGCATCGAATGATGTCCCGAGGAAGCCGGCCTCTCTCCGCGTTTCCCCGCACGCGAAACGGAAAGCCTTCCCGCCGCGTCTGTTAGGCTAGTAATCGTGCGCGTCCAAGTCCTGTTCTTCGGCATGCTGAAGGACATTACCGGTTATTCTCAGCAGCAGTTGGAGCTCGAACCCGGCAGTCTCCTCCACGCTGTCTACGACCATTACGCAGCCCAGTTTCCCAGGCTTCGGGACATGGCGGGGAGTGTTGTACTTGCTCACAACCGCCAGTTCGCCGGCCGCGAAACAGCGCTGCACGATGGTGATGAAATCGCTTTGCTGCCGCCCGTCAGCGGAGGTTCCGGTGGCATCACCCGGGATTCAGCAAGCGTCTATACTCATCAAGTCCAGGATCCCGAAGGGCATTTCTTCGCCCTCACCCGCCAACCCATCGATGAGCGAGCCATCCGCCGTCAGCTTCTGCAAGGCCTGGACGGTGCGATTGTGACGTTTGAAGGCGTCGTTCGCGACAACTCGAAGGGGCGCAGGACGCGCTATCTCGACTACGAATGCTACGAGGCGATGGCCATTGAAGTGATGGCCGGCCTTGGACGGGAAATCGCCGCCAGCCATCCCATCAGCCGCATCGCCCTTGTGCACCGGCTGGGACGCATGGACATTGGCGAGGCGAGCGTGGTCGTGGTGGTGACATCGCCACATCGCAAGCCCGCCTTCGACGCCGCGCTCGAAGGCATCAACCGGCTCAAGCGCACTGTGCCCATCTGGAAGAAGGAATACTTCGAGGATGGAGAAATCTGGGTGGAAGGGGAATGGGACCAATCCGTCACATCACGCTAGTCATCCTCGCCCTTGCGGTTCTGCCGGCGGCCGCGCAACCTCCCGCGGGGCAGCCTTCGCCGGGCCAGGATCCGCCCGTCGTGTTTCGTTCCGACGTGAGTCTGGTCCGCTTGCTGACCACCGTGCGCGATTTTCAGGGGCGCCTGATGGGCGGACTCGACCGCAACGAATTTGCCGTTTTCGACAATGGGGTCCGCCAGGAGATCGCGCTATTTGAACGCACCACGGCGCAGCCGCTGTCCATCGCCCTGCTGATGGATACCAGCGCTTCCATCGCGAAGGATCTGCGCATCGCCGTCCTCTCCGTGAAACGCTTCCTCACGGCATTGCTCAAGGAAGGGAATCCGCGTGACGAGATCGCGCTGTTCACCTTCAATCATGCGGTGCAGCAACACACGGGTTTCACGCGCGATGTTTCGCTGATTGAGCAGCGCGTCAAGCCGCTCCGCGCCGAGGCCGGCACTTCCCTGTACGACGCGATCCGCCTGGTCTCCCGCGAACTTGAGCGCCGCGAGGGGCGGCATGTGATCGTCATCGTCACCGACGGCGGAGACACCACGAGTTACTACAATTATCAGGATGCACTTGAGGGAGCACATCGTGCCGACGCTCCGATTTACTCGCTATTACTAACTCCGATTACAAATGACGCGGGGAGAAACCTCGGCGGAGAAAATGCACTTACTACTCTGGGAGAGAGCACCGGTGGACGGCTTTTTGTCACGAGCGCCGGCCCGGAAATGGACCAGGCGCTGGAAGACATCCTGCGCGACCTGCGCACGCAGTATCTCATCGGCTACTATCCCAAGGGAATTCCCCGCACGGCTTCCCGCTTCCACACGGTGCGGGTTGACGTGAACCGCGCCAATCTTCGCGCGGTTACCCGGACGGGCTACTTCCAGGCTCCGGAGTAAGTCCCCGCCGCCTGAGGCGCGGCAGAGCAACCGGGGTTCAGCCGTTCAGGTATCTCGTACGACCGCGGTTCGACGGTGAGGACTGATAAGCTGACTCGGGCGTTCGTGCTCTCCGCCCAGAATCAGTTCCAGCACCGGGGATCGGAAGCCGAACGCTGACGGCTGACCTCTGATCGCTATCTACTAGCCCGCCGCCTGCACTCGCGGAGGCTGCTGTTGATTGCGGTCCGGCGGAGCCTCGGGCGCGGCGCGCCGCACGGGCGCGGGCATTTGCGAAAGTCTTTCCACCAGCGATTCCAAGAACTCGGGCAGTGCCTGGCCAACCGCACTCTCCGACACTGCGGTCACCTGCACTCCGAACTCCCGCAGCAGAACCTCAGACTCGCGCTTCCATGCCGATCCTTTCGCCCCGGCAAACGCATAGTGTTTCGTTCCGGGCGAAGGGCGGAATCCAAGAATCCGCAGATCCTCAATCAACCCGGGCAGCGATGCCCCCACAAAGAACATCACCCTGGTTTTGCAGATCCGATCGACAATTTCCGGCACCACGGAGATCCGCTCGAGAGTATCCACCAGTTCGAATCGCGAAAGCACCAGCGGCGTGCTTGTCTGCACATCGCCATACAACTTCCAAACGAAGAACTGCTGGCTCTTGATCGCACTCAAGGGGTTGTAGGGCATGGGGATGACTCCTGCCTCCCAGCGGGGCCCCATCCGGTCCAAGGTTGTATCGTAGTTCGTCGTCAGCGCTGCCGAAAACGGCAGTTTCCGGAGCGAAACAAACGCTGGCGTCATCAGTGTGATTCGGCGGTACATCATGCGGAAGAACGACTGAAGTTCCACATTCGCCTGGCCGCCCAAAAGTTCGGCGATCGCCGCAATGCAGTCCTCGCCCCGTCCTCTGTCGGCATTGGCGAGCAAAGTATTCATTCCGGCGGCATCAATCCAGCGCTCGGTCTCCGCGCCTTCAATGAGATACCGGATGAATGCGGAGCGAGTCGGCAAGCCTGCCTGAGCGCTCAGCCCCGACCCCGCCCACAGCACTACCCGGCCTTCGCGAAACGCATCGAGCAGTCCATCGGGAATCTGAAACTTCTGCGGCAGATTGTCGATGCGTTCACGCCCCTGCTCCACAACCATCGCGAACATCCGCACAATCATGACAAAGGCGGCCAGCAGACAGCACAGGGCGGTCGCGAGAGCTCCGATCCAGAGCGAAATCCGGCCTCCTCTGGAGTAAACCGTCTGCAGCGCAAACGGGCGCACACCGGTGCCTTGGGGCCCGCTATAGGCCAGGAACTTCTCGTTGGAAGCAATCGCCGTCACGCCGTCCACCGGCACGACAACCCGGCATTCCTGAGGAGTGCAATGCTGGATGCCAGGAAAACCGCCGGCAGCGACGAACGCATTGTCGGGCGCGATGGCGGCCATCCGAACCGGGCCTGGCGTATTGGTTTTCTTGCCGCGCGCCAGAATTCCTCCCTGCCAGACCGCCGCGATCTGTCCCGCACCCGGCATCACCAGGCGGAACGGTCCCTGAGGCGCCTCCGACTGGTCAATCACGCGTGGTACGCCATCCACCGTGCGATAAAGCGTCATCTTCCGGCTGGATGCGCCGCCAAGGTATTCCCCATTGCCGGCCACCTGTTCCAAGGCCTCAAATGAAATCCTGGGCTCGTCGCGAAGCTCCCGTCTGGCGGGACTCCACACCCGTACCCGGCCGCCGTCCAGCACAACCTGAACCGTGTCCGCGTTCAGAAGATTCAGTGCCCGCACGTTCGGCTGAGCAATACTCGCCTCCGCCTGCACCGATTGCCGCGTGTAATCCAGATTCGCAAAGTAGATCCGGTCCGCGTCGGCCCAAGCTACCTGATCCGCAGTCTTCCCCGCTGCCCAGACGGCCCCGGCAGCACTCTGCCCCGCGCGCGCGACACCGACGGTAAGCCGCTTCCAGGCTCCGTCCGCGGAAGTCCGCTCAAAAACAAGGCGGTTGGATTCGGCCTTGGCTCCCGTCACTTCTCCCTCACGGCTCACCCAGAGCTTGAGGAATTCCTGGTCCCTCCAGTGAGCGCCATCCGCAGTGGTGACCACCTCGCGGCTCTCCACCCGAACGGCCCAGGTAAAGGCAAGGACCGCGATCAGCGCAAGAATGAGGATGACTTGGTTTCGCAACCCGAGAAACACCGGCTGTTCGAGGAAGCGGACCACCTTGCTATACATTTGTGCACACCTCGTCCTACATGAAGAGCATCGACGTGGTACTTCCAGTACTTTAGCGCTAGACCGTTACGACTAGAAGGAAATTACCGATAATGTACGTAATTCAGATTTTGACCCGGTGGAGTTGCGAGATGAATCCCTTAGTGGGCTAAATCTCACCACCCGGTCACCCGCTCAGGCGTTCCCCTATTGTCCCGCGGCGCCTCAGCCCCTACCATCCCGCCTGCCACTACCCAACTCGCCGCCCTTGAGACCAGAGCGGCCAGAACGCTATGATGAGGTGTGTTTCCAGACAAGCAAGCCAAACAGAAACCAAGGGATCAGACCTTGGAGGAACCCAAGTACCTGAAGCGTCTGATCGAGCACCAGACTCCGATCCGCGTCAAGCTATCCGATGGCAGCGACGTGTCCGGAACGATCGAGTACTACGATGCCTCGTTCATCCGCCTCACTCGCGAAGGGGAACCGAACCTCTTCATCTTCAAGCACGACATCGTTTACTTCAGCGAAGCGTAGCCGGCAAGCACGGCAACTTCCACTCTTCGCCCGGAAAAACCTGCAACCATCATGACAAGGTCCTATCTCGAATCAGCAATGGACATCGCCAGAGAAGCGGGTGCGCTTCTGGTGACCTTTCTGGAACGCAGAATCGGCTTCGAACTGAAGGGAGACTACGACCTGGTCACCGAGGCCGATCGCGCCAGCGAGCAACTCATCGTCAACCGTCTCAAGAACCTCTTCCCCTCCCACAGCATTGTTGCCGAGGAAGGCGGTGGTGGCGAGGGCACTTCGGACTACCGCTGGTATGTCGACCCGCTTGACGGCACCACCAACTTCGCTCACAGCTTTCCGATGTTCAACGTCACGCTTGGCCTGGAGAAGGCTGGCGAACTCATTGCTGGTGTCATCTACGATCCGTTGCGTCAGGAGATGTTCTCGGCCGAACGCGGTGGCGGTGCTTATCTCAACAACCGCCGCATTCATGTCTCGAAAGTCTCAAGCCTCGCAGAGTCGCTGATCGCTACGGGCTTTCCCAGCCGGCGGAGACATCTCAACGTCAACGTGCATTTCTATCATCAACTGGCGATGGCGACCCATGGCGTGCGCCGCGGCGGTTCAGCTGCGATTGACCTCGCCTATGTCGCTTGTGGGCGCCTGGAAGGATTCTGGGAGTTCGGCCTCAATCCGTGGGACATGGCTGCCGGAGTTCTGCTGATCTCCGAGGCCGGCGGCAAAGTTTCCGACATGAAAGGGCAGCCCGCGCTGCTGAGAGGACCGCACCTGCTCGCCGACAACGGCCTGGTTCACGGCGAGATCCTCACCGTGTTCGCAGAGATCTTCCGTGGCGAGTATCGCTATCCCATGCCTGTGATCTAGCCCGATGCGCACGCGGTTGCTGGTGATCGCCTTCACGCTTTGGATGGCCAGCGTGGCAGTAGCCGTTGTGCTGGCTCACGGCGCCGTGTTTCTCCCTCCTGTCTTCCGGCCAACCGCGCAGCCCCGCGTGGCGGAGCATATCGCGGGACCAGACCGAAACTGGACCAGCGCCGAGATCATTTCCTTTGACGGCGCCCGCCTGAAGGCCTGGTATTTCCCTGGCGCCCGGCGCGACGCGGTCATTCTGTTGCACGG
>JAEUQE010000226.1 GCA_016789785.1 Bryobacterales bacterium
GCTTCGCCCGCGCCAAACAGGAAGCGCACCACCCACATGGATGCGAAGTTCCACACGGCCCCGGTCAGCGCGGTGAATACCGACCACCAGATCACAATGCGCATCAGCACCTTCCGCGGCCCCATCCAGTCGCCCATCCAACCGCCCGGCACTTCGAATGCGGCGTAAGCGAGTGCGAATGCCGAAAACACCGCACCCATCTCTTTCTTGCTGAAGCCGAGGTCTTCCGAGATCAGCGGCGCAGCCTGGGAAATGCAGACGCGATCGATGTAGGCAAGAATCGAGAGCGTGACCGCGAAGACGATCACCCAATTACGGGCTTTTGTCGGTCTCCGGCCAACGGAGGCCGAACGGTCGATCGGTTGCACTTTGGGTGTCGCCATAGAGATTCGGTTATCACATCATGCCATGAGACCGGCCTGCAAGTATGGTCCGCAAGTATCGCCTTCAAACGCAATGCTCCTTGCGGTTGGCGAAACGCATCTCCGACAATGGGCACTATGGGCCAGTTTTACTCGCGCGACCAGTTGATCTCTGCGCGCGCGCAATGGAAGGCGCAAGGCAGGAAGGTCGTCTTCACCAACGGATGCTATGACATTCTCCACCCGGGGCACATCCGGCTCCTCGAACGGTCGCGCTCCCTGGGCGATGTGCTGATTCTTGCGCTCAATACCGATTCGAGCGTACAGCGCATCAAAGGGCCGAAGCGCCCTTTTCTCAATGAACAGCAGCGAGTCGAGATCGCCACCCACTTGCAGGCCGTGGATGCCATCACGCTCTTCGATGAGGACACACCGCGCGAACTCATCGCCGCGGTACTTCCCGATGTGCTGATCAAGGGCGCGGACTGGTCGCATTTCATTGCAGGGCGCGAGGAAGTGGAAGCCGCCGGCGGCGAAGTGTTGGCGCTGCCACTGGAACCTGGCTTTTCCACTACGAACATCGTTGACGAGATCGTTCGGCGAGGCTGATGACACACCCCGCGATCCGCGATCTGCTCTGGAACCTTGGGCGCACGGCTGCGTTCGCCGAATTGGTGCATGCCTTGCGAGCCCCGGGCGCATCCATTCCGCTCTCCGGCCTCACGCGCACCGCCAAAGCCCTCTATCTCGTGCTGCTGTGGCAGATGTCGGAACGGCCGCTGCTGGTACTCACGGAGTCGAGCAAGCAGGCAGAGGCGCTGGCCGAGATGATCGAAACATTCTTCGATCTTCTTGTTTCGGGCAAGCCAGCCGGCCGTCCGCAACTGATTCCCGCGCTCGATGTGATTCCAGGCCAGAAACTCGCACCGCACAACGAGATTCTGGAGCAGCGCGCGGTCGGACTGTGGCGCATGGCGACCGGAAGGGTTCCGATTGCGATCGCTCCGGTCGCGGCGGCGATGTGGCGCGCCGAACCGCCGGAGTTCTACAAGCAACTCACTTTGACGCTCCGTCTGAATGAAGAAGTGCCGCTTGAAGAACTGATCAACTATCTGCAGGCCATCGGCTACGAGCGCCGTGAGCCTGTCGAAATGGTGGGCGACTTCTCCTTGCGCGGCGGCATTCTCGACGTCTTCCCTCCCGAAAGCACAAAGCCCGTGCGCGTGGAGTTCTTCGGCGACCTTATCGAAAGCATGCGCCGCTTCGATGCCGATACCCAGCGATCCGTCCTGAAAGTGACCGATTGCACGCTGCTTCCTTTGAAGGAGATGCCGCGGACGGAGGAGATTGTGGACCAACTGGGCGAGTACGCGCTCGATCCCGGCTGGGAGTTCCACGCCGCGAAACACAGGCCTCGCAACCACTCGCTGGCGTCGATGCTGCACAATCCGGTCATCGCCTGGGACGAGCCCGAACAGATCTCGGAAGGCGCGGTGCGCTTCTGGAAACGGCTGGAGCAGTACGCAGGCGAAGGGCTGCCACCCGAGCTGAACTACTTCCCCTACGAAGAGCTGGTGCGGAGTCTGGCGCCGAACTCCGCGGTCCGGTTGCAGGAACTCGAAATCGCAACCCCGAACAGTGGTCCTTCGTGGCACATCGCTTCGCGTCCGTCGATGGCGTTTCACGGGAACTGGAAAGTCGCGCTTGCCGAGAGCCGGACCATGGTGGAGCAGGGCAATCGTGTCCTGTTCTTTGCGTCGACAACGGGCGAGGTGGAGCGCCTCGCGGACGTACTGCGTGAGTACTCGATTCCTTTCCAACTCGGGATCGATCCCGGCGAAGGCACGCCCGCCTATCTGGCCGAACGTTCCTACATGGCGGGACCCGGACTGAGCACTTACGTGGTGAAGGGGAACATCCCTCGTGGCACGGTGCTTCCGGAAGCCGGCGTTGTCCTGATCGGCTACGAGGATCTGTTCGACGCTTCCGAACTGGTGGCGCGTCCGGGCGCCCCTGCGAAGTCGGCGGTCTCCGCATTCAAGTTCGACATCGCCGACCTGAAGGCAGGCGACTTCGTGGTCCACACGCAGCATGGAGTGGGGAAGTTCCTTGGCATTCGCGAATTGGGCCAGGGGGAGATGCGCGGGGACTTCATGTTGATCGAGTACTCGGGCGACTCGAAGCTCTACGTTCCGCTCACGCGCCTCGATCTCATCGAGAAGTATCGCGGTGCGGGCGAAGGCCGCGCTCCTGCCCTCGACCGCATGGGTGGCGCCACCTGGGCGAAGACGAAAGGCCGCGTAAAAGCAAAGATGCGCGACATGGCCGATGAGCTGTTGAAGCTCTACGCCGAGCGCAAGATGGCCGAGGGCTTTGGGTTCTCGAGCGATAGCAACTGGCAGCGCGAGTTTGAAGAATCGTTCGAGTTCACCGAGACGAAAGACCAGTTGACGGCCGTCGCCGAGATCAAGCGCGACATGGAGAGCCCGCATCCCATGGACCGTTTGTTGTGCGGTGATGTGGGCTTCGGCAAGACGGAAGTTGCCATGCGAGCGGCGTTCAAGGCATTGGGTGACGGAAAGCAAGTTGCCGTCCTTGCACCGACCACCGTTCTCAGTTACCAGCACTTCGAGACGTTCAAGCGCCGCTTTGCGCCGTTCCCCGTGCGCATCGAACTCGCCAGCCGCTTCCGCCATGCGAAGGAGATCAAGCAGGTGGTGGCCGACGTCGGCGATGGCAAAGTGGATGTGCTCATCGGAACCCATCGTATTCTCTCGAAGGATGTCGAGTTCCGCGACCTTGGTCTGTTGATTGTGGACGAAGAACAGCGGTTCGGGGTTCGCCACAAGGAGCGGCTCAAGCAGATGCGCCACGATGTGGATGTGCTCACCATGTCGGCGACGCCGATCCCTCGCACGCTTCACATGTCCCTTGTGGGTCTGCGCGACATGTCGGTGATTGAGACGCCGCCGAAGGACAGGCTCGCGGTGCACACGGTGGTCGCCCACTTCCACTCCGACCTCATCCGCTCCGCGATTGAGCAGGAACTCACGCGCGGCGGCCAGGTGTACTTCATCCACAATCGCGTGGACTCCATCTTCACACGCGCGTCGCATATCCAGGAACTGGTGCCTCACGCACGGATTGGCGTAGGCCACGGGCAATTGCCTGAGGACGAACTGGAAAGAGTGTTGATGGGCTTCATGAAGCACGAGTTCGATGTCTTCGTCTGCACCACGATTGCGGAGAACGGCCTCGACATCCCTCTGGCGAACACCATGATTATTGAGAACGCCGAGAAGTATGGCTTGAGCGAACTGTACCAGTTGCGCGGCCGCGTGGGACGATCGAACCGGCGCGCCTATGCATATCTGCTGATCCCGGGCGATAAGACTCTGAGCGAGATTGCGCGAAAGCGGCTGGCGGCATTGCGCGAGTTCAGCGATCTGGGCGCCGGCTTCAAGATCGCGGCGCTGGATCTCGAATTGCGCGGCGCGGGCAATCTGCTTGGCGGTGAGCAGCATGGCCACATCGAAGCGGTCGGCTATGACACCTATGTGCGGCTGCTCGAAGAGACCGTACGCGAGTTGAAGGGCGAGGAGATCCCGCTCGAAATCAAGACGACGCTCAGCCTTGGCCTCGACATCCGAATTCCACCGCAATACATCACCGATGAACATCAGCGTCTGCGCGCCTATAAGAAGATCGCAGACATCACTACCGAAGAGCGTGCGGCGGAAGTGTTGGGCGAGTTGACCGATCGCTACGGTGAGCCCAAGGAAGCTGTTCGCAATCTGATCGCGTTCTCATTGCTGAAGACCAAGGCGGAGAATCTTGGCGTGGAGACTGTGGAGCGCCGCAGCGGAATGCTGAATCTGAAGTTCCACGAGCAGGCGCGCGTCAATCCGGTGAAGCTGATGGAACTTGTGGCGAATACCGCGGGCGCTCAGTTCACGCCGGCAGGGGTCTTGCGATTGCCACTGCCTTCCAGCGACGATCCGCGACTGGTGATCGAATTCGTGGATCGCTCGCTGACGCAATTGGCCTGATTACATAAGGCGGAAATTCACCTCAATGGTGGCCGCCACAGCGACGGGTTGGCCTTCTTTCGATGCAGGCTTGAAACGCCATTGCGCAATGGCATCCAACGCTTTCTCATCGAGACCAAGCCCGAGCCCTCGCAGCACTCGCAACCGCTGCGGCACGCCATCGGCGCTGATCTCCACGGCGACAACCACGGTGCCCTGGAACTTCGCGGCACGCGCCTCTTCGCTGTATGCCGGTTCCACTTTGTGGATGAGGCTCGGTGGGGCAACGTCGCCTCCGATCTTGAGGATGCCCTCGGATGGAGTCGGCGGAGCTGCTACCGCAATCGCCTTGCGGATGCCGTCTGCGCGCTCGCGCATCGCTCGCCCTTCCTGGGCGCGGTCGTTGGTCAGCAGCATGTGTGCGTAAAGCTCCATGGTGATGGCTGCTTCAACCGAGTCCGCGGGCTGCCTCGCAAGCGCGGTCTGGAAAAGAGCTTCTGCTTCCTTGAGGTTGTTTTCCTTAAGGCGAAGCATCGCCATCCACATTGAGGCGCTTCCCGACTTCTCGGGATTCAGTGCTTGCGCTTTGTTGAGATGCTCCCACGCCGCGGCCATCTCATTCTTCGCGAACGCTCGAATTCCGAAGAAGGTGATGGCATCGGAAGTCTCCCGCCGGTCGCCGAGAATTGCCACCGCTTTGCGATAGCTCTCGGCGGCTTCGTCGAGTTGGCCCAGCCGCCGCTGTAAGTCTCCGAGCTTCAAAAGCAGCATTCCCTGTTCGACACTTGTCTCCCCCGCGACTTTGGCTTGCAGAGGCAGAGCGGCTTGAGCAAGCTTCTGAGCGATTTCCGGACGGCGGGCTTTCTCGGCCGCGCGGATGCCTTCCTTCAACGGCTCCGGACTGTTCATCGATTGTGCGCGGCGAATCAGTGCATCGACATCCGGCAGTGGGACGTCCTGTTGCGCGCGCAGCGATGCCAGCGGCGCCGCCGCGGCGATCGCAAGAAGGAGTGCGGTTGCCAGCTTGGCCCGGCTCATTTGGGCGCGGGCAATGTTGTGGTTGAGAATCGCCATGAGTCTACCCTCCAATTCGGACTTCCGGGCTATGGCAACCGACGCAGCGGGGCTGGGCTGCATGGTTCGCGCAATTTCGAGCAAGTGATGCGCATATTCGGCGGGCGGCTCACCGGCTCGAAGAACAAGATCATCCGTGGCGTGTTCGCGTTCGTTCAGAAACTGACGCCACGCATAGTAAGCAAGCGGGTTCCACCAGTGCAGGGCGACGCCAAGACGTGCCATCCACTGAGTTGCGACATCGCCACGGCGCACGTGCGCGAGTTCATGGAGCATCACCACGCGAAGCCGTTCGGGCTGCCAATCGAGCGCCTCCTCGGGCAGAAGAACCGTGGGGCGGATCACGCCGAACACCATTGGCATCGTACCGCCGGGCGTCACACGCACGTCCACTGTTTCCTCAACGCCGCCGGAGCGGCGGAGCATCCCGGCGATCGCTTGGCCGGCCGGCCTGGCATGCCGCCGGGCGCGCCACAGCGAGATCCAATTGGACGTCATGCGCCACAGGCTGATCAGACATCCGGCCGCGAAGATGAAGAGAATCGTGCTACGCCAGCCGATGGTTGGGCTGGCCTTTGTCACTCGCGCTGATCTACTCTGTTGCGCTCCGGGTGTTTTCGCGGATGGGATCTGTGCGCCGGTGACCACTGTGCGAACAACGGCTTCGGTTGCTTGAATCGCCGGCGGCGCGGGAATTGCGAGTTCCGGCAGTGTGACGGTGAAGACAGGAATTGCGAGCAAGGCGGCGAAGGTCCACGTCCAGACGAGATGACGCGCGGCGGCCGAACGACGCCTCATGAGAAGGGTCACCAGAGCCGCAAGAGCCAACAGGACGGTGCTCTTCCAGGCAATGCCAGTGAGCGTCCACAGTACTTCGTTCATCACCTGCTCTCCTTTCGCGCTTTCTCAATCATGCCGGCCATCCGGTCGAGTTCCTCTTTAGTGAGTTTCTTTCCGGAGACATCCAGCAATGCCGCGACGATCTGTTCCGGCGAGTCACTGAAGAAGGTCCGCAGCATGTGCCGGATGGTGTTGCGTTTCACCTTGTCCTTGTTCTCGACTGGGATATAGATGAACTTGAGGCCATCGGCTTCGTGACGGATGTGACCCTTCTCCTCGAGTGTGCGCAGCATGGCGCGAACTGCCGAGTAGCTGGGCGGGTCCGGCATGCCCTTCTGCACGTCGGCAGCCGATGCTTTTCCGTGCTGATAAAGCACGTCCATGATCTGGCGTTCGCGACGGCTGAGCGCCTCAATGGCCATTCAAGTTGTCCTCCCGGCGAGGTTTGTTTGTATCAGGTGCTGCTTTTCCAGCACATGTTAGAAAAATAGCACCTACTGAAGGACGTGTCAAGGGGAGGGCTGAGCGGGTTTGTTGACTGTTTGGAAGGTGGCCGGAGGTGGTCGACTGAGATCCGGAGGGATGGCGGAGAGGGAGGGATTCGAACCCTCGGTACCGCTTTATGGCAGTACGACGGTTTAGCAAACCGCTGCTTTCGACCACTCAGCCACCTCTCCGCGAGGAGTGAAACCGGTCGAATCTCCAGGATATCACAAGCGGCATAACGGCTTCCGAGTGTTCCGCGTGCCGGCTCGGAGCCCTCGGGGACTTGACAGCCGTCAGGCACCCACTGACTTCACCACCGTAGCCTTCGCCAGATACGCCGGGTCGATCTCCACGCCAAGCCCCGGCCCTTCCGGCACCGCAACCGTTCCATTCTTGATCACGAAATGGGGTGTGAACCAGGGCTCGTTCGAATACTTGCCGCGATAAACGAACTCCATGTAGGGCCCGATATTCGGGATTGCCGAGGCGAACTGGAGGATATTGCTGGCCGTGAATCCCGTCTGTGTGTTGTGCGGCGTGATGGGGATTCCCGCCTTTTCGGCCAGAAACGATCTTCGTTGCACGGCAGTCTCCCAATCACCAAGAGTAATCCAAACTGGAGTATCGCGCGGCGGTGTTCAAACGTAGGCAGGGCGGCCTTTTCACCCACGAAGATATGTGATAGGCATAAGGCAATCTCGATCCTTCGGGCGCAAGTCGCCAGCGTTGGATCACAAGGGAGGTCTTCTTATGACCCAGACTCGCCGGTCCTTTCTGCAGGCGAGCACCGCGCTGGTGGCGGCATCGTCCGGCGCCGCCCAAGGCGCCGGCAGCACAGCCGGTCAGCCCCCGCGCATGAAGTTTGGAGGCGTCGAAATCAGCCGGCTCGTGCTCGGCGTGAATCCCTTCTACGGGTATGCGCACTTCAACGGCATCTACGGCCAGATGATGCGCGATTGGTACACGCCCGAAAAGGTTGTGGAGGTGATGCTGCGCGCACAGGAGTTCGGTATCAACGCGTTCAACTACGTGTCGCTCGGGCGCGGACCGCAGGACTGGAAACGATTTCTCGGCGCGGGTGGCAGGATGCATCTCATCCCGCAAGTCACCGCCGGCGACGATGCCGCGCAGATGGTCCGCGACCTCAAGCCGCTGGCGCTCCAGCGTCAGGGCGAAGTGCTCGACAAGGCGTGGGAGAACGGCGCCATGGAAGCCGAGCACGAGTGGTGCAAGAAGGCGCGCCAACTCGGTGTCCTCGTGGGCGTTGGCACACACAAGCCCGAAGTCATTGAGTACGTCGAAGACAAGGGCTGGGACGTCGACTTCTATGCAGGCTGCGTCTACAACCGCACGCGTACGCCAGAGGAATGGCGCAAGGTGCTGGGCGGCGAGATGATGGAAATGCATCGCGAAGCCTATCTGCAGAGCGATCCTCCGCGCATGTACACAGTGATGCGTCAGACCAAGCGGCCGTGCTTCGCATTCAAGATCCTGGCGGCGGGCAGGATCACCAGCGACCGTGATGTGGAGCAAGCGTTTCGCACGGCGTTCCGCAGCTTGAAGCCGATTGACGGTGTGTATGTCGGAATGTGTCCGAGACTCAAGGACGAAGTGAAGCTCAACTCCGAACTGGTAGCCCGCATCGTGAGTGAGACTTAGCTGGGTAGACCGAAGTGCGCGTCAGTGCTCCGATGGCGCGCTCTCGCGGCGTACGGCGAGCAGTCGCTCCACCAGGTGGTGAACCTGCGTTGAGGGGTTGCCGCCTTCACACCCACGTGTCTGTTGCCAGGCTTCGAGGTCTACGGCCCGACGGATCGCGTCCGGACGCCGCGGCGTCAATTCGTCGCAGGGAAGATCCTTCTGATAGCCAGGCAGGTGCTGGCGGCACAGGCTCTGCGCCGAATGGCGGCTCAGTTCTCCGCGCTGATCCTGGAAGTGCAGCAACACCCAAAGTTCAAAACACGGGTTCGAGATTGCCAGCCGGATCGAGTTATCGCGCGCCTGCTGCTTTGTTTCGGGTACAAACGGGTGCTCATCAATGTCGAAGACACACCATACCTCGTCAAACCGTTGCCACGGGTCCTTCTTGCGGCGGGCGAGTCTTTCGGCCTCACGTCGTTCCCTCACAGCTTTCTCGACAAGGGTCTTCGGTGTACCGCCGGGAACGATCTCCAGGCGAACTGGGAGGCGCGCGGTGTGCCGAAGATGTTGGAAGTACCCAGGCTCCGTTTTCTCTCCCTCGCAAACGATGAGAAAGCGCGGATAAGGCTCGCGGCGTGGACGTTTTCGGTGAAGCCGGTCAGTCCGCGGCATGAGGGTTCCTCAATGCCTTCCAAAGTGTTTCCGCGGCCACAACGGGAATCGCGCCGTACCTGCCCTGGAGATAGCCGCTCTGAAGGTTCTCCCCTCTTTTGGATTTGAATTCGGAGAGGGAGTACAGCGTGCTGCTTCCGTCCTCTTTCTTCTCCGTCAACCAGACCTCATCCTTCCGCAAACACTCAAGCAGATTGGTGTCGTGCGTGGTGAAGATGAGTTGGGCACCCTTCCGGTTGAGCTCCGGACTGGTGAAGAGTTCGATCAGACGGGCTGCGAGCAGCGGGTGAAGGTGCGCATCCAACTCGTCGATCGCCACGAGTCCGCCTTTTCGGAGCGCCTCCAGGACTGGTCCGAGTAACGACAAGAACGCCACTGTTCCTCGTGACTCCTGTTCGATCGAAAAGGTGACCGGAGGCCCATCCGAGCGGTGCCGGAAATCAATCCTGTGACGAGCAGAGTCTTGAAAGTCTGGCGCTTCTTCAGACTGCGCGGGCAGCGCCGGAGGAGGTTCTTCCGCTCTGACGTTGAGGCCGGCAATCCCCAGATCCGCCTGTCTCAGAGCATCCGCCACAACGGATCTCAGTGAGGCGTCCGCACTGCGATTGGCGGCCATATTCGCAAGAACTCGATCGGCGTGGACGTAGACCTCTTGCTCCGACAACCACCGATATACCGGAATCAGAGCAGCGTGGTTGTTCTGTGCCGCGGTCGAAAGAAATAGGCTGTTGGGGCGGGTGAAGCCCTCGATTGTCCGGTTCTCTCCTTGCATCTTCGAACTAAATCGGATCGGGGTTCCCACGCTTCGTTCAAACCACGCCTGCCTCTTGTTGTTTGGGTACACAAAGAGCCATTCCTGGCGGACAAGTTGCGAGTCAATCACGAATCCGTAGTGATGGCGGATCCCGTTCAGGAGAAAGTCGACCTCGAAGGTAGACGGCTCGGTCAAGGTTTGGGCGGTCAACCGGAACGCCTGCCTGGGAACGCCGCCGTCCGGCTTCCATGTCCGGTGAGAGTCTTCCACGGCGGCGCGCATGAAAGAAAGCGCCTTGAGGACATTCGTCTTCCCCGAAGCGTTCGCGCCGAAAATCCCCGCCGCCGTAAGAACGCCGTGCTTCACCGCTCCGAATTGCCTCACCGTATCAGCCCGGTCCTTGAGCGGTGCTGCGACGAATGAAAGTTCCTGTTCGGTGCGGAAGGACAGGAAATTCGAGAACCGGAATCGCAGGAGCATACTAAAAATAGCTTACCGTCAATTTTGCGGGCGATCTATGTCGAATCTCCGCGGTTCTGGCAGCTCTAAATAGGCTGACGACCGAACCACGCGGCACACCAGCACACGCTCGGCCCGCCGGATCAGGCCGCGTGCGAGGCCGCGGGCTGCGACACCGCCGCCCGCACGCGCTCCTGGAACGCCGTCACTTCCACGTTGCCAAACATCGGGCAGATCGTACAGCCATGCAAAAGATTGCCCGTCAGCAGACCTTCGCGAATCTGCACCAACGGTTCGGAGTTGAGAGCCTCCAGCAGCCCGACCCCGCGAAAATCGCGAATGCGTTTATACATGCAGCAGGGCGCGATGTCGTTCGTCGCCCAGACGAACGCCTCGCTCCATGGCATTAGGCAGTTCTTCGTCGTCTTGCCGGGCACTACCGGCGTCGGCGGAGGCTCCGGCACCTCGCTCGCATCGCCGCTGGCGTCCAGAATCTGCACAAACGTGCGGGATTTCTTGAACACGGGCTTCCCCTCACCCGTGACATCCACTTCCACTTCCGTGCGCATCATCCTGCGGCTGCCGTTCAGTGCTTCCTCCACGGCAGGGAGCACCGCAAACCACTTGCCGGCATCCTGCGCAATGCGCTTTCCGTTCTCCACGCTCGCACGCGCCCGCTCCAGATCCGCATCACTCAGCGTCGCCACGGGATTCACGCTGATCATGCCCGGCAAGTCGTCATACTTCGACATCTCGGAAATCTGGAAATGATCCACGCCGAGAGCCACGCCCATCGCGACCCATTGATCGACGTCGAAGATCATCTTGTCATTGGCCACCGCATTCCAGATCAGCCGCGGTGTCGGCCGTTGATCAATCGCACACTGCGCGCGGACGCGGAGGATATTGTAGGCGAAGGTCTCGAAATTGCCGCCTTTGCGGATCTCCTGATACATCTCCGGAACCACGGTGTCGCAGCTTGACGTGATCTCGCTGCAGTAGGACAGAGCCCGCACCGCACGCGCCGTGAGCGGCTTTGCGAGATTCGAGATGATGGTCACCTGAAAGCCGTTGTCGAGCAGCTTCTCCAGATAATGATCCCAGTCCTTGACGATCGTGGTCTCCCCGCCGCCTGAGATCTGCACCTGCTTGACCCCGAGTTCGCGCATCTCGCGGACGAGCTGATCGAACTCGGATATGTCGAGGTCCGCCTTGCGATGCCATGGCCGCGTCACTGCGCAGTAGGTGCACTTCAGATTGCAGCGCGTGGTAAATTCCAAGGTAACCTTCTCGATCCCGCGAACATGCAGAAGGTCTTCGTAGGTGGGATTCATCTCTAGGGGCAGGGTAACGAATGTGCGCTTGAAGTTGCAATGTGTGTGTGTCCTGCTGGCGGTATTGCCTGTGGCCGCCGCCGAAGCGAATCGCGTCGCCGCGCCGAAGAAGCGGCCCTCCAAGGTTGCCGCCAGGAGCGCGAAAAAGTCGTCCAAACCGCCCTCGAAGACCGTTGCGAAGACCGTGCCGCCGGCGCCGCGGCTGACCACCGCTCGCCGCATCGACACGCTGCTCGCGACGAAAGAGGCGCAGAGCGCGCGCTGGGGCATTCAGGTGAGGAGCCTCGCCACCGGAGCCATCGTCTACGAGCACAATCCCGATCAGCGCCTCACACCCGCATCCAACACGAAGCTCTTCTCCTCGGCACTGGCGATGACGCGCCTTGGCCCGAACCACAAGTTCCTCACGCGCATTGTGGCAACGCGGCGTCCCGACGCGGAAGGGCGCATTGACGGCGACGTGCGTCTGCTGGGTGGCGGCGACCCGACGCTCTCGGGCCGCGCCTATCCCTACCGCAAGGACGACGAAGGCAGCAATCCCGTGGAGCCCATTGAGCAACTCGCGGCGGAGTTGATCCGGCTGGGCGTGCGCGAGATCCGCGGCAACATTGTTGGCGACGACCGGCTGTTCATCCATGCACCGTATCCCGAAGGCTGGACCATCGACGATTCCCTGTGGGAATACGGGGCGCCGGTGAGTGCGCTCCCCTTCAATGACAACGCGTTCATGCTCAGCATCCGGCCCGGCGAGGCAACTGGCGATCTTGCACGTCTGGCGGTGAATCCGCCGTCGTTGCCGCTATGGATCGACAATCGCGTGGTCACCGCGGAGAACGGGCGATCCAACGTGCAAGTGGATCGCAGCCCCGGATCGCGGCAGTTGCGTGTGACCGGCACCGTGTCCATGAAAAGCAATGGAGTCCGCCAACTGCTCGCCGTCGACGACGCGGCGCTCTACGCGGCCCACGTGTTTCGCGACGTGCTGACGCAGAAGGGCATCGCGGTTCGCGGTGTGGCGGAAGCGCTCCATCGAACCTCGGTGGACGAGCCGCTGATCGAGGAAGGTGTCGAACTGGCACGCCGCGAATCGCCTCCGCTGGTGGAAGTCGCGCGCGTGGTGAATAAGGTGAGCCAGAACCTGCATGCCGAGATCCTGCTGCGCGAAGTCGCACGAGTGCGCCGTCAGGAAGCGACCAGGGAGGCTGGGCTCAAGGAGATGGACACGTTCCTGGAGGAAGTTGGCATCAAACCCGACGAGGTGCATTTCGAAGATGGCTCGGGGCTCTCCCGCCGGACGCTGCTGACCGCATCGGCGCTGGTGCGGTTGCTCACCTACATGGATAGGTCGCCACATCGTGAGGCCTGGGACACGTTGTTGCCGGTCGCTGGTTATGACGGCACGCTGGCACGGCGTTTCGATCAGGCTGAGCAGGCGAGGGTGATTCACGCCAAGACGGGAACGCTTGCAACCACCAACGCGCTCTCGGGCTATCTCACCACCAGGCGCGGCGCGAGGCTTGCGTTCTCCATCATCGCCAACAATCATACGGTGCCCTCCTCCGAAATCCGCAAAGTGATTGATAGAATCGGAATTGCACTGCTTGATTGGGAAGGAAATTGAGGTATGCCGATCTTTGAGTATCGCTGTGATGATTGCGGAACAAAGTTTGAGAAACTGCTGCGGCGCTCGGCGGAGTCGAGTGGCGTGGAGTGTCCGAGTTGCGCCTCCGGGCATTTGACGCAGCAACTGTCGACGTTCGCCGCGCACGCCAACGGGCCATCGGCGCAACCTGCCATGGGGTCCTGCCCGAGTGGCATGTGCCGCACTCCCGGCCTTTGTGGACGCAACTAGAGCGGCCATGGAAGAGCGCGATTTTTTTGTCGAATCGAAGGTCAATAAGAACATCGACCTGATCTGCTCCTTCTGCAAGACGAAGGAGACATACGAGTTGCCGTGGGTGGTTCGCAAGAAGAAGCCGAGCCTTCCGCCGCGCGCCGATGAACGCGACCGCGCAAAGTTCGCCAAGCTGCAAAGCTACATGGTGCTGGCGCAGGACAAGGTCGCTTGCAAGCGGTGCCGGAGGAGCTTTGACATATCGGGTACGAAGACGCTCGCGTTCATCTAAGGCTCTTTGGTAGCGGGGTCAGAGCCCGAGCAGCGGCCTCAAACGCTCGCGAACCTCGGCGATCACGGTAGCCGGAACCTTGCACTCGAAAGCCGCGTCGCGAGCTTGCTACTCGGGGTGCCGAGTACACGCTGACGATGTTCTGGCCCCGAGGGGATGGTCACTTCAAACGGATAGCCCTTTTTCTGACTCGTTACAGGACAGGCCAACGCAAGCCGTCCCTCGAGTTGTACTCCCCCGGTGACAGGATAAGCGCGGAGCGGCGTCATCGCTCACGTTGCTTGGGTCTACCCCAGTCAGTTTCGCGGTGCCGATTACGAGGCGTGATCTTGCTCACAAGTTCGTGGAGGGAGTAAGTCGTCTGCGCCGGACGCACGATGGTTGCACTTCCATGACGGACACCTCCACAGTGTCACCTTCTCCGATCCTGGCCTCCGCGGCGCCAGCCTTTGGCAACCGCAAACCGAGACTGTTCCCCCAACGCACAACTTGAATTGTTCGCATGTATCTACAGTGAGCATAGCTTTCGGTCCGCCCCCAAGTCTCCTCCGTGACAACGACGCATCGCGCAAAGCCTATGCCACACTGGGCAGATGAGGACGCTTCGCCGCGCACCCGGATTTAGTCTGCTCTCCATCGCCATCCTCGGCATCTCGGTCGGTGCAACGGCGTCCGTGCTCAGCGCTTTCCATGCGCTCCGCATGAAGCCGCTCCCCTTCCGCGACGCCGGGCAGTTAGTCGCCATCGACGGATCCCGTAAAGGCACACCGGGACAGGGCGCCGGCTGGTCCGATCTTGACGACTGGAAGCGCACCACGAACGCCTTCCAGGCGATCTCCGGATGCAGCCCACGCACCTACGGGATGGCTCTGACCCAGACGGACCCCGTGGAAGTGCTGCTCTCCTGCCAGGTCACGCCGGCATTCTTCGACGTTTTCGATGTGCAGCCGCTGATCGGACGCCCGATGCGCGGCGACGACGCCAACACGCGGCCTGGGGCGGTCTGGCTTGGCCACAAGCTCTGGCAGAGCCGCTTCGGCGCCGATGCGCAGATCACGCGCCGCACCCTGTTCCTCAACGAAGAGCCTTTCCTCATTGCCGGCGTGCT
>JAEUQE010000227.1 GCA_016789785.1 Bryobacterales bacterium
ATGCTGAAATTGCGGCGCTTGAAGAAGTCGCGTCCCTTGCGGCCCACTGTCTCGAGATCAACACCAGTGTCTTTGCGTTCTTCCATGAAGTTCTGTGCGCCGCGGATCAGATTCGAGTTGAATGCGCCCGCATAACCCCGGTCGGCGGTGATGAGAATCAACTGGATCTTCTTCTCCGGACGAACCGCAAGCAGCGGATGGCTGGACACGCGCTCATCACTGGCCGCGGCCGCCACCACATTGGCAAGAAGCTTGGTGTAGCTGCCCGAGAACGGACGCGACGCGATCACGCGCTCCTGAGCCCGGCGAAGCTTCGCCGCGGAGACCATCTTCATGGCCTTCGTGATCTGCTGCGTGTTTTTGACCGAGCGTATGCGCCGGCGCAGGTCTATCAAGCTTGGCATGGCTTAAGCCTTTGCGCTCGTGAAGCGTGCCTTGAACTCCTTGAGCACCGAGTTCATTTGTCCCTTCAACGCATCGTCAATGGTCTTCTTCTCCCGGATGGCGGGGAGCAACTGCGGATGCGCATTCTCCACGAAGCGGTACAACTCTTCCTCGAACTTGCGTACCTGAGCGGTTGGCAGATCGTCGACATAACCGTTGGTGCCGGCGAAGATGATCAGCACCTGCTTTTCGACCGGGAGCGGTGAAAACTGCGGCTGCTTCAGGATCTCGACGAGGCGGGCGCCGCGATTCAACTGGAACTGCGAGGCCTTGTCGAGTTCGCTGCCGAACTGCGCGAAGGCCGCCAGCGCGCGGTACTGCGCGAGGTCGAGACGGAGCGTACCAGCCACCTGGCGCATGGCTTTGATCTGTGCGCTGCCACCGACACGGCTCACCGAGATACCCACATTGATGGCGGGGCGCACGTTCGAGTTGAAGAGGTCGGACTCGAGGAAGATCTGTCCGTCGGTAATCGAAATCACGTTGGTCGGAATGTATGCGGAAACGTCGCCAGCCTGCGTTTCAATGAACGGCAACGCCGTCAGCGATCCGCCGGTCTTCAACTTCGCGGCACGCTCCAGCAGGCGGCTGTGAAGATAGAACACGTCGCCCGGGAATGCCTCACGGCCGGGCGGGCGGCGCAGCAGCAGCGAGATTTCGCGATATGCAGCGGCGTGCTTGGAAAGGTCATCGTAGATACAAAGCGAGTGACCGCCTCTGTCGCGGAAATACTCACCAATCGCGCACCCGCTGTAAGGCGCGAGATACTGCATGGGGGCGGGATCGCTGGCGGTGGCCGCCACGACAATCGAGTACTCCATGGCCCCGTAGCTCTCGAGCGTCTTTACAACCTGTGCAACCGTGGAGCGCTTCTGTCCGATGGCGACATAGATGCAAATCATGTCGCCGCCCTTTTGATTGATGATCGTGTCGAGCGCAACCGTGGTCTTGCCGGTCTGGCGGTCGCCGATAATCAACTCGCGCTGTCCGCGGCCGATCGGGATCATCCCATCGATTGCTTTGATGCCCGTCTGCACGGGTTCCTTCACCGGCTGGCGCTCCACAACTCCCGGCGCGAGACGCTCAATCGGGTTAAAGGCCGTTGCGTCGATGGGGCCTTTGCCGTCAATGGGACGCCCGAGTGCATCCACCACGCGGCCAATCAGCGCTTCGCCAACCGGCACTGACATGATGCGGCCCGTACGGCGGACTTCGTCGCCTTCCTTCACTTCTTCGAAGTCGCCGAAGAGCACCACGCCGACCTGATCCTCTTCGAGGTTCATGGCCAGACCCGAAACACCGCCCTTGAACTCCACCAGTTCGCCGTACATGACATTTTCAAGGCCATGTACGCGGGCGATACCGTCGCCCACCGAGATCACCGAACCCGTTTCGGCAACGCTGACTGCTTTTTCGAAGTTCTCGATTTCCTCGCGGAGCAGCCGCGTAATCTCATCTGCTCGAATTTGAGCCATAAATGCGTTCTACCTTTTTCAATCCACCCGAATTACTTCGCCGGCTAGTTAGTAAGTTTGCGGCGCAGGGCTTCTAACTGGCCGCGGACGGAGCCGTCATAAATCTTGGAGCCGATGCTCGCCACCACGCCTCCGATCAGGGCATGGTCGACGCTGTAGTGGCAGCGGACCCGCTTCCCGGTCATGTTTGCGAGTTGAGCTTCCAGCGCCGCCTGCGCGTCTCCGCTGAGCGGAGCGGCGCTCGACACTTCGGCCTTCACCAGTCCCGTGCGCTCATCCAGAGCGCTTTCAAACGAGGTGCGGATCAGGGCGAGCAGCGCACTGCGGCGGTTGCGAACCACGATGTACACAAAGTTGCGGACCAAGCGGTCCATGCCCAGCATCTCGCAAATGCGATTCACGAGCGCGCCTTTTTTCGACATCGGCACGGCGGGCGAACTCAGCACGTTGCGCAAATCGTGCGAGCCTTGGATGGTGCTCTCCAATGCCTTGAGTTGCTCCAACACCGTTTGCGGCTGAATAGCGCCCTTGGAATTCAACACAACGTCCGCGAGGGCGTTCGCGTAGTGGGATGCGATGGCTAACGACATGGGTCAGATTCAGTTACCGGAAGCAGAGCCGACCTTCGCCACAAACTCTTTCACCAGTTTGTCCTGCGTGGCGGGGTTCATCTGCTCGCGGATTTGCGCGGACGCCAACTGGATGGCCAGGTCCGCCGAAAGAACTTTCAATTGCTGCTTGGCCTGCTTGGTGGCCGACGCGATCTCCATTTCCGAGTGCGCCTGGATCTTCGCCAGAGCCTTGGCAGTGGATTCCTGCATGCGCTCCGCCTCGGCGGCGATTTCGTGTCTGGCCTGCTCGCGCATGGTCTTGATCTCGCTATCGAGATTCGAAACTTTCCTCTCGATGCCGGCGATTCGCGCTTCGGCGTCCTTACGCATCGCTTCGGCGTCCTTTAGCGCGCCCTGGATCTCCTTGTCGCGCGACTGGAAATACGGTCCTGCATGTTTGCCGATGAGAAAACTCAAACCGGAGGCCAGCATCAAGAAGTTTGCCCACTTCCAAAGAATGCTCGGCTCGCTGTGCCCGCCGCCGCTGTGCTCGGCTTCCGCGCCGAAAACCGGAAGCAGGAGCATCAGAAACAGGATCACCAATCTCATGCAGTCCTCCCGCCCATCAGGTTTGCCGCGATCCTGGATGCCAGAGCACGGCTCTCGGCTTCCAGAAGGATCTTCGCCTGAAGCACTTCTGCGTCAATCTCGGCCTTCGCCTCGGCGACCAGTTCCTTTGCCCTTGCTTGCGCGGCGGCTACCTGGGTATCCTGCTCCTGCTGCCATCTTCGCCGCATCTCTTCCTGTTCTTTGTAGATATCGGCTCGGACTCCGTTCAGCTTCTCCTCATACCCCTGAGCTTTCGCTTCGGCCATTGCCAAGCTTTCCTCGGCGCGTTTTCGGGCGCCCGCAGTCGCCTCCTGGCGTTGCTTGAGAACTTTCTCCAACGGGCCGAAGAACACCGACTTCAGATAGAAATGCAGGAGCAGGAACAGAAGGAAGGTAGGAATAGCGTTCAGCAGAATACCGCCGAGCGCATTTAGAGTAGATTCCATTGCAATGCTTAGGGAAATGGATTGGGTGAGGCTCTAGGCCTGACTTAAGCTGTTAGGATAGCATGCCTAGCCGGGGCGAATCAAACCGGTTGCAGTCCACTCGGTCCAGTCCGGTTACCTGCCCTTGGCGACCAGCAGCGTCCAGTCATCACGGCCCGCCGGTGAAGCGAAGGAATCCAGCGAATGACGCACGGCCTGCATCATCTCCGGCACGCTGTGCGACATATGGCGGCGCATCACCTCGATCAGCCCTTCATCGCCGAACATCTCGAGGCCATCGCTCATCGCCTCGACAATCCCGTCCGAGAAGAGCACCACCCAGTCGCCCGGCCCGATCCGCACCTGCGACACCTGACAATGGAATCGCCGGAATGCGCCGAGCACCAACGCTGTCGGATTGAGACGCTCCAGCGTGCCATCCGCGCGCAGCAAGGCCGGCGGATTGTGTCCGCAGTTTGCGAATCGCAGCAGCCGGGTGTGATCGTCATAGTCGCCGATGAAGGCGGTGGCGAAGTGTTCCGGCGCGGTGCTCTGGTAGAAGAGCATGTTTACGGACTCGATCGCCCGCCCCCAGTCATCGGGCAGGCTCTGAAAGTGACTGCGCATGGTCGCCTGCAGGTTCGACATCAGCAGTGCCGCCGCCAGTCCCTTACCACAGACATCGGCCAGCACCAGCCCGAGCCGTCCCGGTGCGAGGTCGAGAAGGTCGTAGTAGTCGCCGCCGACCGCGCCCGCCTCCACGCACAGCCCCGAATACTCCAGCGTCTCCAGGTTGGGCAGCTTTTGCGGAAACAGCTTGGCCTGAACCTTGCGCGCGATGCTGAGTTCATCGGCCTTCGACCGTGCCTGGCGGAGCGTCAGGTTCTTGCGAAGGGTGCCGAGCAGCCGGGCGTTGTCCCATGGCTTCGGCACAAAATCGACCGCCCCTCGCCGCATCGCTTCCACGGCGAGATCAATGGAGCCCCAGGCCGTCATCACAACCGCGGGCGGCGCATCGGGTAGCGACTTGAGCTGCATCAACACGTCCAGCCCCTCGTCGCCTGACGTGGTGTCGCGCGTGTAGTTCAAGTCCATCAGGATGATGTCGAATGAGGAATTGGAAGCGGCGCGCACGATTTCGCCCGGGCTTGAGACGGACTCCGTCTGAAAGCCTTCGCCCTTGAGCAGCAGGCGCAAAGCCAGTAGGACGTCCGGCTGGTCATCGGCAAGGAGGACTCGGGCGGAACGGGAGGTCTCGGCGGCCATCTCTACCTATCGTAACCGCAACGGTGCTTCCATCCGAGAACTTTCGCGTTTTCAAGGCAGAAGGCACGGGCAGACCGTGCCCTGGGAGTGCGATTGAGACAGGGCCGTCCCAGAAACGGACGGTCGTGACAAGTTTTTGCAACAACGCGGGCTGCGGTCAAGCGCCTTAGCGATATACTCTATGACAGGTACTGGTGATGAATACCTACGTAAAATTCGGCCTTTTGATGACCCTGATTATCGGCACGCTGGTATGGCTTGCCGCGGGCGGCGTAAGCGAGACCAAGACTTACTACAAGACCGTCGCGGAGCTTGAGGGCATGCACGATGCCAAAACCAAGCGCCTCCGCGTGGCGGGCGATGTGGAGCCGGGCTCCATCGTTCGCAAGGGCAAGGAAGTGGAATTCGTGCTGACGCAGGACACCAAGAAGCTTCGGGTCGTCTACGAAGGTTCGGATCCGTTGCCGGACACGTTCCGTGACCGTGCGCAGGCTGTGGCGGATGGCAAATTGGGCGACGATGGCATGTTCCACGCCAACCGGATTCAAGCCAAGTGTGCGTCGAAGTACGAAGCCAAACCGGGTCAGCAGGGCGCACCCGTTTACAACTCGGAACCGGGCCGCCGCTCGTAGGCGCATCGCTTCCCGCAAACACGTTCAGGAGCCTCCATGGAAAACTTAGGCGCACTCGCCATCCTGCTTGCTCTCTGTCTATCCGGATACGCGATCCTCGCATCGCTGGCCGGTAAATGGAAAGACAGACCGCTGTTGGTTTTGAGTGGCGAACGCGCGGTCTATGGAATCTGGTTCCTCCTCACGACAGCGTCAGGGTTGCTGGTGTACGCGCTCATCTCGGGCGACTTCCGGCTGGCCTACGTCGCAGGCCACAGCAATCGAGCGATGCCGACGTTTTTCAAGTTCGCCGCCTGGTGGGGTGGCATGGAAGGCTCGCTCCTGCTGTGGGCCTGGATCCTCAGCAGCTATAGTGCACTCGTCGTCTTCACCAACCGGCTCCGCTTCCGCGACATGATGCCCTACGTAGTCGCCATTCTGATGGCGGTGCAGTGCTTCTTCCTGATTTTGATCGCGTTCCCGGAGAATCCGTTCCAGGTGCTGGCGGTGGGCAAAGGCATCACCGAGGTGCCCGACGGCAACGGTTTGAATCCGCTGCTTCAATACTGGGCGATGGTGATTCACCCGCCGATGCTGTATCTGGGCTATGTGGGCTTCGTGGTTCCGTTCGCGTTCGCAATGGGCTCGCTGATTACGCGCCAGCCCGGTGATGCTTGGATCCACACCACTCGCCGCTGGACCATTGTCACGTGGGGATTCCAAAGCGCGGGCATTCTGCTCGGCGCCGGCTGGGCCTACGCGGTTCTCGGTTGGGGCGGTTATTGGGGATGGGACCCGGTGGAGAACGCGTCGCTGCTGCCCTGGATCACGGCCACGGCGTTTCTGCATTCGGTGATGATGCAGGAAAAGAAGGGCATGATGAAGGTGTGGAACATGGTGCTCATCGCATCCACGTTCTTCCTTTGCATCTTCGGTACCTTCCTCACTCGCTCCGGAATCGTTGGGTCGGTTCACGCTTTCGCGCAATCGCCTATTGGCAAGTATTTCGTGGCGTTTCTCGCCATCGGCATCGCGGCGACCATCTATCTGATTCTCGATCGTCTGGAGTATCTGAAGAGCCAGGCGCATCTGGAGAGCGTGTTGTCGCGCGAGTCGAGCTTCCTGTTCAACAACCTGATTCTTCTGGCAAGCTGTTTTGCGGTGCTGTGGGGCACCATCTTCCCCGTGATCTCGGAGGCGGTCACCGGCGAGAAGATCAGCGTGGACGCGCCCTTCTACAATCGCGTCAACGTACCCATCGGTCTGTTCCTTCTGCTATTGACTGGCGTCGGGCCCTTGATCGCCTGGCGCCGGTCCTCCCTTGAAAGCTTGAAGAAGGCGTTTTTCTGGCCGTCCTTGATTGGCGTGGCCTTGATCGGCGGGCTGTTGGTTGCGGGCATCCGTCACTTCTATGCGCTGATGTCGTTCGGACTCTGCGCGTTCGTAATGGCAACCATCGTCATGGAATTCTGGAAGGGTTCGCGCGCGATCTCGGCAAAGTCGGGGCAGAATCTGCTGATGGCGGCGGTGGAACTGACGCATCGCAACACGCGCCGTTATGGCGGCTACATCGTGCATGTGGCGATGGTGTTCATGTTTATCGGCTTCACTGGCGCTGCGTTCAATAAAGACTCGACGAACGAAGTGCGCATTGGCGACAAGTTCTCCCTCGGACGCTATGAGCTGAAGGTGCGTGATCTGCTGGATGGCGACAATGACAACTATTCATGGCGCCGTGCGATCATCGACATCTCGGTGGGCGGCAGCCAGATCGGCACATTGAACCCCGAGCAGCGCGTCTATAAGGCGAGCCGGCAGCCGACATCGGAAGTGTCGATTCGCCGCCGCTTGAACGAGGACCTCTATCTCAACTTCGCAGGCGTCACCAATGACGGACGTAACATGGCGATCATTCAGTCCTACGTGTTCCCGCTGGTGTCGTGGATCTGGCTGGGTTTTGTGACGCTGTTGTTTGGCACGCTGGTATGTCTGGTTCCCGCCAAGGTCAAGATGCAGTATGTCCGAACGGAAGTGGTAGGCTACGTGGAGAAACATGTTACGGTTTCGAAGTAAGCTGCTTCTGATCCTCACCACCGGACTTTGCCTCGCGCAGAGCTCGACGGAGTTTCTCACGCCGGCGGTGCGCAGAGTTGGCGATAACCTCGCCTGTCTTTGCGGGGCCTGTAAGAATACTGTAGCCACTTGCCAGATGCTCGGCTGTCATTATTCGTCTCCTGCCCGCGAGAAGATCGCGAAAATGCAGGCGGCTGGGATGTCAGACCAGGCGATCATCGATGATTTCGTAAAGAAGGAGGGGCTGAAGGCCCTTGCCGTCCCACCCGCCGAAGGCTTCAGCCTGCTTGGCTGGGTGATGCCGTTCGTCGCGATCGGAATCGGACTTGCAGCGATTTACCTTTTCATTAAGAGGTTCCACAAGCCCGCCCCAGTGATCGCGCCGGTCGACAGCGCTGTGCTCGACAAGTATCACGAGCAGATCGAAAAGGACCTCGCCAAACTCGACTAATGCTCTTTGCTGCCTCCGCTATTCTGATCGCGGGAACGGTCTTGTTCGTACTGTTCGTGCGCGACAAGGATCTGCCCGCACCTGCGCCGCAATCTCCGTTCCAGCACCTGGATGATCGTAAGGCCGCCATTTATGAGAATCTGCGCGACCTGCAGTTCGAGTATCGAGTGGGAAAACTCTCCGAGGTCGACTACCAGAAAACGAAGACCGAGTTGCAACGCGAGCTGGCAAAGACGATGTCCGACATTGACGAGTTGAAACAGAAGCTCGGCGTATCGGCGAAGGCAAAGCCCGCCGCGCAACAGGAGGCCCAGCCCGCACAGACCGCTACCGCCGTGGAAACACCGTCGTTCGTGTGCCCCCACTGCGCAGCGAAGTTTGACCGGGAGCTGAAGTTCTGTGGCGAATGTGGAAAGCCGATGGTCGCCGGAGGCCAGGCATGAGAATGCTGCTGTTGGCCGCATCCCTGCCCTTGATGGCCGCTGTGGACGGTGTGGTGATGAACGGCACCACTGGCAAGCCGCAAGCCGGCGCCACGGTCAGCATCTATAAGTTCGGCGACGCTGGCATGGAATCCATGGAGACCGTGAAGGCGGACGCCCAGGGAAAGTTTGCGTTCCAGTACACGGTTCCGCCGGGTGGTCCCAGTCTGATTCAGGCGGCGTTCGAGGGTGTCACTTACAACAAGATGCTGAATCCCGGCGCACCGGTAAGTGGTGTGGAGGTGGAGGTTTTCAGCGCGCTGCCAAAGCCGGGTGAGGCGAAAGTCTCGCAGCACATGATTCTCTTCGAGCCCGTGGAAGGCAAGCTCATCATGAGCGAGAACGTCATCTACCAGAACACTGGCAAGACCACGTACAACGATCCTGCCGGCTCCTTCCGTTTCTACATGCCGAAAGAAGCGGGCGGCAAGGCGAAGGTGATGTGCGCCGCTCCCAATGGCATGCCGATCGAAAAGAGCCCGTCGCCGACGAAGGTGGACGGCGTCTATGCGATCGACTTTCCGATTAAGCCCGGCGAGACTCGATTCCAGGTGACTTACGAGATGCCGATGCCGGATCCCGCGGTGTTCAGCGGACGCATTCTGCATAAGGAAGGACAGACGCGGCTGGTCACGCCGAAGGGCGTTTCGCTCAAGAGCGATGCGATTCAGGAATTGGGCCGCGAACCTTCCACGCAAGCCGCGATCTACAACGTGAAGGGCGAGAACTTCCGAGTGGAGATCGATGGTAGTGGCGCACTTCGCGAGACTGCCGCGGAGGGTGGCGCGGGCGAAGATGGCCCCAGCATTCAGGAGATCATGCCGCGGGTCTACGACCGCTTGTATTGGGTTCTCGGCTTGGCGTCGGCAGTCCTCTTGCTCGGGCTCTTTCTGGTGTATCGCAGTTCGGGAAGCACCACGGCACAGCAGGCATCCGCAACACCGGGAAAGGGCAAGCGCCGCGCATGACGGCCGTGGAAGCCAGCGATATCTGGAAGTACTATGGCGACTATCCCGCACTCCGGCAGATCAGCTTTCAGGTGAAGCGCGGCGAGTGTCTGGCATTGCTCGGACGCAACGGCGCCGGAAAAACAACACTGCTTCGAATCCTTGCGGGATTGTCGAGGCCGCAACGCGGTGGTTTGCAGATCCTGGGCATGGAGTCCCGTCATCCGGACGCGCGCGCGGCAATCGGTGTTCTGGGCCATGGCATCGCGCTCTACGATGAACTTTCGGCGATCGAGAATTTGCGGCTATTCGCGGGGCTTTACAGCCTTCCCGACGCCGAGAGCCGGGCCCGGCAATGGCTGGAACGAACCAAGCTCGACAATGTGGCGAGCTCGCTGGTGCGCGAGTTCTCCCGCGGCATGCGGCAGCGGCTCGCGGTGGCGCGAGCATTCCTGCATGATCCAACGCTCCTGCTGCTGGATGAGCCTTTCACGTCGTTGGATGATCGTGCGATCGCACTGCTGCAGAGCGTGCTCGCGGACTCGCTGAAGCGCGGCTGCACGGTGATCATGTCGACGCACCAGTTGCGTGAAGCGATGGAGCTTTCCACGCATGTCGCACTGCTGAATCGCGGCAGGCTGACGTTTTATGGCGATCGTCCCACCGAGATGTTGTCCGATCCCACGTGGCTGTACCGCACCTACGGAGAAGGCTAGATGAAGCTTTTCCGTCAGGTGGTGGTGGTCGCGGGCAAAGATCTGCGCAGTGAGTTCCGCACCAAGGAATCGTTGAACGCGGCGTTGTCGTTTGCCGTTGTGATTCTGGTGCTGTTCAGCTTCGCGGTGGATCCTTCGTCGGATCAGATTCGCGAGATGGCGGGCGGATTGTTGTGGCTCACGTTCGCCTTCGCGGGTGCGCTGATTCTGAACCGGAGCTTCGCCCGCGAGCTACCGAACGATTGTCTGGACGCGCTGGTGGCCTCGCCGGTGTCGGGCGCGGCGCTGTTCCTCGGGAAAGCGACGGCGAATTGCCTGCTGCTGATGATTGTGGAACTGATCTGCCTTCCGATCTTCGGAGTGCTCTACAACATGACCTGGATGGGGCAGTTTCCGATGCTGTTTCTGGTGTTTCTGTTGGCGTCATGGGGCATCACGGTGATCGGCACCATTTTCAGCGCCTTGACAGTGAACTTGCGGCTGCGCGAATTGATGCTGCCCACGCTCATCTATCCCATGATGATTCCGGCGCTGATGGCCGCGATGCAGTTGACCACCGTGCTGATCGCGTCCAATGGGATTCCAGCGGATGATTGGATTTGGTTCCGGCTGTTGGTGGGCTTTGATATCATCTTCACCTCGCTGGCAGTGACTCTTGTGGAGGTTGTGCTGCTCGGATGACACGCGAAAAAATCCTCTATCTTCTCGGCGCGATCGGCGGAATCTGGCTGGTGCGCAATCTTTATGTGATGCTGCTGGGGTTACCGGATGAGGCCGACCAGGGCGCGATCTACCGCATCCTGTACTTCCATGTGCCGAGCTGGTTCACCTGCTTCACAGGCTACTTCCTGGCGGCCGTGGCCAGTGGAATGTACCTCAAGACGAAAGATGCAAAGTGGGACACGCTCGCCGTGGCGACGGTGGAAGTCGGCATCGCGTTCACGGTGATTGGGCTTGCGACGGGCTCGATCTGGGCACGCATCATTTGGGGGATCTGGTGGACATGGGACGCGCGTCTGACCTGGGCGCTGATCACCTGTCTGGTCTACATGGGCTACCTGATGCTGCGCGGCGCCTTCGACGATCCCACGGCTCGCGCGAAGAACGCCGCGGTGCTCTGCATCTTCGCATTCACGTCGGTGGTGATCACTTTCAAAGCGATTGACTGGTGGCGCACACAGCATCCCGGCGCGGTGTTGAGCATTCGCACGGGCGGCGGCAAGATCGATCCGGCGATGGAGAGCATGATTTATCAGAACTGGCCCGCGCTGATGCTGGTGGCGGCGGTGATGGTCGCGGTACGAATGCGCCAGGAGGCGATGCAGCGCGAGGTGGAAGCGCTACGCCGTCACGCGCACGCACTATAGAGAGGGCAAAGGACTACATGGATCAACGAAACTTCCTGTACATGTTTTACGGTTTCGCCGCCGCGTGGGCGATCCTTGCGCTCTACGTGCTGACCCTGGTCGCGCGCGAACGCAAGCTGCGGAGCCAGATCGAGACGTTGCGGCGGATGGTGGAGGACAAGGATCGCGGCAAGTAGCTACAAGGTCCGCCGCCACGCGTCGAGCCCTTGTTTGATCACCTCTTCGAGCCATGGCGCGAAGCGTTGCTGCGCTGAACTGGAATCCTCTTCGTAGTTGATGAGGAAGCCGTGGTGGAGCGGCTGGATCTGCCCGCCTTCGGGAAGAAAGTAGCCGACTGCGTGAATGAGCCCTCGAAAACGGGGCCCTATGGAGTAGAAGTAGATGCCAAGATCATGCCCCTGCTGGATTTTTAGCAGTATTCCGGCTCCCGCTTCGAACCCATTGGCTTTCACATGACCGAACGAGGCGGGTAGTGATAGCACTGCCTGACTTGCGGCGCCTCCCGTTGCGATCTCCAGGACATCCGCGGCTGCAAGATGTTTGCGAAGCTGGCTGGCCAGCGCAAGCAGCCGGTTCTGAGACTCGGATACCAGATTCCTTGCGACATCTTCGGCGGCGAGCCACTCCTTGAGAGGAAGAGCGCCTCGGAGGACCAACCGGTTGCGGACCGCCTCGATTGCCTGCTCAATTGTCGTCGCAGGCTTCACCTCCAGCGCAACCTCGGTGGCCTTGATCACTGCCTTTCTCTGCGACTCGACAACCATATCAACCAATCCGCGCAGATCACCTTGATCTGCCTTCTCCAGCGCGTCGATGTATCGAGCCCGGTCGTCACGGTCGATCACCAACGGAAACCAGCCGTCCTTGATCAACACGAGGCTGGCCAAGGCGCGAGCGACTCGGCCATTTCCGTCGGCAAACGGATGGATCTGAGTGAAACGGTGATGCAGCCAGGCTGCCTCCACCTCCACCGGAATGGCTGCTGCCTCATGTTGGCGGTACATCTCGATGAGCCTGTCCATTTCGGAGGCCACGTGCTCCGGCGGGCAGTACTGATGAACCGCCCCGTCTGCCCGGGTTGGACTATTTGGCTGAATCTTGTAGGCGCCCTTTTCCAGCGGCTTCTCAAACGCCTGCCCTTGTGGATCGACAACCGTGTGAGTGTCCATGTTCCGCAACAGAGCGGCATGAAGTTCCTTGATGTAACTCGTCGAAAGCTGGCGCTGCCCGCCGACGAAATCGAAGAGTCCCTCCAGAGTTTCGTAGTGATCCTGGATGATCCGTGCAACCTTCACGTTGTCCGGGCCCGATGTCCCACGTGGAATCAGCGCCGCTTCGATGCCTCGCTCGATCAGCGCTCTTGTCACACGCCGGTCCAGTGTGTAGACGTCCTCAATAATGCCGGTTTCAATCGCCCACTCGCGGTGCAATCGTTGTGTGAACTCGTCCAGATTGCCACCATCCCGCAACTCGTCCCTCTGCCGCTCCCAGACCCGTTTCAGGGCGATCAACTCCCCATCGCTCAGATTTGCCGCTTTGTCCGGCAAGTCGTCAATCGGCTTCCATGAGTGGGAGATCCGCATGCCTGTTCCATTATGCCCCGCGCCGGGTTACTTTCTTCGCGACGCGAGAAGGCTCGTAAATGCGGTGTGCTCTTGCGACGCAGCGCCTTGTTGAACGACGGCAAGCAGGCGTTTCACATCGCTCTTGTAGAGCGCGTCGACATCGAGCCAGAGCCCCAGGAATGCACGGGATCGAAGGATGCCATCGGGATCGAGAGGGATGCGGCGCCAGCGGCCTTTCACGTTTTCACGCCATATCACTTCCGGCTTCGTGAGCACCGCGAGATACTCCCGTACGCCATATCGCAGGTACAGATTGGCCTTCGCTCCGAGATCCCTCGCGCTGGTTGAGTGGCTCACTTCCACCGCGAGTTCGGGAGCACCGGCAAGGTAGTGATTCACGATCGAGGACTGGCCCCCATGGTCAGGCCGGATGCGCAGTGTGAGATCCGGTTGCGGAGCATCCAGCGGTCCCATCAACCACGTGCCATCCGAGCCAGTCTCGCAACCAGGGGTAACGGCTTCGTAATTCGCCAGCCATGCGGTCAAGACTGCATGAAGCCGGTTGTGTGGGTAGGCGACTGGTGAGGGCATGTGGACAACTCCGTCGATGAGTTCGGCGTGCTTCAGATCCGGCATGGCATCCCAACGGCGGAGAAACTCGTCCCGGGTCAAGCGATCGCCCTCGCGCAACGGCGGAGGCAGAATGGGTACTGCGGTCGACATACGATCTTCCTTGAGCCTATCATGCACGCCGCGCGCCAATACCGCTGTCGGGCGTGCACCGTTACTTTGTTCGCGACGCGAGAAGGCTCGTAAATGCGGCGTGCTCCGGCGACGCGACGCCCTGCTGAACCACGGTAAGCAGGCGCTTCACGTCGCTCTTGTAGAGCGCGTCGACATCGAGCCAGAGACCCGGGAATGCACGGGATCGAAGGATGCCGTCCGGATCAACAGGCATGCGGCGCCAGCGGCCTTTCACGTTTTCTCGCCAGATTACTTCCGGTTTCGTGAGCACCGCCAGATACTCCCGTACGCCATATCGCAGGTACAGATTGGCCTTCGCGCCGAGATCCCTCGCACTGGTTGAATGACTCACTTCCGCCGCGAGTTCGGGAGCACCGGCAAGGTACTGATTCACGATCGAGGACTGGCCCCCATGATCGGGACGGATGCGCAGCGTAAGATCCGGTTGCGGAACATCGAGCGGTCCCATTAACCACGTGCAATCCACTGCGCCATCACAGCCCGGAGTTTCCGCGCAGTAATTGCCAAGCCAGGCGCTCAGCAACTGATGTAAAGATCCATGCGGGTAGGCGACTGGTGATGGCATGTGGACAACTCCGTCGATGAGTTCGGCGTGCTTCAGATCCGGCATGGCATCCCAACGGCGGAGAAACTCATCGCGGGTCAGGCGGTCGCCCTCGCGCAGCGGCGGAGGCAGGATGGGTACTGCGGTCGACATACGATCCTTCCTTGAGCCTATCATGTACGCCACACACACCCGATACGATTGCACATACCGGAGGTTAAGGCGAACGGACGCGATTCGCGCAGTCCGCAGGCGCAGCGGTCTAACGGGATGAGAGAGCGGGTTCGGGATCCGGCAACGAACCATCGGGATTGGGGCGGCGGTATCTCCCGACCAGCTCCTCCCATTCCACCATCAGCCGAGAGCCGTGAACCTTATTCTTCTCTTCCCACTCGCCGAACAGTTCGAGACAGGCGTGGTCGATGTA
>JAEUQE010000228.1 GCA_016789785.1 Bryobacterales bacterium
GCGCGGGCGGAGTGGTCGCAAAGGGATGAGCTGTTCGAATACGACCACGACTTGGCCCACGAGTTGTTTGAGAAGACCGGCAAGCGCGCGTTCAATGTCGGAGCGCTCACCGTCGGCTACACGCGGGAGCTTGGTTCGATGGGTCCTGTCCGGGCGGCCGCGGGGTTCAACGTGACCGCATACTCGATCGCCGCTGCGCTGAAACCGTTCTACGGATCGCGGCCAGTCGGAGCGAGTGTGTTTCTCCGCTTCCGTCTTAGCGGCGGTGAATGAGTATCAGTCGGTTGGACGATGGACGAACAGGGACTGTGCCAAGTCGCACATGGCTCCGGTCACGAGCAAAGCGGCGGGAACGAGATAGCGATTCATCAGTGGCTCCATTTCCATCTAAAGGATGTTGACGGCACGCGCGGCCACCATAGCCAGCGTGGCCAGGGAAATTGATGCCTGGATCATCATCAGGATTTTGGCCCAGGCGGAAAGCACCGGCACGTCGGTCGGAGAAAAGGCGGTACTGCTGTTGAAGGCGAGGAAAAGATAGTCCACGAATTGAGGGCGCCAAGCCCCGGCGCCAAGCGCGACGCGCACATCCGCCGGCAGCGTCAATTGCGGAAACAGGAATGCGCCGCCGCAGTAGACGTGTTGACGGGAACGCCGGTGAGGACCGCCGGCGTCGAGACGCCAGTACCAGGAGGCGAATACTACGACGTTCATGCTCCACAGAATCAGCGCGGCTTGCAGGAGTTCGACAGGGCGCCCGCGATGCGCGGCAAGATCGACAATCAATCGCGTCAGCGCCACGGCCAGTTCCAGCGTCACGATGGCCGTCGTCGCATGGCCCAGCATCTGATGGCGATGTGGCAGCAGCAACGCCAGCGCAGCCAGGAACGCCACAACGACGACGCCAAGCCAGCCAGGTCCCGCAGCCAGGGACGCGGGGAGGAAGAGATTCAGCGCCGCGGCGACGAAGAGCGCAATCAGACCGGGCCAATGAGGTTCGACTGCTTGCCCTTCGACGGTCTGCGCTTCATTTGATGCCTTCATTACAATCTCAGCTTGCGCTGCCTCGGGCTGCGAGCCCATCACCCATGCAGGGGAGAATCGACAGGTTCGGTAGGGCGAGAGGCGGCACGCAAGGTCTCCCAATCGAGTCCGGCGTTCAGGCAGGCGGCGAAGCCAATGGCGAGCAACGGGGCTGTGAGGACTACGAAGACAACCAGCGAAAAGCCCGCAGCTGCATTTTTCGGCACCCCATAGAGGGACAACCCCAGGACGGTAGCGAACTGCTGCGTGCCCAGATTCGCGGGCGCGCCGGGGAGCATAGTACCAATGCGAACGACGATCATGACGACGAACGCGGCAGCGAGACCAAGGCTGAGGTGACTGGCGCGCGTCACCGCCCAGAACGCCAGTCCTTGCGCGGCCAGAAAGACCCCAGAGGCCAGCAGCGCCGGGCGGTTGGAGAGCCCGGACCGGATCCTGGCGAGGAACGGATACCGATCACGACCCACGAGGAGCGCCGTTATCAGCAGAGCGCCTATCGCTACAATCAGCATCCAGGCCGCACGAACAAGGTAGGCGGGCAGCGGAGCCAGAGCCAGAGTCGCCAGCAACGCGGCAGCCAGCCACACTCCATCCATGAGCCGCTCCGCGAGCATCGTCGGCGCTACGGTGAGAATGCCGACGCGCAAGTCTCTCGCGGCCAGCCAAGCGCGGACGGCTTCTCCCGGGCGCAGCGGAACAATCTCGTTGAGGAAGAGCCCCGCGTAGATTGCGCGCGTCGTCTGCCACAGGCTGGCCTGCTTCAACAGGCAGCGCCAGCGCACTCCCTGAGCAGCGTAACTGGAGATGTCGAAAGCCACGGCCACGCCGAGCCAGCGCCAGTCCAACCGATGAAGCTGCACGCGAAACGCAGCCCAGTTCAGGTCGCGGAGCACGGCGGTGAGTGCGGCGGCGGCGATGCCGAGGGCAATGATGCCGAGCAGAATCGGACGCAGGCGCTTCAGTTTGCCAACACCCATGTGAGACCCTTCTTGAGCGAACGATAGAGTTCGTCCTGGTGTGCATCGAAGCGGTGGTTCGCACCGGCGATCTCCTCAAGGCGCTTCGGCTCACTGGTGACTTGATACAGGCTGCGAGCGACCTCGGAGGTTGTGTACTCATCATCCGTGCCGTGAATCATCCAAACGGGAACCGGCGACGCCGCCGGGAGCAGCGGTTTCACCGGGAAAGTTGGTTGATCCGGTTCCCGGCGCGCGATGACCGCCAAGATCGCCTTCCAGTCCCATCCGAGCACTCCCGACTCAGGCAGGCCCAGGGTAACGACGCCGTGAATGGGGCTTCGCGACTTGACGCCGGACACCGCCGCCACCGACATCGAAGCCCCCTGTGACCAGCCGACGAGGACGACGCGGCGGTGGGACGGTCCCGCAACCTGATTCGCAACGAGGCGAACGTCGGCAGCGAGTTCTTGCGAGGCAAGCTTGCGGCCGTTCTCGGAGAAAGTCTCCAGGTACTTCTTCGTGTCGAAGCCGAAGACGTCGTATCCCCAGGAACAAATCGTGCGGCTAATGGATACGGCCGCCCCACGCCAGCCACCGTCGCCGGGCAGGAAGAGGACTGCAATCTCCGAGGTCTTCGTACTGGGCGCCAGTTGGGCCAGTGAGAACGTACGCCCTCGCACCTGCACGGTCATCGTCGTCTCAGCTGCGAGCACGTGCGGTGTCCACAAAGGCACGGCGAGCAGCAGCGGAATCGCGCTGAACCTCATGCGGCCACTCCCATGTGTTGGTTAAGACTGGCATCGCCAGGCGAGATTTCAGAGACGCGGCGCAGGGCCAGCGCCAGACGGGGCAAGTCCAAGCGGCCCTGGTACACGGCATAGCGGGGCTTCCACGCGTCGGCGTATTTGGCCTTGAAGCGCCGCAGGCTGTCGGCTCGAAATAGAAACGGCATGCGCTTTAGCACCCAGTACACAACGCGTTCATCCCGGCTTATACAAGTCCCGTCGTTGTGGTCAGGCAGAGGAGCCATGCCCAAACTGAAAGAGCGGATGCCCCGTGTCTTCAGGTCGAGGAAGACTTTCGCAAACAAGTAGTCCATCAATCCGTTGATGTGCTCTGGCGTGCGGCGCATCAGGTCCACCGTCGCCAAGGCAGGATCGTAGGAAGGCACCAGATTCAGGAACGCCACTGCCTGGTTGTGTGTGTCGAATGCCACGTAGGCCGGCGTTGCACGCACGTACCAGCGTTCGAAGCGGCCCAGCGTAAACTGCCGTTCGCGATGCCCGGGGATTTCGAGCCAATGATCGGAAATGCGTCTGAGATCGGCCAGCAAAGGATCGGCGAGCGGCGGGTCGATTCGTTCAACGCGATAGCCCAGCCGGTCGAGCCGGTTCACGGTATTGCGGAACTCCTTCATGGCGCTGCCGAGGAGTGTGAACTTGTCGAGGTCGACGATGGCGTCATCGCCTACTTTGAGCCGTTGAAACCCGAGCGCCTCGTAGACCGGCAGATGGTCGCCGCTCACCTGATGAAATCCGACCCGCCAGCCTCGCTGCCGGCAGTAGTCGCGGAATTCAGTGACCGCTGCCGCCAGTTCGGATTCCGGCCCGACCGGGTCGCCTAGCACCAACGCGTAATGACCCGAGACGCGATAGCCGAGAAACGATTGGCGATTAGTAGTGAAGAAGTAGCTCTTATCGGGCCAGTGTTTGAAGAAGTCCTGCCCGGTGCGGCCGTGCCGCTCCGCAATCGACTTTGCCAACGCGGACTCAGCCCAATTGACCTTGAAGCGATACACCACCGGCCGAAAGAGCACCACTCCGCTGTAGAACAGGGCCGCGCCGGACATCCAAAACAGCGAATCGAGAAACCACGCGGCATAGGGCGTGCGGGGGACCAGACTGCGGTCACCCCAAAGCAACATCAGGCGCACCGTACGTAACGCGGCATCCCACCAATGGAAGTTGTGATGGAACTCGGTCGGCTCCAGCAGCCAGAAGCCGGCCGCTCCGTACAGCGAGGCCATCGTGAACGCAAAGGCGGCCCGCAGCCCTGCTTTTCCCAGATGCGGCGGCTCCGATCCCACGGAGAACTGGTTTCGAGCAAGCCACAAGACACCCCACATCAACGCCGAACTGAACGCCTCTTCGGGGTTCCAGCCATAGCGAGCGGGTAGCGGCAGAAGGTGAAATACGACCGATGCGCCGGCCAACGCGAACGCGAATTGCCAGGCACGCCGCTTCTGTGTCCACAGGTGCGCCGCGATCAGAATCATGCCAAACCCTGAAACCAGGGTCAGCGCGGGCGTGAGACCCGCCAGATCGAGCGGGAACAAAAACAGCAACCAAGCCGGCATCTCGGTGGGGACGGGCCCACCCATGAGCGAAAGGAGGTTCAGTGCGCCACTGCCCGCCACCAGCAACGCAACCAGCCGTGCGAATAGCTGCGTCAGTGATTGCAGAAGCAGGGAACGTCCAGCGACTGTCACCGACCGCGAAGACCGGAGTTCCGCCACCGGCGGCGAAAAGAAATAGGAACGCATCTGGACCTCCTTCCTGTTGAAGTTGCGTCAGTTGCCAGGCTTCGCCGGGGGCGAGTTCTTCGTCTTGCTGCCCTTGTGGACCTGTGTCCCGTTGGGTGTGGCATCGGCCGTGCCGTGATGCTTCTTCTGCTTGGCGTCGTGCTTCGCCGCGGTTTGCGCCGGCTGACTTTTGTCCGGCTGAGCCGTTCGCGGGGCCGCCGAGAGCATGGCAGCCAGGCCCAACGCCGCTGCCACTGCGAGTAGTTTGTTCATGGTGATCTCCTTGTTGGCAGGTCCGATTGACCGTCCCTGCAAACACAGAATCAGGCCAAAGCACAAAGAAACCCATCACCCGGTCAAGGGAGGATTTGCTAGTTCGCGAAGCGAGGAGGAAGAATTACCGCGGTGCGGTGGAACGCCGCAATGACCAGGCGTCGAACAGGTCGCGGCCATGGGTGCGCCAAAGGACAAGGCCGCCAACGAGGGTCGCGACCCCGATCGCGATGGCTATTTCGTGGCGGCGGAGGTCGTCAAACAGCAGGCTCAAGACATGGCCGCCAGGTAGCCGATTGAACCGAACGCGGCCGCCCAGATAGCCGCGCCCACCGCGTTCCAGAGCAGGAACCGCCACGGGGACATGCCGGTGGCTCCGCAAACGATGGGGACCAATGTGCGAAATCCGATCATGAAGCGGGACGCAATCAGCAATAGCCCGCCGTGCGTGCCGGACCAGCGGACGAGGCGCTTCAAACGGGGGTCACTTCGTTGCTCCAGCCATGCTGCTCCAGAATGACGCGCGATCTCATAGTAAGCGTGACTCGCAGCGAGGGCGGTAAGCCAGGCGGCAAACAGCACCGATGAAAGGCGGAAGTAGCCACGATGCGCCAGAAAGGCGGCGGTCAGCAGAGTGGCATCACCCTCGACGATGGTGCCGGCGAGGATGAAAAGATAGCCGTAGTGTAAGAGATCCGTCTCGATCACAATCGCCGCCGGGCGAAGCCAATTCGCTGGCGCGATGAAACATGCTTCGTGGTTTCATCATAACCGGCAAAAGCCGATGGAGGGTTGAGAAGGATCAACAGAGTGTTCGCAGTGTTACCGGATCACTTTCCGGTGAGGAACTATTTACCAGGGTGGGAGATGTGGTGATACCGATGCCCGCAGCGTCGAGATGCATTCTCCTCAACAGCGTGGCCAACGACCCAATTCCCGCCAACGCAAAGCTGCCATTACGAATCAGTTCGGATGGCAGCGCGAACTCCGCAAGGACCCACCGGCAAACGAGCCCAGGAGGCACAGCGCTACCGCCGAGACTGCGGTGCCTGGGTGGTGGTCAGGCATTGCGAAGCGAGCGGCCAAACCCAGCGCGAGCCCAAAGCAGATCGGCGGCAGAGGGAGTTGACGATCAGGAGGGGGTTGCGGTGGTCCGGCGGGTTCCAAGTGGTCGCAATGGCCCACGCACCGTGGACGTCGGTCAGACGGGCCAGGCCAACGGTCGGGCCACCATTGACGCCGCGAACAATCACCGTGCCGGCCGACGGGTTGCCGAGCCGCTCGCCGAAGCCACAATCTGGCATTCGAGAGTAGCGGGCGTCCTGTTTGCGCTGCGCCGAGACGCCCATCTCGAATCCTTCGCCAGCACCAACAGCTACCCGGCCCCACTCACGCGGAATCCCACGTGCGGTGTCGAACGCCAGTCCGGGAACGGGTTCGAGGATTGCCTGCGGCCCAAACAACTTCTTGACGAACGTCTGCCTCCGGTCCGCCCAAGTGGGCGGGTCAAACGGCGCAGGAGCCGCGCTCGGCTGTGCCTCCGCCACGGCAGCGAACAAGCACCCTGCCATCAGAGCCGCTTTCACACAACCTCCAGTTCCTGAAGCGTGATGAGCCCTTCCAGCACAATCGCCTTGAGTTCGGTCAGGATCGGCCGGATACGGGCCTCGTCATCCACCGCGGTGATCACAACGGGGCGGTCGTCGGAGACTCCAAACAGCCGCTTGCGATGAACCTTGCCATGCTTGCCGTAGCCCATGAGTCCCGGCGTGACCGTTGCGCCCGCAATGTCGAAATGCAAGAGCCGCCGGACAACATCCTCGTGCATCGGGATGTCGCCAATGCGGTCAGCTTCATTCAGGTAGATCGTTAACTGCATCTTCTTCATTGGGAAATCTCCTCTTGCCTGGGCGTGTCGCGCACGGCCAACGCGTAGATGCTCGGCAGTGCGATCAGGGTCAGAAACAGAGTGGAAAGCAGGCCGCCGACAACCACTGTTGCCAAGGGCCGTTGCACGTCGGAGCCGATACCGCTGGCGCGCGCGGCGGGCACCATGCCTAACAGCGCGACGACCACCATCAGAAGCACCGGCCGCAACTGTCCGAGTGCACCACGGATGATCGCATCGCGAACCGGCACGTCGGGCTCGGACCGCCGGATCCGGTTGATCTCGGCGATCACCAGTACGCCGCTCATCACGGCCACTCCGAATAGGCTGATGAAGCCGACGGCCGCCGATACGCTCAGATTGATGTGGCGCAGATACAGAAACAGAATGCCGCCTACCAGAGAGAACGGCACATTCATCATCACCAACCCGGCATACTTGGGCGAACCGAACATGAAGAACAGCAGGACAAAAATGATGGCGATGGTGATGGGCAGAATCACGGTCAACCGCTTCTTGGCGCGTTGCAGATTCTCGAACTGGCCGCCCCAAGTCACTTCGTAGCCCGCTGGCAGCCGAATGGCCTTGTCGAACCGCCTCTGCGCATCGGTGACAAAGCTGCCCTGATCGCGTCCGCGAATGTTGGTGCGCACCGTGATTTGCCTTTGATTTTCGCGCCGGGCGATGATGCTCGCGCCGTCCACGACTTTGATCTCGGCAAGTTGGGAAAGGGGCACGCGGCCCCCTTCGCGCGTGGGCACCAGCACGTTGCCGATCGCGGTGATGCTGGTTCGAGCCTCAGGTAGATAGCGAACGGTGATATCGAAGCGACGCTCGCCCTCGAACATGGTTCCCGCCGCACGGCCGCCGATGGCCATTTCGATGACGTCCTGCACGTCGCGAACGTTGATGCCGTAGCGCGCCACGGCTTGGCGATCGATTCGAAGGCGCAGTTGCGATTGGTCGGCTTCCTGCTCAATCGCGGAGTCTGCCGCGCCTGGGACTTGCCGGATCACGTCGAGAATCTTCTCCGCCTGCGCGCGTAGGGCCTTGAGATCCGGTCCGCGAATGATGACCGCGAGGTCCGCCGCCGAGCCGGTCACCGATTCGGTGACGTTATCCACAATGGGCTGCGTGAAGCTGAATGCCGCACCGGGAATCTGTTCGTTCAGCTTGCGGCTCAATTCCTCGATCAGCTTGGCCTTGTCCATTCCAGCCGGCCAAGTGTCATAGGGCTTGAGAGCCAGGAAGAACTCGTTACGATTCGGCCCGTATGGGTCGGTGCCGGAATCATTGCGCCCGGTTTGCGAGGAGGCAAGTTGCACCTCCGGATAGTCCTTCAGGATGTTCCGGATCTGCCCGGCCACCTGCGAGGACTTGTCGAGCGAGATGCCCGGCGGAAGCACGGCGCGCACCCAAATCACTCCTTCGTCGAGGTTGGGCAGGAACTCGATGCCCAACGCTCCGGCGAGTGCGAATGCCGCGACAACTACGCCGCCGGAGATGCCGAAGACCAGCAGCGGGCGCCGCAACGCCCGATTGAGGACGCCCTCATAGCGGCGCGCCAGCCGCGGCAAAATCGGATTCTCCCAGCTCTTGGCGCCGTTGCGGAAGAGGTACGTGGCAAGCACCGGAATGAGCGTAAGGGCGAGCAGCATCGAGCCCAGCAGCGCGTAGGAGACGGTGAAGGCCATGGGCGTGAACAGCTTTCGCTCGACGCGCTCCAAGGTGAACAGCGGGATGTAAGCCGAGATGATGATGAGCAACGAGAAGAAGATGGGCCGCTCCACTTCGAGCGCGGCGTCGCGAATGGCCGCGAGTACACCGGCCTGGTCCAACGGTCCGTCGTGTTGACGCTCATGCATGGTGTGGAGTACGTGCTCCACCATCACCAGCGTGGCGTCAACGATGATGCCGAAGTCGAGCGCGCCCAGACTGAGCAGGTTTGCCGGAATTCCCGAAAAGTGCATACAGATGAAGGCAAACAGGAGAGACAGCGGGATTGTGACCGCGGTCAACAGCGCGGCGCGAGCGCTGCCCAAAAACAGGAACAGCACCAGCACCACGATCAGCAGGCCTTCGAGCAACGTGTGCGACACGGTTCGCAGAGTGTTGTTCACCAGGTCAGTCCGATCGTAGATCGGAGAGATGGAAACGCCCTTGGGCAACCTGTTCTCGTTGAGATCATCCACAGCCGCCTTGATCGACTTGAGAACCTCCGACGGGTTTTCACCGCGGCGCATCAGGACGATTCCTTCCACGCCTTCGGTATCTTTACCCAGGCCGAAGATGCCAGTTTGCGGCGCGGCCGCGATATCGACGCGGCCGACATCCTTCACAAAGACGGGCACACCCATCGATTCGGTCACCACTACGTTCTCGATGTCCGTTGCGTTCTGAATCAAGCCCACGCCGCGGATCACCATCGACTGCTGCTTGTTGTCGAGCATGGCGCCGCCGGCATTACTGTTGTTGGCGCGAACCGAGTCCGCAATCTGCGCGATCGATAGACCGTACTTGGAAAGGGCGAGGGGATCGATGGCGATCTGATACTGCTTGATCAGGCCACCGAAGGGCGTGACATCGGCGACACCGGGCACCTGCAGAAATCGCGGCTCCACGACCCAGTCTTGAAGTTCGCGCAGTTTCATCGAGTCGAGTCCACCCCCGGACAGCGTGTAGCGGTAGAGTTCTCCGATAGGCGTCGACAAGGGACCGAGGGAGGGCGTGACTCCGTCGGGCAAGTCCGCGTCGCGCAGTTTCTCCAGCACCACCTGACGAGCAAAGTAGTCGTTGGTCCCGTAGTCGAACGTGAGTTCCACCACCGAGAGGCCGAAGATCGTGCGCGATCGGCGGGCGATCACGTTGGGCGCACTGTTCAAGGCGCGCTCGATCGGCACGGTCACCTGTTGCTCCACCTCTTCAGCGGCGCGGCCCGGATACTGCGAGATGACCACTACCTGGGTGTCCGAGATGTCCGGGTATGCCTCAATCTTGAGTTGCGCCAAGGCCCACAAGCCCGCGCCAATGAGCGTAAGGCCAATCAAGACGGTGATAAAGCGCTGGCGAAGCGCGTAGCGAAGGAGTTGAGCAATCATTTCTTTTCTCAGCGAGCGGCCAACAACATCACGCCGTCCACGACCACGCGGTCAGTAGGTTTCAACCCTTCGAGCACGGCCACACGGTCCCCGATCTGGGCGCCGGCCGTGATGGCTACTTTCTCGAAGACGCCTTTCCTGACCTCTCGCCACACCAGGGTTTTGCCGTCACTCGCGATGATGGCGGCGGCGGGCACCGTGGGGCGCTGTTCCGTTTGCTCCGCCAGTTGAATGTTGCCGAACATCTCCGGCTTGAGCCGCCCGTCCGTATTGGAGAGTTCGGCACGCACCTTGACCGTCCGAGTCTGCGGGTCCACGGTGTCGCCGATCAACGCAACGCGGCCGCGGAACTCGTCGCCAGGATAGGCCGCCAGATCGATCCTGACGGGCTCACCGAGCTTGATGAATCGGATGGCGGTCTCGGGCACATCTGACGTCACCCAGATCGAACTCAGGTCGGCGATCGTCACTAACGGCGCGCTGAGATCATTTCGAAATTCGCCGTTCACCACCGACATTTCCAGAATCTTCCCGGAAATGGGTGCATGGATGGTGATGCGCTGGCCGAAGGCTGCGGTGCCAACTCCCAGAATCTGCAACCGCCGTCGAGCCTGTTCCACCGCCGCTTGAGCTTGTTCGACGCCAGCCTGCGCCTGCACCGTGACCGCCTGTGCATTCAAGACTTCTTTCTGGGGAACGGCCCCATGCTCGAACAGGTCCTTCTCGCGATCAAGGTCCATCTGCGCCTTGGCCAACGCGGACTTCGTTTGCGTCACCACGGCCTGCGCTTGTTGAAAGCTGGATACGGCGGCATCGATATCGGCGCTTTCCATGGTGAGCAGTGACTGGCCCTGCCTGACAAAATCGCCGATCTTGACGCTGACGCTTGTGATGCGTCCGGCCACCGGCAGAATAACGTGTGACTGGCGGTTCACATTAGCCTCCACCTTTCCGGGCGCCGAGACGTTGCCCACGGGAACCATGGACGACTCGAGCGACTCGGTCTTGATCTGTGCCAATTGCGGCGAGTTCGCATCGAACACCGCTTGCCCTGGTCTGATTTCTGGCGGCACCGTCGCCGACGCCTTCTCAACGGGCCTCTGTTCAGTGCATCCGGCGAGCGCCAACGCGAGCAAAGCGGCCCCCAAGGCCCATTTCCATTGGATGTTTTTCATTGACTTCTCCCTTATGAACCACTGACGGTGGCGCCGGACACGGTATCGATCAGGTACAAGCTGCGCGCAAAGTTTGCGCGCGCGTCATTGAAGGTCTGCATTGCATCGTTGAATGCCCGTTGCGCGTCGAGGTATTCAACCAGGCTCGCCTCGCCGCGTTTGTAGGAGTATTCAGTCGTGTCCCGCACGCTGCGGGCCTTGGCGAGCATGTCGGTCTCAACATTGCTCAGCAGTTGACGCGACACGATGTATTGGCGATAGGCCTTGTCGACTTCAGTCTGAATGGAGGCTTCCAGAGCGTTCGTTCGTGCGCCGGCGAGCGTGATCTCGCGTTGCGCCCGGGCGATTTCGCCTTGGTTCTTGTTGAAGACTCTGAGCGGCATGCTGAAGTAGACGCCCACCGAGTTGCCTGACACACCCCAAGCCGACTGGCGTGTGAACTCCGTTCCGATGGTGTAGTCGACTTTTCCATTGGCGAGTTGAAGCCGCAGGTCGGCGCGGGAACGTGCCTGCGTTTGTTGATCGCTGAGATAGTCCGGCCTCCGATTCAACGCCAAGCGGGTCAACTCTTCCTGGGATTCCACGACCTGATCCCGGCGCAGGGCCCCTTCAACCTCCAAGCCGGTCGACTTCTGCCGTCGGCCCATCACTTGCTGCAACTGAATCTTGGCCTGGTCAAGTTGAAGTTGTGCCTGCTGCACAGCGGTTCGATACTGCAAAGCGGCGACCCGCGAACGGTCGAGTTCCACCTGGGCCAGGTCGCCCGCCTTCAAGCGCGACTCGTTGATCGCCACGACGCTCTCCAGGCTCTTCAAGTTCCCCTGCGCCAGGTTCAAGTTCTCCTTGGCCTGCTGCACGTCGACGAAGGCATTCTGCACGTTTGCAATCACCTGACGCATTACCTCGCGGACGCCCAATTCGGCCAGCGACTTCTCCTCTTTGGCGAGGGCAACGCGGTCCTCGCGTTTGTGTCCGCGTTCGAAAGGGAAATCGGTGTGGATGTTCAACTGGTTCGGGCCCAGAGGAGTCGCCGAGGAGTAGTTTGCGCCGAGGATGTTCAGCGTCTGGCCGGAGACCGTCAGCACCGGATTGGGCCGCAGTTTGGCTGTGATCTCCCGGGCCTCAGCCACGCGCACATTGAGCTTTTCCGCCGCCAGATCCAGGTTGTTGGCGATGGCCTCCTGTACAGCTTGCTCCAGGGTGAGAGTGGGGGTGGGCAGCGTCGATTGGGCGGCCGCCCCCCTGGTAAAAACGCTGGCCAATGCGATGGCGGCTACGAGCATTCTTGGCTTCACGAATCCAGCATGCGGTTCCTGCCGGGAAATAACCCTCGCCTTGCGCGGGGAGATTTTTCCGGTTGGAAATGGCCACGGGCCCCCTGTCCAACTCGCATTTATCCCTTGCTCAGGGGATGCTCCCATGTGGCAACCGCAAATCCTCCCTTGCCGGCGGGGGTGCGGGCGGGCCGGTCAACTGCGATTCTTAAAGGCACGAGCGTTGAACCAACGATGACCACCGAGCACACTGAGCCCCGGCATTCGCCCCTGGAACTGGTGACCGAACCACCTATGTCGCGGGCTCGCGTCCTGAGTGTCGCCAAAGCCGGCTTCGCACTTGTTGTCGGTTTGGTACTGCTGGCCGCTTATCTGGGGCATAACGGCTCAAGCCGCATCCAAGACACGGCGCAGGAATTAGTCCGCGAGCACCTGGTTCAATCAGGCCGGGGCGCTGAGCTGGAGGCTTTGATTGTGCGCGAGACCCAGGACTTGATTGACCGCCTGAGCTGGGTGCTTGGTTTTTGCTTTCTGCTTGCCGCGGGCACGGCAGGACTCACGGTTTGGATCATTCAGCGGGCATTCGCCCGACTCGAATGGCAGTCAGCTGAGCTGTCGCGGGTTTCCTGGCACATGCTGAACGGCCACGAGAAGATGGCCCGGCGCTTCTCTCACGAAATGCATGATGAACTCGGGCAATCCTTGAGCGGGCTCCGGCGCATGTTGAGCATGGTTGCCGACGGGAACTTTGGCGCCATGCGCCAGGAGTGCATCGGAATCGTCGACGAGGTGCTGCAGAACGTTCGCAAGCTCTCCCAGATCCTGCGCCCTGTGATCCTCGACGATTTCGGGCTGGATTCGGGCTTGCGATGGCTCTGCGAGCGCTTCACCCAGCGAACGCAGATTCCCGTGCAGTACGAGTCGAACTGGACCGGACGGCTCGACAGCAACGAGGAGACTCACCTGTTCCGCATTACCCAGGAAGCCCTCACCAACATCGCGCGACACTCGGGAGCCACAGTGGCGAGGGTGTCACTCAAGGTCGAAGGATCGACGATTCACCTGGAAATCAGCGACAACGGCCAAGGCCTAAAACCAACATCCGGTGAAAAGAGCCCGAGCCTTGGCATGGTCGGCATGCGTGCTCGCGCTAGGCAACTGGGTGGCGAACTCATGATTGAGAATCGAAAGGAAGGCGGGCTCCATATTCGAGTGGAAGTGCCTGTCTGTCAGGTTGAATTGGATGCAGAGCAAGAAGATTCGAGTTTTGTTGGCTGACGATCATGCCATCCTGCGCAAAGGCGTCCGGATGCTAATCGACGCCCAGCCTGATCTGGAAGTAGTGGGCGAAGCCAAGACCGGCCGCGAGGCCATTGAAGAGGCGCGCAAGTTGAAGCCCGACGTGGTGGTGATGGACGTCTCCATGCCGGAACTCAACGGCATCGAAGGCACTCGGCAGATCTGTGATGAATTGACGCGAACCAAGGTGATCGGCCTCAGCATGCACAAGGACTCAGTCTACGTTCGCGAGTTGCTGCGCGCCGGTGCCCGCGGATATCTGCTCAAGGACTCGGAAGACGACGACCTGCTGCGGGCCATTCGCGCCGTCTCTCGCGGGGAGGCGTTTCTCAGCCCAGCCGTATCGGACGCGGTCCTGACCGACTATCGAAAGCACGTCACCAACCCGGTGGATCTGCTCACCAGCCGTGAGCGCGAGGTTCTGACCATGATCGCTGAAGGCAAGACGAACAAGGAAATCGCCAATGCACTCAAATTGAGCGTCTACACGGTTGAGTCCCATCGCGGCAGCGTCATGGAGAAGCTGAACCTGCACAACACCGGAGACATTGTGCGTTTTGCGCTGCGAAACGGGCTGATGAGCTGAAGGCATCTCTTACGTCCTTCGACCCGTTGTTCATGCCGATGAGGACCCTGCCGCCGGCCGTGTTCGCGACAGGAACGGGCGTTTTGAGAACTCCGTCTGGGGATAAAAGTCCCGTTTGGACTCGATGGTCTTGCCCTCCGGCCGCTTCAGCAGATCGCCGAGTCCCACCTACTCCGCGTTCTAATGGGAAACGGGCGAAACGGCTCACCGTGACCGGCAAACATTGTCCACTCGTCTTTCAGACTGGCGAGATAGCCAACGGCAAGCCGATCGTCGACGGGCAGCACCCGCACGATCTATTGATGGAGCTGAGTATCCACTACGCGCGTCCAATCGGCGAGAAGGCGTTGATCAACCTCTACTACGCGCCCGTCGGCGACGTAGCACTCGGACCTGTCGCGTTTCCGCATCGTGCGTCGGCCATGGAATTGCCGCAAGCGACGTTGGGT
>JAEUQE010000229.1 GCA_016789785.1 Bryobacterales bacterium
AAGACCAGTTGTGGATGCTCCGCATTGCGCCGCATCGCCACCGGCAGGCTGTCCTCCACCAGCGGCCAGGCCTCCTGCCACTGGTTGCCGTCCCGCATCACCAGTTTCAGCCACCGCTCCTGGTGCAGCGGCGTCGCCAGCGGTGTAGGAATCAGAAAGCCCTGATCCTTGCCCCAACTGATGCCGCTTTCGTTCCATGCCAGCCATGGCCGTCCCTGGGAGTCCACTGCAATCGATACGTGCGCCTGGAACCGCGGTCCCTCGGTCACCCGAAATATTTCCGATGCCCGGCCTTCCTTCACCGTCCGGTAGTGGATATCGTAGTTGCCCTTGTCGTAGCTGTCCCATGCGATGAACACGCGGCCTTGCCGGTCAGCGGCAATGGCGGGGCTCCAGTCATTTGCGGTGGAGGCGGAGACCTTCTCGGACTCGGTCCAGGTCTCGCCGGTATAGCGCTTGGTGAAGATGTCAGACCTGCCGTTGCGGAAGCCCTGCCAGACGAGCCAGAGATTGCCGTTCGAATCCGTGGCCATCGCGTGATAGGTGTCGGGCTGCGGATCGTTGGTCAAGCGGTCTGGCTCGGTCCAGGAGGACCCGGTCCAGCGGCTCGCATACAAGTCCCAGTTGCCATCCACTTGAGCCGACCACACGGCCCAGGCGCGATTCGCACGGTCGCGGCCGAGCTTCACCATGAAGATGTCGGAGTGCTTCGCAATCTTCGTGATGCCGCTCCATGCATTGCCATCGAACATGCGGAAGTGGAGTTCATTGCGATTGTCGGCGAAGTTGACCCAGCCGCTGAGCAGCTTGCCATCGGGCAGATCGACGAGGGCGGCGAAGTCGTTGTTGGAGCCGTCGGCGGAGAGCTTCTCGGTAGAAGGGACGCGTTCGGCTACCACCGCGCCGTTCAGGAAGCTGGTGCGCGTGCCGGGTACGAGGTCGAACGGACGCACGTTGAAACTGCCGTGGGCTGTCTCGATCTTCAGTTCCGCGCCTTGTCCGCTGGCATCGACAATCACGCCAGGGATGAGGAAGTAGCGAGTGGGATCGGTGAGCGCCTCGGCTTCCCATGCACGGCGGGTGAAGTTCACACCTTGACGCGTGGCGAGGGTCCAGGTGTTGCCTTCGACTTTGTCGCCGGGCCGAGGATGCCAGTTGCGCACCGAGAGGATGCGTCCCGCGCTGGCCGCTACGGAGCCGTTCCAGGATCGAGCAGACTCGTCGTTGATTCCGAACTCGATGCGCACGGCGGCCGTGTCGTCGCGCAGCGCGGCCCCACCGGATGCGGATGGAGCTTGTCCTTGTTGCGAGAAGACGTAGGTGAGAGAGGCAACGGTGATCAGAGCGATGGGGAGGAGTTGATTACGCACGGCGGTTCTCCGAATCGCAATCGTATCACTCCGGAAGAAACAGGGTTGCCTCAGAAGGTCTGCGAGGGCCGTTGCGAAGACCCAATCGTCCTGTGCGATGGAGTCAGCCCGAGAGCGAGGGTGCGGGGCGGCGTCGGATGATGGGGACGGCATTACCGCCTAGTTCCGGCCCGTAGTTGTGCGTTCGGTCGAACTTTCGATCAAAGACCTCAGAGCGATCCAGCAAAAGGTTCGCCGAAGTCTGCTGGGACCCGCACCACGAATGGACGCTCTACGCCCTGACTCCGGGCATCGTCCCGCACTCGTTCCGTCGAACAAACAGGGATTTGCGCGCACCGTAGTAAACTGTTGCCTATGGACAAGGGCCTTGTCACTGAACTCCTCAAGGAGTGGGGCCAGGGCGACCGCGCCGCTTTCGATCAACTCCTGCCTGTCGTGTACCGCGAACTCCACAAGATCGCCAAGCGGTGTTTGTCCCAGCACGAGCAGCAGGATGTCCTACAGACCACGGCCGTGATCAACGAAGCGTACTTGCGCCTTTCGAGCGGCGTCGAACAGACTCTTGAGAACCGGGGCCACTTCTTCAACGTCGCCGCCAAGGCCATGCGCAATGTTCTCGTCGACCATGCCCGGAGCCGCAATGCCGAAAAGCGGGGTGGAGGGATCCGAATCGAGGCGATCGACGATGGCTTGCAGATCGCCAGCGCCGTGAGTGCCGACGTCGTTGCGCTCAGTGAAGCCTTGGATGTGCTCGCCGCCTCGCATCCGCGGCCCGCGCAGGTGGTGGAACTGCGCTACTTCGCAGGGCTCAACGTAGAGGAAACTGCAAACGCGCTGAGTGTGTCGACCCAAACGGTGATCCGGGACTGGCGGTTTGCGAAGTCTTTTCTGCGGCGCGAGATGGAACGGGGCGCGCCTTCCGCCTGACACTTCACCCTCCGGCCCGCCTTACTTCGCCGCCTGGGCAGGAACGTTCTTCACGATCTCCTGAACCCCATCCAGACCGAAGCCCTTCGGAGCGTTGAAGTGCGTGCTGTTCGCCCAGGCATCGCCGACCTCCCTCGAGTGGTCTTTTCTCACCACATACCAGAAGTTCCGTGAGCCGATATTCTGCGACTTTCCCATGTTGTTCTTCGCCCAATCGTCGAGGCTCACAATGTTCTTCGGCGCGAGCCCACCGTCCTTGGTGATCTTGGCGATATCGTGCTCCCATCGCAAGCCCCATCCGTCGCCGACCGAGAACGATGTGTGCGTGACTCCGGCACGCGGGCCACCGGCATCTCCGAGAGTCTTCACGCGAGCCACTACCCGTCCATTGCGGTAGAAAAGCTGATAGCTTCCCTCGGGGCCGAAGTGCTGGGCCTGGAACAGCGTGAATCCATGCTGCCGCAGAACCTTATCCAACTCCCGGATGTTCAACGCTTTGATGGTGCCCGTCCCGCTGTCGATCACTTCTCCCATCACGCGTTGCATACTGGCTCGGATGGCCTGCAGATCCGCGACTCTCCAACCTTCGATGCTTGCCCCATGCGGCATCAGCTTGCCCCACTGGGCCATCTCCTTGCTGAGTGACCGGATGACAGCCCTCTTCATCCTTGTAATCGGTCTCGATAGACACGGTTGGCTCCAAGCTGGCGGTGGCCGACGAATTCGAAGGTGTCTTTTCGGTAATCGACCGAAATGGTGTCGGGGCCACTCTGAATTGACGCCGATCTTGCCGGTCTGCGGGACCCATTGAAGCCACGGAGCGGGAAGGTCACATGAGCAAGGAGGCAGTAGACTCTCTACAGCAAGGATTCTATAGTGTTTCCGTGCAACTTCATTGTATGATCTGGTAGCGCCAACACTGTTCCACCTTCGGACGGGAAGGAGCGCGCCAGACGCCGTAATGCGGAGCTTTCGTAGAAGGAGCACAAAGCCGTGGCTAACAATCTGCCCCATTGCACATGCTGGCCGACACGCCCGGAACACCTTCTCAACTTCCGTATGGGCCTATCAGGCGCACTTCTTCTCACTACACAACCTGCATCGGAAGGCGCGGGAGGGTCGGCTATGCGGTGAGAGTGCGGTGGTCCTGCTGCCCTGCCTGATTCGACTCCACCACCTGCTCCAGCGAGGCGGACAGCGATTCTGTGCCTCGCTGATCCCAAAGCGGCTCTGTGGCTCCGGCACTTCGGCGAAAACGGCGCCAATTCAGACCGGCACTAACTAGTTTCTGGCGGTCGCTTCGCCGCGTCGTCACACTCGCGGCTCTGTAAGTCACTACAATCATTGAACACCAGTTCTGGACCGCGACCGGACAGAGCGGTTGATCAGTAAGAAAAGGGAGTTTTGCGACAGAAACTAACTAGCCGCCAGCGGGCAAAGGAGATCCGGCTTCCATCGGGCGACCAGGCGGGAGCGAAGTCCATCGCAGGATCGTTAGTTAAGCGGAGCGCCTTTCCCCCATTGAGCAGCATCAGGTAGATGTCATAGTTGTCTTCGTGCTCTCGGTTCCAGGAGAAGGCTATGGCCTTGCCGTCCGGCGAAAAAGCGGGAAACCATTCGACTCCCGGGAAGGTGGTCAGGGACGTCACGCGCGGAACCGGCTTGGGCTTTTCGGGCCAGAGTCGCCACACGATCACTCCGAAGCCAGCCAGCACGATCACCACGGTAGCAACAATCCAGGCGATCCCCGGATTCCTTTGACCGTAGGGGTATCCTCGACCTTTGGTCCTGCACCCCGCCGCCACTCATCCAGTTCCGACTTGTAAGCATAGACAGCCGCCTGAGGTCCACCCGGAAGACGGTGAACGGGGAGGCCGCGGGACTGCTCCCACCGCTTTACCGTCCTTAGGTCGCGATCCAGGTAGACGGCAATCTCTTTCTAGGTTTCCAGAAGCTGCTTCGCCGCAGCGTGACTGGGTTCCGGCGAGATGGGCTGCGGAACAGGCACATATCCTCCGCTAGCGGAACAGCAGATCCTCTTCTCCCAAAAGGATAATCGAAGGGGCAACGAGTGGCAACCCGTGGCATGGCACTCATTGCCACTCTCCAATCGGAGAATCCGGTGCGATTCTTTTCTCGGAGTTCCCCACATTTTGACGCGTGGGGCTTCGAGAAAGGAGTTCTGCAATGAGATCAATATGGACAGCCGTTTCCGCAGGCGCCGCACTGCTGTTGTTCGCTGGCGACAGTTTCGCCCAGGGCGATCCGAACATCACCCAGGAACGAAAGGTGGTCGAGTTCACCAGGATCAGCTCAGGGGGTGGCGGGGTTCCGTTCCGAGGCGTGATCCAGTGCGTGGGCGCGGGCAATCCGGCCCCCGCGGACCAGGACATGCCGCCTTGGTGCCCTGCCGGCACGCGGACGGTGGTGACCAACCGCATCCTTACGGGGAAGTGGGTGATGTCGGACCCCAACATCTCTGGAAACGTGACATGGTTCATGAACTTCAATGTCGACTCGGCTACCTTCACCGGCCCGTGGTGGGGTGAGTTCATGTTTGGATGTGCCGGGAAAAGGTACGTGGCAGGGGTGGTTTCGGGGGGAATCCTCTGGAGCTTACATGGCCTACCGAGCCATCGGGATTGGCACCGACGGTTTGGACAAGTGTACCATCATGATGGAGATTGCTTACCCGGACACGACGTCCAAGCCACCCGTCATCAAGGGGCGTTTCCTCCAGCCGATCTCGCAGTAGCCACTCCGAAGGCGCGATCATCGGTCCGGCGCGGAAAAGTCTGAGATGCGGGAAAGCCGAAAATCGCAAACCCTCGGCCCGATAGATCCGCTCCAGTCAGGTGCACCGCAATCAGGCGGCGGTTTTCCCGGTGCGCGCCGGTCCCGCCGTCGGCGTTTCAAAAACTTTGGCATTTTCGCTAGCTCCGGCGATCCGCTTCCTCGGAGCTTCGGCATGCGCCTCATGGAATTCCGGCGATATCAATTCGAGACCTGAAGCGGACTGTGCCTGTAGCCTCCGCGGTGCAGGCGTCGACCGCGCGGCCTGCGATAGCAAAATTGAGCGGGATGTGGCGTCCGCGCGTGAGGCAGAACGGCTCTTGGCAATCGGCGACCGGGTAGGAGTACAGGTGGCGTTGGAGCGAGGGCTCACCATCACGGGCACGTCGCGCGGGAGACCTGAATAGGTTGGAAGTGTTGGCTCCGCTCTTCGCGTGTGAGCCGCCACAACCGAGTTTTTGCATCGCAACTCCTCAATGCGGCATAGTTCTCAATATGGCAACTCAGAAAGTCGATTGGAGCTATCACCGCCCCGGTTGAAAGACCTGTGGCAAAACGCAGGAGTTTCTTGCGTCCCACAACCTTGCAGCCACCACTCAGGTGGATGCGAAGAAGACCACCCTCAAACTGAATGATGCACTGGCGCTGCTGAAGGATGTCACCGAAGTGTACGCGGCGAAAGGTAAGAACGTGGTGCACTACGATCTGAAGAAGGACAAGCCTTCGGAGTCCGACCTGGCCGCGATCCTGTTGGGGCCCACCGGCAACCTGCGGGCGCCAACACTTCGCAAAGGGAAAACGCTGATTGTGGGTTTCGATCCCGACACCTACACGAAGCTGTTTGGTTGAGCCGGGAGCATCCGCGCGGGATCAGCCGGCCGCCAGCTTGCGAAATACCTTGCGAGCGGCATCGAGCGTTTCGGCGAGCTCGCGCTCCCCGTGCACAATTGACGTGTAGATGCGCCCGTCGGGCAGCAGAAAAATCCCTTCGTCCAGCATCTCGCGAAGGAAGCTTCCGAGCAGCACTTTGTCGTCGTGAAATGTATCGCGATAACGGAGCAAGGGCTTGTGCGCAGTGAAATGCAGCGCGAACGCCGTGCCGAATCCCGAGACTGTCATCGGAATCCCCGCCTCGTTCGCGGCCTCCTGCATGCCTTTTCGCAACTCCGTTCCCATGCGATTCGCGTACGCGAGCGCGGCGCCTTCATCCTCGGCAAGAACATCCAACGTCACTCTGGCCGCGGCCATGGCCATCGGATTGCCGTTGAACGTGCCGCCAAACGCGGCCCCAGAGAGCATCATCTCCATGATCTCCCGGCGGCCCGCGAACGCACTCAGCACGATGCCTCCCGCGATCGCCTTGCCGAACGTGGCGAGATCGGGGACCACACCGAAGTGCTGCTGCGCCCCGCCCGGCGCGATGCGAAATCCAGTGATCACTTCATCGAAGATCAGCAGTGACTCGTAGCGCTCCGTCAGCAGGCGAAGCTTGGCAAGGAAGCCAGGTTCGGGTTCCAGGCAGCCGCTGTTGCACAACACCGGCTCCGTGATCACCGCCGCGATCTCGCTTCCATATCGTGCAAACAATTTCTCCAGTGATTCAATGTCGTTCCAAGGCGCGATCACCACGTTGTCCACCGAGTTCGGCACTTGCCCCTTGGAATCGAGCGTCGGACATGGTGCATTGTCCGAGCCCATATGGTCGAGCGACGGACGATAGCTGATCAGCTCCTGATCGTGCCAGCCGTGATAGTGGCCTTCGAAACGAAGGATGCGATGGCGGCCAGTGAACGCACGAGCCAGACGAAACACCGCGGCCACGGCCTCACTGCCGCTGCATGTGAACGCGCAGAGTTGCGCGCATGGAACCATGGCATGCACCCGCTCAGAGACTTCGGCTTCCAGGTCGTGCTGCGCGCCGTAGTTGTGCGGACGAGCGGCCTGCACACGCATCGCCTCCACCAGTTTCGGATGCGTGTGACCGAGAATCAGTGGCCCCCATGCCAGCGCATAGTCGATGTATGAGTTTCCGTCGACATCCCACAGGCGAGGGCCGTTTGCGTCACGAAAGAACAAAGGCACAGGCGCCTTGGCGCGAAACGGACTGCTCACGCCTCCGGTCAAGGTCTTGGCCGCGCGCTGCAAACGGGAGCGGGATCCAGCGTAACGATCGTTCATACTCTACTTCCAGGAGTCGGTGCGGAAGGGCACGGCGGGGAGACCTTCGCGATTGATTAGTGTAGCAACCGGGTCGTTTTCCCACGCATAGCGGACGGCCAAGGGATCGGCCACCATGGAACTCGTCACCACCACGGTATTGCCTTCAATGTGCGCTTCGGCCTTGTAGAACGTACCGTCCTCACCAGCGACACGGAAACCCGTCAGAGGCGCGCCCTCGCGCGTGGCGAGGCCAGAGCCAACATGGTGGAACCAGACCTTGAGTGCGCCGTTACTCTTCGTCAACTGCCGGAACACCGGACCCGAGTGCACCACACGCTCGCCATAGGCAACCGCTCGCGCTGACAATGCGAGCCGCTTGCCGACCGTCAGCTTGTCCTTCGGATGGATGTCGTTGCTCTCGCCGACGTCGATGGCCAGCGCCTGTCCGGTATTGGCGATTTCCAGCGTGCGCGTCTGCGAGTCGCGCACCACCGCCCATGGATTGTTGTTCTGGAACGCGGCAAGCTGCACCCACAGGAACGGAAACTGCCCGATGCCCCACTCCCTCCGCCAATCGAGAATCATCTCCGCAAACAGGTGGCGGTAGAGTTCGTTGTCAACCGGACCAGCGTTCGCTTCGCCTTGATACCAGATGGCGCCCTGGATCGTATAGGGCGTAAGCGGCGCGATCATCCCGTTGTAGAGGCCAGACGGTGTGTGCGTGTCGCCTGGCGCGCCTCGCGGTGCACGGGGCGCCGCCGGCACTGGCTTGCCTTGCGCCTTTGCCTGCGCGGCCTGCCGCTTGAATTCCGCCTGCGCCTTTTCAAAACGCGCCTGCGCCTCCGGATACGCAGCCAGAGCCTTGTCCCATTGGTCGAAGTAGTACTTCAACATGGAGTTCGCTTCCAGCGAAGGACGGCTGGTCCACGCTTGCGCGGGCGTGCCTCCAACGGCAGACTGCAGAATACCGACCGGCACATTTCGCGTAAGGTGAATGTCGCGCGCGAAGAAGTAGCCCACCCCAGAGAAGGCAGGCGCGTTCTCCGGCGTGCAGATCTTCCAGCTTCCTTCCACATCGTCCATCGGCTGCTCGGCCACCTTCGTCTTCACCTGGAAGAACCGGATGCCGGGGTGGTTCGCCTGCGCCGCTTCGGCTTCCGCATTCTTGGAAGCGCGCAGCGCCCATGCCATATTGCTCTGTCCGGACGCGACCCACACTTCCCCCACCAAAACATTCTTGATGGTGATTGTATTGGAGGCCGCGATGGTCATCTCGTAGGGACCGCCCGCCATCATGGGCGAAATCCATACCTGCCACTTCCCATCGCTATTCGCGGCGGTTTCCTCGGTCTGGCCAAGAAACGTGACCTTGACCTTTTCACCATTGTCCGCCTTGCCCCAGATGCGCACCGGCGCGCCTTGCTGGATCACCATGTTGTCGGAGATCAGCGCGGGCAGGCTCACTGCCGCTTGCAGGTCGAGTCCTATGAGAATCGCGAGAACGCTGGTCAGTCGCATGTTTTGTTCACCTCAGTTCTTCAAACCGCTGACTGTTCCGTCACGGGAAGGGAAGCCTGTTTCTTCCTCTGCTGCGCCGGGAGCCAATCTTCGAGTTCTTTCCAATTGTCCTTCACCCGATCCATGTGCTTCTCAATCGTCGCATCGAAGCGGGCTCTGATCTTGCGGTGAGCCTCGCTGTCAATGAGGTTGCGCTGCTCGAATGGATCGCTCTTCAGATCGTAAAGCACCCACGGCCGGTCCTGAAAGCGAGCGTACTTATAGCGCCGCGTCCGCAGACCTCGCCAGCAATCCCACTCGTTCATCTCCGTCTTGGTGTAGATCATGAGCATCGCTTCCTCAGGCGTCTTCTTCGACTTGCCGAGGATGTAGTCTGCGTAATTGAAGCCTTGCATCTCATGCGGCACCTCGACGCCGCAGAGGCCAAGCAGCGTGGGCACCGCGTCAATGTGCGAGAAGAGCGCGTCAAGCTTGCGGCCCGCGCGAATTGCGCGCGGCCATCGCACGATTCCCGGAACCTGCGTCGATTCTTCCCAAGGCTTGCGCTTCAGAAACGTGCCTTGCGAACCGAGCATGTCGCCGTGATCGGAGAGGAAGTAGACGATCGTGTTGTCGCGCTGTCCGAGTTCATCGAGCCGCTTCAAGATGCGCCCAACTTCGCTGTCGAGGAAGTTGATCGCCGAATAGTAGCCCGCAATGTCCTTGCGTGTGCCGAAGCGTTTCGCGCCATCCTTCCAGTTGGGCCGGAGCGTCACGTCTTCGGGGCGGTAGTCCTTTTCGTGCCCGGGCGGCAGGAGGTAGGGGTCGTGCGGAGGCGTGTGCTGAACGTAGAGACAGAAGGGCTGCTTGCGATCGCGGGCTTTCTCGAGAAACTCGATGCTGAGATCGGTCCACGCGATCGAGTCGTAGCCTTTGATCGGAACCGGCGTGGGATCATCGCGGAAGTACTGCGAGTTGAAGTAGGCGTGGCTGCAGATGTTCGCGCCCCAGTATTCGAAGCCCTGCCGCGCGGGTCCCGGAGGCACGAAGCCGGGCATGCGCGGACCTCCATGCAGATGCCACTTGCCCACGAAGCCCGTGTAGTAGCCGGTCTTTTGCAGTACCTTCGCGATGGTCGGCTGGTCCTGTTTGAGCGGCACGTCGTTGACCGGGGTTCCGTTCTGATGCGGATAGCGTCCACTCAGGAGGATGCCTCGCGCCGGAGTGCAAACGGGACAATTGGCCACCGCGTTGGTGAAGAGCACGCCCTCCGAGGCGAGCTTGTCGAGCACTGGAGTGCGCACCTGCGAATTGCCCATGCAGCCGAGGTCCTGCGCGCGCCACTGATCGGGCATCACGAACAGGATGTTGGGTGGTTCATTCTTGCCCGCCCCGCGCAGAACCGCGGGCGCCGTTGCGAGGAATTCGCGCCTTCCGAGTTGCATGACTCCCGACATTGTATCCGCTTGATGGACTCTGCTACTCCGAACGCCGCGACTACACGGGCCGGGGCGCCGCGCGATCGTCGAACTCATCCTGCAACGCGGCCATGCGCTTCTTGAGGCGCTCCACGTGGGCGGCGGAACCGCCGTTCTGCGAGAGATCGTTCAACTCCCAGGGATCGTTCTTTAGATCAAAAAGCTGATAGCGGTTGATCTTCGGATACCACATCAGCTTCCAACGATCGTCACGCGTCATGCGCTGGCAATCGCGATAAAGGGCGAAGAGCGAATCGCGCACGTGTTTGGACTGGCCTCGAATGACCGGCGCAAGGCTCCGGCCTTCCACACCCTCCGGCACGGCGATCCCAGCGAGATCGCACAGAGTCGGAAAGGTGTCCATCACATAGGAGAGCGCCTGATGCCGGCGCGGTCGAATGCCCGGCCCCGCGATCATCATCGGCGGCTTCACATGCTCGTAGAGATTCTGCTTCCCCATCAGACCGTGGCAGCCGCCAACAGCGAGCCCTTGATCGCTGGTGAACACGATGATCGTACTGGCGGCCTGGCCGGTTTCGTTCAGTGCGGCAAGCACGCGGCCCACTTCATGATCGAGGCACGAGATTGTGCCGTAGTATTCGGCAAGGTGGCGGCGCATCTCCTCCGGCGTGCGCGGAAACGAAGCAAGCAACTCATCGCGCACCTTGAGTTCGCCGTTGTCGAAGGGATGTTGCGGCATGAAGTTCTTTGGCAACGTGATGCGCGAGGGATCGTACATGTCCATGAACTGCTTCGGCGCAACACGAGGATCATGCGGAACCGGCGGCGCCATATAAGCGAAGAAAGGCTCACCGGGCTTGCGCTCCTTCACGAATCGAATGACGGCATCGGCATGGAGACGGCTCTGATCCGCGCGCTCTTGCGTGAGTTGCTCCGCGTAGATGGTGGTTTGAAAAGCCTCGCTCGCGGGCAGGAAGGTGTTGCCACGCTTGCCAACATGAAACGTCGAGTAACCCGCTTTCTCAAATGCTTTCGCAAGCAGTGGATAGTTGCCGCTCTTGTCGTTGCGGTCCGGAATGCGGAACACACTGCGACCGGTCATGAGTTGTGTACGGCTCGGCAGACAAACCGCGCCGATCATGCTGCCCTGGCAGTAATGATTCTGGAAAACGGCGCTGCGTGAGGCGAGTTGATCGAGGTTCGGCGTGCGGATCTCGCGGTTGCCCAATGCGGCGATGGTGTCCCAACGTTGATCGTCCGCATTGATCAGCAGCACGCTGAGCGAGCGGCGGCTTTGGGCGGCCACCGGAACACCGGCGGATAGAGCAAGCCACTGACGGCGATTGATCGGGTTCATGTGCGTGGTTCCTTCGTATCAGGATTGGAACCACGGCCGCAAGTTCAGTGAAGCAGCGATCGCAGCCGTTCGCGCAGCACGGGCTCTTCGGCTTCGCTCACCGTGCGCAAGTCCAGCATCAGCCTTCCACCTTCAATCGTCGCGATCACTGCAGGATCGCCTTCGCGGAGATTGCGCTCCCATGCCGTCACCGAAGGGCTTTCGATAGCGATGCGATAGGCCGGCAAGGTCTGCATCGGCGTCGATCCGCCTCCAATCACGGACTCACCTGGCACCACTTCGGCATTCAACTCCGGGACCGCGTCCACAAGCGCCTGCGCGCGGCGTCGAAGCTCCTCCGCTGGAATGCGGATCATCCGCAGAGCGGGAATCGCGTCATACCGCTCCCAAACATAATGGCGCAAGGTTGTTTCAAGCGACTGAATGATCAGCTTGTCCGCACGCAGCGCGCGGAACATCGGATTCCGCCGGATGCTGTCGAGCAGGGCGGCTTCGCCGGCAATCACGCCGGCCTGTGGCCCGCCCAGCAGTTTGTCGCAACTGAAGCTCACCAAACCCACACCATCGCGCAGACACTCCTGCACGCAAGGTTCGTGAATTCCGTAAGGAGCCAGGTCCAGCAGACAACCGCTGCCAAGATCCTCGTACACGGGAACCGATCGTTCCTTGCCGAGCGCGACGATTTCGGCACGCGAGGGCTGGCCCGCGAATCCGTCAATGCGGAAGTTGCTCGGATGTACGATCAGCAGGAGAGCCGTACGATCGGTAATGGCGTCGCGATAGTCTTCCATGCGTGTGCGATTCGTGGTGCCGACTTCGCGCAGCACAACGCCCGCGCGAAGCATGATGTCCGGAATGCGGAACCCGTCGCCAATCTCCACCAACTGGCCGCGCGAGACGATCACCTCCGCCCCCGCCGCCAACTCGTTCAACACCAGATACACGGCCGCGGCGTTGTTGTTCACCACGATGCCGGGCTTTCCAAGCAATCTCTCGAAAAGCTGCTTCGTATGGGTGTCGCGCTTGCCTCGCCGCCCCGTCTCGAGGTCGTACTCGAGATTGGAGTAACTCCCGCCAGGGCTCGCTCCGGCAAGCGGTGCGCGTCCGAGGTTCGTATGCAGGATCACGCCTGTCGCGTTGATCACCGGACGCAGTGACGGCTGGTCCAACAGGCGCAGGCGCTCCATCACCGCGGCAGGAATGCCGGCAGGATCCACCGCGGAGCCGCGCATCACTCCGGCGCGGGCCGCCGCAATAGCGGCACGCACTTCCGTTATCAGGAGTTGCCACGGAACACCCGCCGTATGTGGGGCGACTTGCTGAGCCACCTCATCGACGGAAGGCAACTGCCGGAGAAGCTCATTCATCGGTTTCGGTGGCGTCTACTTCGGGAACATCGCGCGCAGTTCGTCCAGCTTCGGTTGGCGGCCGTACTCACAAAGCTCGAACGTCTCCACGCGCACCACCTTCGCCGCGGCTTCCTTGCCGTAACGCAGTTCGAGTGCGGCGCGGACATCGGGCGCCACGGGACGCGTGCGCATCTTCGAAAGCCAATCCTTGCGCGCCACTTTGTCCTTCGGCACCTGGTCGAGATTGCCGTCCACCCAAGGCAGCCATTCATAAAACTGCGAGACATGCGCATCCAGCGCGTTCACTTTCCGTTCCCATACATCGTCGATGGCCACGGCGACATCCGCACGGAACGGCGCGGGCTTCTGAAAATGATCCTGGTAGTAGAGGAAGATCGGGTTCTTGCGCAGCGGTGGAACATCGGGCGTCACGTTCGGCACCACCACCATGTACGCCGCATCCTGCACCAGCACGCCCGTGTAGCGATGGTCGGGATGATAGTCGTTGGGGCGCGGCGCAATCACGATATCGGCATTCCAGCGGCGAATGGCTCGAATGATCTGCTTGCGCACTTCCACGTTGGGCGTGAGTTCGCCATCGTGATTGTCGAGCACTTCGTATTCCTCAATGCCGAGGCGGCGCGCCGATTCCTGGGTCTCGAGATAGCGGCGCTTGGCCAGCATGCCGCCGCCTTCGTTCTGATGGCCCGCGTCTCCGTTGGTCACGGAGAGGAACTTCACCTTATGGCCCGCTTTGGCAAACTTCGCGGCGGTTCCCGCGAACTTGATGTCGCAATCGTCGGGATGCGCTCCAATCGCGATGATCCGAAGCTGTTGCGCACTCGCGGTGAGCGCGGCAACCAGGAAGAGTCCAGCTACTTTCTTGTCCATTCGCTTATCCAATCAATGAATGAGTTGTACCAGAGTACCGTGTTCTGCGGCTTCAGAATCCAGTGTCCTTCGTCCGGGAAAAGAACCATCTTCGAAGGCACCTTTTTCATTTGAAGGCCCGTGAAAAGCTGCATGCCTTGGCCAACTGGAACACGATAGTCGAGTTCGCCGTGAATCACCAGCGTCGGCGTGCGGAATTCATTCACAAAATAGCTCGGCGACCAGCGCTCATAGACCTCGGGATTGTCCCAAGGCATGCCTTTGAACTCCCACATGGGAAACCAGAGCTCTTCGGTCTCGCCGGCCATGCTCCGCAGATCATACACGCCCGCATGCGAAATCAAAGCCTTGAAGCGTTGCGAGTGGCCTAGAATCCAGTTCACCATGTAGCCGCCATAGCTGCCGCCCGCCGCCGCGAAGCGATCGGTATCGGCCCATGGCTGGCTCGCCACATGATCCACCACCGCCATGATGTCGTCGTAAACGCGGCCACCCCAATCCTGATTGATCTCGTCCGTGAACTTCTGGCCATAGCCAGTGGAACCGCGCGGAGTCGGCATCACCACAACGAAGCCCGCCGATGCGAACACCTGCGAATTCCAGCGATAGGTCCAGCTTTCGCCCCACGCGCCTTGCGGTCCGCCATGAATCAAAAACAGCACGGGATGTTTCTTGCTTGCCGAGAAGCCCGGCGGCTTCACCACAAAGCTGTGTACGTTGGCTTCCTCCGCGCCTTTCACCCAGAAAT
>JAEUQE010000022.1 GCA_016789785.1 Bryobacterales bacterium
CTAGCCGACTAACTCGTGAAGATCGCCGATCCAGTAATCGGGTTCGAACGCGGCCATCTCCGCGTGATTGCCGTAGCCATAGCGGACGGCGCAAATCTTGACCCCGGCCGCACGTCCCGCGGCCATGTCCGACGGGGCGTCCCCGACCATCAGACATTCCTCCGGCCGGGCGCCGAAGATTTCCAGCGATTTCCGAATGACGTCGGGCTCGGGCTTGGCCGGAAACCCATCGGTGCCCTGCACGTGATCGAAGTAGGGGAGGAGTCCGAACTTCTCGAGCACGATGCGGGTAGTGGGAGTGCCCTTGGTGGTCGCGGTGGACTTCCTGCCTTCCAGACGGCGGACCGCATCCACCACGCCCGGATAGGCGCGAGTCATCGAATGGCCGCGGGCGGCGTAAATCGCGCGATAATCGGCAAGCCACTTTTCCTGTTGCTCCGGAGTGGAATCCGGAAAAAGATCGGAAAACAATTCGAAAAGGTGCTTGCCGATGTAACTCCGAAAGAACGCCTCGTCCTTGTCGACGGCGGAAGTATCCTTCAGTGCCTCACGGACGGCGCCACAGATATCGGGCGCCGAGTCGACCAGCGTTCCGTCGACGTCGAACAGGTAGACCGGGAATTTCGGGATCACGCGGGCTGCGGGCCGCCTTCCATCAGCGGGGGAACCCGCAGGCCGCCTTCCGGCCGGGACGTGGTTTCCTTGGCTGGCGCCGGCTTGGCGTTAGGCATCGCGGGCAGGGCCGCACCGCTGATCAACTGCATCACTTCCTGGCCATCGAGCACCTCGCGCTCCAAGAGCGCTTCGGCGATGCGGATGAGGGCCTCGCGATACTCCGTGATGATGCGTTTGGCTTCGTCATAGCCACCGATGACGAGTTTGCGAACCTGCTCGTCGATGCGGATGGCGGTCTCTTCGCTGTAGTCGCGATGCTGGGCGATCTCGCGGCCGAGGAAGATCTGTTCTTCCTTCTTGCCGAAGCTGAGCGGACCGAGTTCGCTCATGCCCCACTCGCAGACCATCTTGCGCGCCAGATCAGTGGCCCGTTCGATGTCGTTGCCTGCGCCAGTGGTGACATGGTTCATGAACATCTCTTCGGCAATGCGGCCGGCCATGAGGATTGCCAACTGACAGCGCAGATACTCCTGTTGATAGGAGTGCTTGTCGTCGGTGGGCAATTGCATGGTGATGCCGAGCGCCATGCCGCGCGGAATGATGGAGACTTTGTGCACCGGGTCGGCGATGGGCATTTTTGCGGCGACGAGGGCGTGGCCGGCTTCGTGATAGGCGGTATTCTTCTTTTCCTCGTCGGTGAGCATCATGGACCGGCGTTCGACGCCCATGAGGACCTTGTCCTTGGCGAGTTCGAAATCGGCCATGGTGACGACTTTGCGGTTCTGCCGTGCCGCGATGAGGGCGGCTTCGTTGACGAGGTTGGCGAGGTCGGCGCCGGCAAAGCCCGGTGTCCCGCGGGCGAGCACGGACAGATCGACATCATCGCCGAGCGGGGTCTTCTTGGTGTGCACGCGGAGAATCTGCTCGCGGCCCTTCACATCGGGGCGGCCAACTACGACGCGGCGGTCGAAACGGCCGGGGCGGAGGAGGGCAGGATCGAGCACGTCGGGGCGGTTGGTGGCGGCGACGAGGATGACGCCCTCGTTCGATTCGAAGCCATCCATTTCCACCAGCAACTGGTTGAGAGTCTGCTCGCGCTCATCGTGTCCGCCGCCGAGGCCCGCACCGCGATGACGGCCGACCGCGTCGATTTCATCGATGAAGATGATGCAGGGGGCGTTCTTCTTGCCCTGTTCGAAGAGGTCGCGGACGCGGCTGGCGCCGACGCCGACGAACATCTCAACGAAGTCCGAACCCGAGATGGAGAAAAACGGCACGTTGGCTTCGCCGGCGATCGCGCGGGCGAGCAAGGTTTTGCCGGTGCCTGGGGAGCCGATCAGCAGCACGCCCTTGGGAATGCGTCCGCCGAGCTTCTGGAACTTCTGGGGCTCGCGCAGGAACTCGATGATCTCCTGGAGCTCTTCCTTGGCTTCCTCGACGCCGGCGACATCCTTAAAGGTGACTTTCTTCTGTTGGGAAGAGTGAAGACGGGCGCGGCTCTTGCCGAAGCTGAGGGCCTTGTTTCCGCCGCTCTGCATCTGGCGCATCATGAAGATCCAGAACGCCAGCAGCAGGACGAAGGGCACCGCATTGATCAGGATGGAGACCCAGTTTCCGGAGGATGCCTCCTTGATCTCCATTCCGACGTTCTTCTCGCGGAGCATCTTGTAGATGTCGGGGTAGTTGAGCGGAATGGTGGTGCGGATACCCGAGCCATCGGTGTATTCGCCGCGCACCTCATTGCCTGCGATGGTGACGTTTTTGACCTTCCCGTTCTCCACCTGGTAGAGGAACTGGGAGAAGGTGAGCGGCTGGTCGGGCCGTCCCTTGCCGTGCTTGACGACGGTGTACAGCAGCACTGCCACACAAATCAGCACGACCCAAAAGATCGCTGTCTTAACGTTTGAATTCATGATTCTCCACTGGTAGCCGCGACACCGGCAGGGCGCCACCGGCGATCAGCCGGGACCACACAAGATGAGAGTGCCGCACGAGTCTACCCTTACTGACGTAAACGGCGAGCATTTTGATTCCTAGATTACTCACCATCCACGAATTCCCCAATCTTCAAGACCTGCCCGCTGGACCGGGAAGCCTGCAAACCCGCCGCGGGACCGAAGCCACGGCTCCACACGATTTCCTTCCCGTTCTCTATGATCGGCCAAAACCGCCGTTCCCACAGAGGCACTTTGCGCGATTGGAACAGATGCTTGAGCTTTTCCGGCCCAGCCGCGCCAACAGGCCGGTACTGGTCGCCCGGAAGCCAGAACCGCATGGTTAGCGGTTGATGGAGGCGGTCCCAATCCAGGAAGGAGAATCCTGCCCCAGAATCCTCGCCTTCATTATATCCACAATTCCAGTCACTTCCCTGCAACAGAGACGTCACCACGCAAGTCGGGCCGATGCGGGTGACGCCGGGGATTCGCAGCACGGAGGAGACGATGCGCGGGGCATGGGCATCGGCGCCCTGGACGTCAAAGCGGAGGGAATCGAACGAGCGGAAGACATCGATTCCCGGGAACTGGCGGCGGCCGTGGCCTTCGGAGAACCGGGCGAGTTCCAAAACTTGTTCGACGTGGCCAAAGCCGATCTGGCGGAGGTCGCCCTTGACTTCGTGGATGGCGTGGCGGATGAGACGCCGTGCGAGCGCGAGCGGCTGGGCAAGCAGCCACGGACAACTGATGACGATCGCGCCGGACTTTCGCACGAAGCCGCCGGCGGCGTGGCGGACGGTTTCGTCATGCCAGTAGGCTTCTTCGGCACGGGCGAGGTCGGCGGCTTGGGCAAGTTGCTCCTCAATGGAGGGGTTGAAGGCGGTGCGAAGTGTGGGGATGAGGTCGAGCCGGATGCGATTGCGGGAGAGTGAACGGTCCTGATTGGTGCGGTCCGTGCGGAAGGGGATGCCGTCATCGTGGAGATAGTCCATGACCTGATCGCGCCGGACGAGGATCAGCGGGCGGACGATCCCCTCGGAGGTGCGAGGGAGGATGCCGGAGAGTCCAGTGGTGCCGGCGCCGCGGAGCAGGCGAAAGAGCACGGTTTCGGCCTGATCGGAGAGGGTGTGCCCGGTGGCGACCCGATCGGCGATGCCGCTGGTGATCATGCGCACGAAGAAATCGCGGCGGGCTTCGCGCGCTGCCTGTTCGATGTTGTGTCCTTCGGCCAGCCTGGCGATGTCGGCGCATTCCAGGTGGAAGTCGAGGCCGTGGCGGTGGGCGAGGTGCTGGACGAATTCGGCGTCCTCGGTCGAGTCGAGGCCGCGCAGCTTGTGATCGAAGTGAAGCACAATGAGTTCGAGTTCGAGCGTGTCGCGCAGGGCGAGCAGGAGGTGGAGCAGGCAAACTGAATCGGGACCGCCACTTACGGCGACGCCCACACGGCAGCCGGCAGGCAGGAGCGCGTGGCGGCGGATGGTATCCAGCACCAGATCACGCACACCTCATCATACTACGGGGCGAGTTACCCAGGATCAGCCGCGTAGCCTGTTCGAATGTCACATGGGGCATTCAAGCCTATGGAAAATTGCGTTGACAGACAAAATGGCGTCAGTTGAAAGTGCCGTTTGGCAGCGATACCATAGGCTCAATCTTCAACTGGAAGGAACCACCATGCATCGACGGCACTTCGTTTCCGCGGCAATCACGGCCGGCGCGGGCTTTGCGCTCAGCGCTGCCGGGCCTCAACCGCAGGCTCCGAAGGTCACTCGTCCGCGCGCGACATCGGGAGACGCCATCGAGCCCAACTGGGCGGAGCGCGTGAAGGTAACCGTGGGCCGTGCGAAGGCCGATCTGATCGGCGCGGATCATCGTGTGCTGCAAGCCGCGGTTGACTACGTGGCTGGTCTTGGCGGCGGCACCGTCCATGTGCTGCCGGGCGAGTACCGCTTTCGCAACGCGGTGAAGCTGCGGTCGAACGTGCGCATTCTCGGCAGCGGCGCCGATTCGGTGTGCATCAAGGAGGCCTCCATCAAGACGCTGCTTGCGGAGAACTCCGACTGGTACGACCAGGAAGTGACACTGACCGATCCCACGGGCTTTCAAGTCGGCGATGGGATTGTGTTGCGGACGCGCAACCCGCACAACGGCAGTCACGACGTCTACAAGCGCACGCTGGTGGCGCGCAGTGGCAAGCGCTTCCGGCTCGACCAAATGCTGACCGAGAACTACTGGACCCATGAAGGCGCGGTGGCGTCGACGATGTTTGCCTTGTTCGATGGATTCCGCATTCAGGATGCGGTGATTGAGAACATCAGCCTGGATGGGAATCGCGCCAACAATGAGTATCTGAACGGCAACTACGTGGGCTGCATCTTTCTACGCGAGAGCAACCGGATTCACATGCGAGGCGTGGAAGCGCGCAACTTCAACGGTGACGGCATCAGTTGGCAGGTGTGCCACGATGTGCGCGTGGAGAACTGCCGCAGTCATGGGCATGGCGGCTATGCGCTGCATCCCGGCTCGGGCTCGCAGCGAAGCGTTGTCACAGGGTGTTCACTGGAGCGCAGTGAGATTGGGTTCTTCTTCTGCTGGGGCGTGAAGTGGGCGCTGGTGGAGAACAACAAGATGCTCGACAACAAGCGCTACGGCGTCTCGATCGGCCACAACGACACGGACAACATTGTGCGCAACAATCAGGTGGAACGCAGCGGAAAGACGGGGATCTTTCTGCGGCAGGAGCATGGTCCGACGTTCGCGCCGAGCCGCAATCTGATTGAAGCGAATCGTGTGGTGGACAGTGGCGATGAGAAGGGCGTCGCGGTGGACATTGAAGGCTTCACCGAGTCCGTGACGCTGCGGCGGAACGTGGTGCTGGAGACGCGGCAGGCCGCGAGCCGCGTCGGTGTGCGGATCGGCAAGGACGCCAAGCAGATCCAGTTGGCCGAGAACCGGATTGAGGGCTTCTCGGTTGCGGTAGTGGATGCGGCCGCGAAGAAGCCGGTCTGAGCCATGGCCCACGCTCAGGGTGTGAGCCGGCCGTATCCGAAGAAGCTGCGGCTGAGGAACGCCGACATCTGTTCGCGCGTGACTGGATTGCCCGGGCAGTAGTCCGTGGTTGTGCAGCCTTGCGTCACGCCGATCTCCCAGATTTTCTGCACGTATTGGAACAGGCCACTGCTTGCGGGGATATCGGAGAAGCGAGCATTCGCCGGGAATGCATAGGATTCTCCATAGAGCGCGCGAGCGATGTAGGTGGCCATTTGTCCCCGGTTCACGGTGCTGTTCGGGCAGAAGAACGGGCCGCCGCAACCGAGGTTGATGTTTTGTTCGCGCATTTTCTGGACATACTTGAACAGGCTGTTCGAAGCTGGCATGTCATTGAAGTACGGTGTGGTGGGATAACTGAAGTTCTCTCCGAACAGCGCCCGGATGATGAAGGCCGCCATCTGCGCCTGTGTCACCGTATCGGCCGGACAGTAAGCGAGTGGGGTTTCACGGCAGCCGACGGTGACGCCGAACCGGTTGAGCAGGAAAATGAAGTCAATCCAGGGATGAGGGGCAGGCACGTCGGAGAAGATCTGGGACGTAGTGCCTGGAGCGAAGATCACAAGGGTTGCCGGTACGTTGATTGTCTGGCCCGCGGCCGTCAACGCGACTTGTCCCGAGTGAGTGCCCACGCCGAGACTTGCCGTCGCCGCGGAAACCTGAACCGAAGCAGGCGTGGTGCCACCGCCAGGCGCAACGCTCAGCCAGGCCGGCGACGCGGACGCTTGAAATGTGGCGTTCGGTGACGAGGATACCGACAAAGTTACGGGGCCCGGTGGCGTTCCGGTGGTGGTTCGGAGGAACCGGATTACGGCGGGGCTTGCAGTGAGCGGTGAGGAACTGCCTCCGCCCGAAACAGCGGACTGCTCGATTCGCACCTCCCGCGTTGCGACGGAACTGGCAACGATCCTTGCCGACCGTGCCGCGCCTGTGTTGTTGGGAGCGATTCGCAGACGTAGCGTGCCGCGCCCTTGGGGTAGATTGCCGGAGAAGCCGGGGCTCATGATGGTGACGAAGCTATTGTCGGAGGCGGCGGTCCAACTGCACTGCGCCGACAATTCCACGGTGAGGTCGCGGTCGCCACCGTTACGGTCAATCTGTACGGTGTTACTGGCAAAGGTTGGTGCGCATTCCGCGGGATTGATACTTGGACACGCGTAGACCGCTTCGTTGTTTGCGGAATCCGCGTTATTGGTTTCACAACCGGCTCGTACTGGGAGAGGGGTGCAGGAACTCCCGGTTGCCGGTGTTTGGAAGCTGGTCGTAACGGTCTGCCCGGCTCCTGCCGTGAGGCAATTCGCGCAATTTGGCAGACCGCTGGAACCTCCGCTGCCCGTGGTGCCGCATGACTCCGCTGCGACCCTGCTCTGATTCGTTGCTGAGGCGGTCCGGTAGACGGCAAAGTTGCTGGTGCTGGCCGGCCCGGAAGACGGAGGTCCGAAGGAGGATTGCAGGTTGAACGACACGGATGCGGATGCCAGTTTGGCGACGAACGCATCGGTGAAGCCGCCGCCGAAGGCTGGATTGAGAATGGGTGGTGTCGCGCTGGAGGGAAACACCGTAGTGTTATTCGGGCCAGCGGTGGCCGAGCCCGCGACAAACACCTCTCCCGCCGGTGAGACGGCAATGTCCCCCGCACCTTCTTCGGCAAAACCGCCGAAGTAAGTGGAGAACAGTAAGTTGAACGGAATCGATCCCGCCTGGGGCGCGACGCGAATCACGAACACATCGTTTTGGCCGCCGTTTTGGCGTTGCGCCGCGAAGGGAGACACTGGAAAATCGGAGGATTCTGAGAATCCGGCGACGTATGCCGTGCCACTCGGATCCACTGCGATGCCATCGCCGAAATCGTTGCGCGAGCCGCCGAAGTAGCCGAAGTGCGTGAGCATGCCTGAGGGGGAGAAGCGCGCCACAAAAGCATCGCCGCTTGTGCCGTTGCGGCCGTAAGTTGTATCTCCAAGGCCGGATGAGTTGGTTTCACCGGTAACAAAAGCCTCCCCACCCGGGCCGACTGCCACCGAAATCCCGTCATCTTCGCCGCTGCCTCCAAGATAGGTGAACGACTGCATTTGCAGCGACGTGTTGAAACGGGCAAGAAACGCGTCATGAACCCCACGAAAAAGCGTTGAATTGGTTTGCAGACCGGCAGAGCCCGTGCGGCCGGTTACGAAGAGATTCCCGAGACTGTCGGCCGCGATGTCGAAGCCGATCTCGTTGCCCGCGCCTCCGAAAGTGCTGATGGCTTCGCGTGCTGCACTCGTGCCCGTGCCGTAACGCGCGATGAAGGCATCGCCGACCTCGACAGTTTGCCCCTGTACCGGCACCGCAGCCCAGCGCCCCGTGACGAACACGCTATTGCCGCTGACCGCAAGCGAATACGCTTCGTCCAGGCGGTTGGTGCCGAGGTAAGTGGAGTAAACCAGTGCCGTGCCGGCCGGATTGAGTTTCGCCACGAACGCATCCAGGTCGCCCACGATCGCGGAGATGGCGCCGTTGCCCGCTGCCGGGAACCGGTCGTTCGGCCCACCTGAGGAGAAAGTCTCGCCGCATACATATGCGTTGCCCGAAGAATCGACGGCGATCCCGTTGATCCAGTCATAGTCGGTTCCGCCCAGATAGGTCGCGTAGAGGATGGCGGTTCCCTCTGGGTTGATCTTCACCACAAACCCGTCGAACTGCTCGTTTCCATATTGAGTGGTGATGGGAGGGCGGATGGCATTCTGATATGCCGCCGTTGTCTGCTGACGCCGGAAATTGGCCGATTCTGTTCCGCCGGCAACATAAGCATTGCCCGCCGCGTCTACCGCGATGGCGTGAGCCGCGTCAATCCCGCTGCCGCCGAGATAGTTGGCATAGGCCATTACGGGGTCGATGATCAGGGGCTTGCGGTGATCGTACCGCGCCAACGTGAAGGCCACGCGCTTGCCTGCGAGCAGGCGGTATGCGCCCTCCACTGGGACCCGCTTGCCGCCGGACTCCTGGTAGATCTGCGGGCGCAATTGGCGAAGTTCGCCTTCGGGGAGCACGAGAACGAGGTCGCCATTGGAGGCGATCCGGACATCATCAATGCCTTCCCAACGGATGCGAATCGCATCCGGATCCGCATTCGGTTTCACAACGAAGTCATATTCGAGCCGCTGCTGATTGCCGTAGTAAACGACATCAATTCCGTCGTAGACATCGCGGTAGCGGACCCTGGCGTATTGCGGAACATTTCGCACCCACTTTGTTTCATCTGCGCCGAGGAGGTAGTTGCTGTATCCGGGCAGCTTGTCGACTGGCTCGGCAATCCTTGGTTCGCGAGTGGCCTCCAAATGCATAGCGACGGTATGGGGCGCGGACCCGGTGGTTCGCTGGGCACGGATTGCAGAGACATGGTTCTTGCGCCGGGGCGGCGACGGACGCCTGAGCGTGAGTGCGACACCGTTCGACCGAACGGAAAGGCCATAGCCCGCGCCGCGAGCTGTGAAGCCATCTCCGGAAGGCTCAAATCGCATGGGCAGCCGGCCGTAGGATGATGCCACCTGTTCGCGTGCAACTCCGGTGAGCGCGCGGGGCGCGTTCTTCGCAGGCGGCTTATCCTTGGCAGCCCACACGGATAACGACAGAAGCGCCGCGACGGCGAACGCGAGCGGCCTGATGGCGACTCTCACGAATCCCTCCTTGAGCGATGCGGGACACACCGCTGGCATGTTGATTGTTGATCTTGAATGATAACGAATTCCGAGGGAATATTCCTTCGGTTCTAGTGGTACTGAAATGGAGTGCCGGAAGCGGAGACGTGGAAGGGTATCGGAGCGGTGGTTGTCGCGAATCCGACATGAGAATGTAAATCGAAATGAACCTCTGTTCGGTAGCCTGCGATTCATGCGACTTCTTCTGCTTGGGGCGCTGCTCGCGGTTTCCGCTTTCAGCCAGACTTTCGGATCTCTTTCCGGTACCGTGACCGACGCCAATCAAGGCACGATCGCCGCAGCGGTAGTCACCGTGACGAATCAAGCCACGGCGCAGCCACGGCGCGTTGCAAGTAGCGAAGCGGGCGTCTATCGGGTGCCGTTTCTCACTCCCGGGCTGTATGAAGTTGTGGTGGAGTCTCCGGGATTCAAGCGCACGGTGCGCCGCGATGTGCAAGTTCAGATCGATGTGGCGGCGCGGCTCGATGTCACGCTCGAGATCGGGCAAGTCACCGAATCGGTGGAGGTGGTCGGGTCGGCTCCACTGGTCAACAGCGAGAACGCCGCCGTCGGCACGGTGATCGAGAACAAGCGGATCGTGGAACTGCCGCTGAACGGCCGCAACTGGCTGCAGATGGTCGCGTTGAGCCCGAACGTGAGCGCGGAGATGCGCTCTTCCGGCCATGTGGATTCACGGCAGGGCGGCGAGCGCGGGCGGCAGGCGATCTCGATTGCGGGCCAGCGGCAGTTCTTCAACCGCTACACGCTGGATGGCGTGGAGAACACCGACGTCAACTACAACACCTATGTGATCCGGCCCTCGGTAGAGGCGCTCAACGAGTTCAAGATTCAGACGGGCATCTACTCGGCGGAGTTCGGGCGCGCGACCTCGCAGATCAACGCGACGACGAAGTCCGGCGGCAACGACTTCCACGGCGCGGTGTTTCATTTCCTGCGCAACGACAAACTGGATGCGAAAGAGTGGCAGGTGCGTGGCGATAAGAACCCGTTCCGGCGCAATCAATTCGGCTTTATGTGGAATGGCCGCATCCTCCGCGATCGCTTGTTCTTCATGTCGAACTTTGAAGGCCAGCGCGATACGCGGACGCTGCAAGGGTTGGCGAATGTGGCTCCATCGGCGTGGCGCGGCGGCGATTTCTCCAGGCAGTCCACCGTGCTTTATGATCCGCTGACCCGCGAGTTCAATGCGCAGGGCCGGGCGGTTTCGGCACTTCCGTTCGCGGGCAACCGCATTCCCGCGGACCGGCTGAATGCAGTGTCGCGGAGGTTGCTGGAGTTCTATCCGGAAGCCACCATCGCAGGCGAGAACATTGTGGCCAACTTTGTTCGCCAGCGCAAACGCCCACTGAATGCGGATCAGTTCACGCAGCGGTTTGACTTCAACGAATCGCAGCGATCGGCGTGGTTCGGGCGGTTCAGCCTGGCGAAGGACTTCGAGCGGCGGCTGGAGAGTTTCGAAGTGCAGGAAGGCGGCGTGGATGTGAACGTGTTTCAGACCATGGTGTCCAACACGCGGACTCTTTCGCCTTCCATCGTGAATGAGGCCCGCTTCGGGTACAACCGCTTCGACAATGACTTGCTGCTGCACTTCGCCAACCGGCGCGATGTGACGAAGGAATTGGGGATTCGAGGCCTGGTGTCGCCGCCGATGAACGCATGGGGCACGCCGGCCATTCAGCTTGGCGGCGGACTCACGGGATTCGGTGAATCGGGCAATGGTCCGTGGATCTACCGCAACCGGACCTGGCAGTTCCTGAACAACACAAGCATTGTGCGCGGCAAGCACACGGTGCGCTTCGGCGTGGAGATGCGTCGCGACATCTATGCGGCGGAAGGGAACACCGTGGCTCGTGGCAGGCTTTATTTTCAGGGCTTGCAGTCGATTGCTCCGGGAGGCCGCGCGGGCGCGCCGAACATCTTCGCGGACTTGATGATGGGATACCCTCAACGCGCGGAGAGAGCGCTGGGGCTGGCCTCCGCAAGTTTACGCTCCATCTCGTGGTACGGCTATGCCGAAGACACATGGCGCATCACGCAGAAACTAACACTGAATCTGGGATTGCGTTACGAGTTGACGCCGCCGTGGTATGAGCCGGACCGGCGCATCATGAATATCCAGATGTTCGGTTGGGACCCGGCACGAATTCCGATCATGACTCGTGCGGGCACTGGTGACTTCAACGAAGGGCTCGAGTTCCGGTTTGCCGATGCGATTCCGACGCAGGTGGGCGACGACAAGCTCGGCAGGCGGTTGATCCAGACGGATCGCAACGACTTTGCACCGCGCGTGGGGATCGCATGGTCGCCAACATCGAAGTGGACCATCCGCACGGGAGCCGGCTTCTTCTATGCGCAGGATCAGGGCAATCCGCGCTTTGACATGGTGCGCAACACGGCGGGGCGCGGTGATTTCACGGCGAACGATCAACGTCCCGAGATGACGATTGACGACCCGTGGCGCTTTGAACGGCAATCGTTCACCTGCACGGGTTGGGGCGGCAACTGCGTGGGCTTGCCGTTTGTGCTCGGCAATGTGGTGAGCCGCCGGACGCCGTATGTTGCGCAATGGCTGCTGAACATCCAGCGTCAGTTGTCGGACAACCTGGTGGTGGAGGCGGGGTACATGGGCAACAGCGGCGTGCGGCTGGAACGTCTCCGCTCGACCAACGAAGCGTTCACCCGCACCAGCCTCAACGACACGCGATCCATTGGACAACGCCGCGTGTATCCGATGTATGGAATCATCCAGCAGGTGGACGGCGTGAACAACTCGAACTATCACGCGCTGAACTTCAAAGTGCAGCAACGCTTCTCGAGCGGACTGACGGCGCTCGCAGGCTACACGTGGTCGCGGGCGATCGACAATGGATCAGGGATACGATCGTCGTCGGGCGAGCAATCGATCGCGGCGTACGACTGGGATCTAAAACCGGAACGCGGCCTGAGCCAGTTCCACACGGCGCACCGTCTGGTGGCGAGCCTGATCTATGATCTGCCGTCACTCTCGAACTCGAACGCGATCGCGCGGCAGGTGTTCGGTGGATGGCAGACTTCTTCGATTCTCACGTTTTCGACGGGCAATCCCGTGCGGGTTGGCGTGATCGGCGATACGAACAACATGGGCGGAGAAGGGAACTACCCCGATGCGACCGGCATCAGCCCGTATCTTGGCGCAGGCTCGACGGAGCGCTTCTGGAATCGCGATGCCTTCGACATCACGAATCCCGACTTGCGCTTCCGCTTCGGCAATACCGCGCGCAACACGCTGATCGGGCCTGGGTATCAGCAGTGGGACTTCTCGATGATGAAGAACTTCGCGATGCCGTGGGAGGGTCACAAACTGCAGTTCCGTTGGGAGGCGTTCAATCTGACGAATCATGCCAATTGGAACTATCCTTCGGTGGACGTGCGGAACGTCGCGTTTGGCGTGGTGTTGAGTGCGCGAGAGATGCGGCAGATGCAGTTTGGATTGAAGTATCTGTTTTAGCCGCGAGGCTCCGCCTCAGCGCGCACAATGGCTTCGGGCATCAGGTTCATCGCTCGCAAAGATCTCCAAGACCGCCAAGGCAAGGCTGTTGGGATCAGGCGTGGTGTGGTGGGCGAGGTCTTCATCGGGCGGAATCGTCTCGATGAGCTTCCACGGGCGGCGGTTGTTCAGGACGGCTGATTCGCCATCGGTGAATGGGCCCACGCAATCGCGGCATTGCTGGCCGGCGGTAAGCGCCGGCCATGACACGCGCCGGCTCCCAGCAAGTTTGACCAGTTTGCATCACATTCTTTCAGGAAGGGCTTAAGGGGCGAGCCCTTTCCTTGCTGGTTTCGAAAGAGTTATGGATTCTGCACCCAGTAGGCGGGGCGCGCGCGGACGCGAGCTTTCGGAACTGAGACGCGGACCTCGATCTTGTGGTGTCCGGGCGCGGCCCCGGTGGGCGCGAAGCTCAGCAAATACTGCGAGTGGACTTCGGCGCTGAGCTTCTCGATGGCTTCTTCGAGGCCCTTGAGTTTGTTGAAGGAGAACACCGCGCCGCCGGTGCCTTTGGAGAGAGCATCCGCCGTGTTGACTTCGCCCAGACGGACCAGTTCGCCGATCGCGGCAAGCAGGTCGACACGCTGCTCCGGAGGCGGAAGAGGGAAGTCGGGGCATCCATAGGGGCCACAGGCGGGTGGCGCCGCCGTGTGTCCACCCGTCTCTTCAATGGGAGTCTTGCGGCGCTTGCCGACGGGCGCTTTGCGAATGGTTCTTTCCGTGAAGGAAGAGAGGAACGCGGAGTAACTCGCGGCGTAAACCGCCACACCGGCCGATTGCGCCGCGACCAGCACGGGTGCGATCTCCGTTTCGCTCCCGCGATCGCGCGTTTCCGAGATGAGCAGCAGTGCCCGCCGCGAGTTGGGATGATTGCGAAGCTTGTCGATCGCGGCCGAAGCTGCGTCCAGCAGGCGAGCCTGCCGGTACTCGCCAGCTTGGATGTTGTGAAACGCGCGGGCGATCAGGTCGGGGTTGGAGGTGCATTCCTGCACCCACTTCAGCTCTTCTGAAAATGCGAGCACGGCCGCGCAACCTCGTTCTCCCGTGAGAAGCGGCTGAATCATCGAGCCCACGCGAGTGACTTTGTCGAGAACAGGCAGGGAGATTCCCGATGCCTGAACGGCGACCACCAGGGCCAGAGGCGCCACACCTGTGGCAATGGTGTCCACAGTCACGGGGCGGAGTTGGCCGTTGTCGAAGACCGTGAACGCTTCGGGGGCAAGGCCGTCCACTGGGTTGCCCTTTTCGTCCGTTACGGTGACAGGAACCAGCACCAGCCGTGACTGCACGCCGAATGGCGCTTGCTGGGCGAAGAGGGAAAAGACGACTGCGAACCAGAGAATCCGGTGCATCTGCCTTAGCATTAGCACGTATGCGGCCAACGGCGGCCGACTCAGCACCGAAACCTGTTCGAGTGGGAGATGCGCGGAGAAACGGTTCCCAGCAAGGGATGACGGTGCTCCGCGGGGGGGCAGCTTCCAGGTGCGCGTGGCCGCACCATCGGCGCGAATCATCCGACCGAACGATCCACTTGCATATCTATATGAAGTGATATATATATGGAAAGAGACATGCCCAAGAACGACACCGACGCATTCCTTCCGCTGAAGACCAACTGGTTTCACATCCTGCTTTCGCTCTCCGATGGAGAGCAGCACGGCTACGGAATCATGCAGGAGGTTCTTGAGCGCACCTCCGGCAAGGTGCGGTTGTGGCCGGCCACGCTCTATGGCACGCTCAAGCGGTTGATGGACGAGGGGCTCATCGAAGAGTGGGAGAGGCGCGGCACGCACGAAGGCGATGATGCACGGCGAAAGTACTACCGCCTGACGAACCTGGGCAAGCGTGTGTTGGCGGCGGAGAGTGCGCGTCTGCGGGAGTTGGTGCGCTTGATGGAAGCGAAGGGCGCGCTGCGGAAGAAGGGCTACAATCTATGAGTGCCAATGAGGCTGCTGGGCAACTGATCCGCGTGTATCGGGTGTTGGCCCGATTGTTCCCCGAAGAGTTTCGCGACACCTGCGGGCCGGACATGCTCATCATTACCGAAGATCTGGTGAGGGACGCCGCGCAGGCGCACGGCTGGCGCGGATTGGCGCCGCTGGCGGCGAAACTGTTCGCCGACATGCTGGCGCGGCTGGTGGCGGAGTACTGCAATGAGTTGTGGGCGGATGTGCGGCATGCGGCGCGTGTGCTGTGGGGTTCGCCGGGGTTCACACTGCTTTCCGTGCTTTCGTTGGCGATGGGCATCAGCACGGCGACTCTGATGTACAGCGAACTCGATTCCACGATCTTCCGTGCGCTGCCTGGCGCGCGCGAGCCAGAAACGATCGTCATCGCGTCAACGCCCGTCTCCTATCCGGTCTATCGCGCCTTCCGCGAGGAGAGCGGCCAGTTTGAATCGCTGGCGGCGTTTGTCGCGCCAGTACCGTTCATGATGGGTGAAGGAAACCGGGTGGAACGCGTCTGGGGGCATGTGGCGAGCCCAGCCTACTTTCACGTGCTCGGCTTGCGGCCGGCGCGCGGGCGATTCTTCGATACGGCGGACGAACAGTTCACAGGCGAGCAGTCGATGGTTGCCGTGATCAGCCATGCGTTCTGGCAGACCCGCCTGCTACGGGATCCGGCCTATCCGGGCGCGAAGCTTCGCGTCAACGGGAAGCAAGTGACGGTGATCGGGATCGCGCCCGCGGATTTTCAGGGCGTCGCGCCGATGGTCGCGAAAGCGGATCTATGGGTGCCGCTGAGCGCACAGTCGCGAATTGCGCCAGAGACCGCGCCGGAGACATTGGAGAACTGGAAGGCCGCTGCGTTTCAGGTGGTGGGGCGGCTGAAGCCTGGCGTGGACCGGGTGAACGCCGCAAGCGTGCTCGATACGCTCGCCAGACGTGTCGAGGCATCGCATGGTGTGCCAGCGGCAGAGACGGACAAGGGACAGAAAATCCGCCTTTGGAGCGGCGGGCAGATGTTTCCGTTGGCCCCGGAGGATGCTCCCATGGTGACGGCGTTTCCGGCGGTTCTTGCCGCGCTGGTGTTGTGGATCGCCTGTGCCAACGTGGCGACGATGATGCTGGTGCGGGGGGCACGCCGCCAGAAGGAACTGAGTCTGCGGCTGGCGCTGGGCGCGAGCCGGGCGCGTCTGCTACGGCACTTACTGACCGAAAGCGTGTTGCTCGCGCTGATCAGCGGTGTGGCGGGCTGGTTTCTCACGGTTTGGTCGCTGTGGACGGTGGATTGGATCAAGCCGCTGATGCCGCAATACGTGGACATGCGCTTTTTCCTCGATTGGAAAACATTTCTATTTAATTTTCTGGTTGCTGCCGGTGTGGGCGTGTTGTTCGGCCTGGCTCCGGCGTTACAGGCGAGCAAAGTGGACCTGATTTCCGCAATGAAGCAGGGTGGCCAGCCGCCGCTCCGGCGTTTCCGCTGGTTCAGCACCCGCAATCTGTTGGTGTTGCAGCAAGTGGCGGCATCGCTTGCCTTGCTGCTGATCACGGGATACGTTGCGTTGGGATTCCAACGCTCGAAGACTCTGGATCTGGGTTTCCGGGCGGAAGACTTGACTTCCATTTCGCTTGACCCGGTCCGCGAAGGAATGAATGTGGAGCAGGTGCGGCCGTTCCTGGCCCGTCTGCTGGACCGGGTGAAGAGTAACCCGGAAGTTACGGGCGTATCGCTGGCAACGAGCCCGCCGTTATCTCCATTTCAAGTTGATGCGAAGGTAGAGGCAATGACCGGCGGTGACGCGCTTGCGCTGCTCCGGCGTACGCGGGTGGCGGCTGTGGGCGCAGGTTACTTTGACACTCTGGAACTCCCCCTCCTTCGAGGGCGCGGTTTCGTGGAAGCCGACGAGCGCGACGGGCGGCGCGTGACGGTGCTGAATGAGACGGCTGCGCGCGACGCCTTCCCAGATCGCGACCCGCTTGGGCAGCGAATCGATCTGGATGGTGCGACCTACGAGGTGATTGGTGTGGCGCGGGACTTGCGCACGGGCTTCGCCTTCGAGCATGGCAAACGAGGAGCGTACACGCTGATGGACGAGTGGTCATACCGGGAACCCCGGCGGCAAGGCGTGATTCTGCTGGTTCGAACACGGCCCGGTGCGGACGGCGCGGCGGCTGTGCGACGGGAACTCGCCTCCATGGATGCGCGTGTCACACCCTTCGACATCAAGACCATGACGCAGACAGTGGAGGAGTTGCGTTACCTGGTACGGATCACGGTGTACGTCTATGCGGGTTTTGGGGTGTTCGGGTTGTTGCTTGCCGCGATCGGACTGGGCGGCGTGACGGCCTATGCGGTGGCGCAGCGCACCAAGGAGATCGGAATCCGTCTGGCGCTGGGCGCACAGCGGAGCCACGTGCTCGGGCTGGTGTTGCGCGAGGGGTTGTGGCTGGTGATCGGCGGCGCGATTCTGGGTCAGGCGGGTGCATGGGGCATCTCGAAGGCGCTGTCGCGGATGGTGGCGATGTTGAGCGAACTCATGGAGACAACCGCGTCGGACCCGGTGCTGGTGTATGGCGCTCCCGCGCTGCTGACCGTATTGACGTTGCTTGCGTGCTATCTGCCGGCGCGGCAATGCCTGCGAATCGACCCCGCAGTTACTCTTCGGGAGTAAGTGGGCACGGTTTATCTGCCGATCAGGCTGTGGAGCACACTGCTCACTTTCTCCTTGAGCGAGCCTGTGAGATGAGCGCCGGACAAACTCTCGGCGAAGCGGGCGCAGGCAGATCCGATGGGGGAGTCCAGAGGCGCGAGTTCGGACTTGCGCATGGCGCCGCGGAGGTGGCTGGAATCCTCCGGAAACACCGCCGCCACCGGATGCTTGAGCATACTTTCGATATCCGAGCGGGAGATCTCGCGGGAGCGCCAGCGGCTGACCAGCAGGTGTACTTTCTCCATGCGGATGCCGAGCGCGCTGAGTTCCCGCAGCCTGCGCGTGGCGAGCTTCAGCGAAACGAAATCCTGGTTACACACGAGATAGACGTTCTGTGACCGTCGCACTAACTCGGCAGTGCCGGGATTGACTAATTCCGGAAGGTCGACAAGGATCGCACGGTAGTTGGGCCGCGCCAGCCGCAGCAAGGCGTGATAGTCACGCCAGCCCGGCAGATGAGCCGGCGCCTGCCCGTTGGTGAGGAGCATGTGGAGCCCCTGATGATTGACGACATTCCGGTCCCAGTGGAAGTGATCGAGGCTGACGCCCGCGGCCAGTACATTCTGAATGGATCCCTCGCAGGGGGCGTTGATTTGGAATTGAATGACGCCGGAGCGAAGGTCAGCTTCCAGCAGCAGTGTCTTGCCGCCAGGTTGACGCGCGAGCGCAAGCGCCGTATGCACCGCGAGGGTGGTACAGCCGTTGCCGGCCTTGGCGGGAAGAAACGTGAACAGGTTTTCGACCGGTGCGGAGTCGACCGCATGGATCGCCGTGTCGAGCGCGGCGGACACATCTTCGGGCTCGCAGGGGAATGGGAGAACGTGCAGAATGCCGTTGGCGGCGATATTGAGGCGGAAGGCATTGTCCCCCTCCATGCCGATGATGGCGACCTCCGGAAATCCGGCATGCGTCATCTCGGCGAGACGCACGGCCTGATCGTGGTCGTCAAGGTCGAGCAGGATGACGTCAGGGGGGACGGCGCGGAGGAGGCGCTCGAATTCCGACACCAGCGGATAGCGGTCGAATGAGCGCAGGATCAGCAGTTGCTGCGACTCGACGGCCGCACGCTGCAACGGGCCGAACCGCAGATGGTTCGCCGCGATCAGAAGTGCGTTGAACACGGCACTCTCCCGGCGGATTTCACCGCTCCACTCGGTCTATCGGCCTAGGGGCGCTAAATGATTAGTGCGAATGGGCTTGTTAGGACGAAGGGCTGGCCGCGCGGGCGGAGGGGCAGGGTTGGTACCATAAGAATTCCATGCCTGACGCACCCCTGACGCTTTCTCCCGTCTCCGATGCCGTGACGGATTCTATCCGTGTGGAAGTGCTCTCGCGCTACGTTCCCGAGCATTCCAGACCTGGCTTCGGCGAGTGGGTATTCCAATATACGGTGAGGATCACGAACCAGGGTAGTGAAACCGTGCAGTTGGTCAGCCGGCATTGGATCATCACCGACGCGCTTGAGCATGTGGAAGAGGTGCGAGGGCCGGGAGTGGTCGGAAAGCAGCCGGTGTTGGGTCCTGGCGAGTCATTCAAATACTCGTCGTGGTGCCGGCTGAAGACGGCGATGGGCGTGATGCGCGGCACTTACCAAATGATCCGGCCCGATCTTACTCAGTTTGATATCGAGATTGCACCGTTTGCGCTGAAGGCGCCTTACACCGTGCACTAACCCGGCGCGACATCTGGGCCTGGGCTCGTTCCACCGCACCCGCGCGGGTGAGCGCTATAATCCTGGGGTGAAAGGACAGCCATGATTTCTCAACGGCGTTCATTCTCACTCCCTTTACTACCCATCGCCCTTCTGCTGTGCGCGACGGGCATCCGGGCGCAGTCTTCCACAAAGTTCTCGCCCTGCACCCAGCAGGACACATTCACCAGCCGCGTCCGGTTTGCCGATGCGGACCGGGCAAAGCAAATTCTGGGACGCAGGGATTCGTGGGCGAGGCAACTGAGCGCCTTCGATTTCGGCGCGCGCATGCGAACCGAAGAGCCACAGACGCTGGATCAGTTCCTCGCGTTCGCATCGGAAGCGGCCATGGGTTGGACACCGGAGGAGCAGGCGATGTGGCGGCCGGTGATCGACAGACTCAACGGGGCACTTCACGGCATGAATCTCCGCATTCCCGTCGTTGAGATTTTGAAAACAAGCGGCAGGGAGGAGTTCGGCGCGGCCTACACCCGGGGCAACGCCATTCTCTTTCCGCAGTCACTTGCGAACCTTCCGTCGAACAGCTCCCGCAGCGCCTTCTCCTTACTCGCGCACGAGTTGTTTCATGTACTTTCGCGCGGCGACTCCCGAATGCGCGACACACTCTATGCGCTCCTCGGATTCGAGTTACTGATCGGCTTTGAGTTTCCCGCGGAACTGGAATCCCGCCGGGGTAGCAATCCCGACGCATTCGAGTATCTTCACGCTGGTGCGATTCGCGCCGGGAGCGGGCAGATCCAGGCCGTGCCTTTGATGTACTCGAAACTGTCGCTCGCCGAGATCTTCCGGCTACCGAGCATCTTTGACGCCTTTGACCTCACCTTCGCCGCCGTGGACATGGCGACCGGACGAATCCAGCGGGACTCCGAGGGGCGTCCGGTGACCTATCCTATGTCCGATACGAACTGGGCGAGTTTGATGGCGCGCAACACTTCCTATATCCTTCACCCGGAAGAAGTCCTTGCCGACAACTTCGCGATCCTTATGGAGTGGCGCTCCGAGAAGACGCTCCCCTCAGCCAATCTGTCTGGTTTTCCGGTCAACGATCCCGGATTGCTGAACTCGATGAAAGACGTCCTGGAAGCCGGTTGCGGCCAGTAGCGAAGGCGCTTCGTTGGGGTCAATCGGCGCCTGCTGACGCACTCTGATATGCTCTTGCTCCATGAGCACACGCCGAGCATTTCTCTCTTTGCCCGCCCTATTGGCTGCCAATCCGCTGGCGCCGGCGCAGAGCCAAACCGGCCGCCGCAAAAGCGTGATTGACGAGTACGATCCGGCGAACATCAAGCTCAGTCACCGGATGCCGATCCGGAACCTGACGGATGACGATCTGCTGTTCCTGCGGCAACTGGGAATCCGGTGGTGCCGGATCGAGTTCGGCAACGAGGCGCCTTACGATTACATGAAGTCGACAGTGGAACGGCTGGCGCGATTCGGGATGAAGATCTTCTCCGCGGTGCACTATGCTTACCGCAATGTCGACTTACAGCTTGGACGTGGGAACCGCGATGCCATGATCGACACTTACTGCACATTCCTTCGGGATTGCGGGCGGCTGGGGATTCCTGTCGCGAACTACGATTGGCATCCGGCGAACACCTACACGACGGCCGAGGTAATGACGCCGCGCGGCTACAAAGCCCGCCAGTTCAAGCTTTCCGATTTCCGCGCCAGGGTGGAAAAGCAGGCCTTTGAGCGGGAGTACCCGGCCGAGGATATATGGGCATCCTACACTTACTTCATGAAGGCGGTTCTGCCCGTCGCCGAAAAAGCGAATGTGCGCCTGGCGCTCCATCCGGACGATCCACCGGTGGCGAAGATGAACGGCGTGGCGAAAGTGCTGGTGCACTACGACGGCTACCGGCGGGCGGAACAGATTGCGGGATCGAGCCGGCATTGGGGACTTACTTTCTGTATGGGAACCTGGAGCGAGGGCGGGACGCAGATGGGGAAGAACGTCTTCGAGATGATCCACGAGTTCGGAGCGCGTGGCAAGATCATTGACGTGCATTTCCGTAATGTCAGTGGTCCAATGCCGGAATTTATTGAGACATTTCCCGATGACGGTTACATGGACATGTATCAGGTGATGAAGGCCCTGCGTCAGGTGAAGTTCAACGGTACGGTGGTTCCGGATCATGTGCCGCAACTTGCGGGCGATCAGGGGATGCGGCGCGCGGGCACGGCCTATTGCATCGCCTACATGAGGGCGTTGTTGCGCCGTGCGAACGAAGAGGTGGGGTAGAAACGGGGAGGAATGTTGTGGAGGCATGATCGATCCGGCGGTGCGGTTCCGCATGGGCTTGTTGGAGGAACTCAAGCAATGAGTCAAGCAGGATTTACGATCAAGTCCGTGATCAATGTAGGCGGGCGATATGTCGCGATTACCGACAGGCAGCGCAGCCAGGTCTACCTGAACGCGGGAGATAAGGTGCGGTTGTTCAGCCCCGCATCGGACTCCATCGAGTTTCGGATTCCGCGGCTGGTGCACTTCGCACCCGTATCGCCGTCCGACATGCTGATGTTTGAACTGCCGGCCGTGCAGCGGCGGGATCTGGAGGCGTGGACCGGCGGACGGGCGGGGTAGGGTTTGCGTACCGGGGCCGCAGGGGGACAGCATCATCCCGGATCGCGAAAGGCCTACAAACTGAGGCTAATTGATCTCTTCGGGAGAATATGCCATACTGGATGTCATATGCGGACCACAATCGAGTTGCCGGACGAAGTCATGGCGCGGGCGAAGACCGAAGCGGCAGGGAGTGGAATCACACTGAAGGAATTTTTCTTGCAGGCGATCGTGCTCAAACTGACGCCCCCTCGTGTCCGGCGCGATCCGCCTACCGTGGATGGTCCGCGCCTTGGCCTGCTTCGTCCGGAAGAAATTGAAAACGTTCTGGCGGGTGGGGCCGATTGAAGCAGCTTGCGGACGTGAACTTGGTCCTGGCGCTGCTGGTGAGGCAGCACCAGTTCCACGAGGCGGCGCTGTCGTGGTGGCGCGCGCAGCCGCCCGGCAGCGTCGGGCTATCGCGTATCGTTCAGTTGGCAGTCATCCGGCTTCTGGGTACGAAGGCAGTAATGCAGGATCAGGCGATTCCAGCACGGATCGCTCACGAATTGATCGAAAGGCTGCTTGAGGACGAACGGATCGCGTTCTGGCAGGAGCCTGCGACGCTGGATCTGCGGCTTCGGACGCTGCTGAGGCACTCTTACCCGACTCCGAAGTTCGTTACTGACGCCTATCTGGCGGCGTTCGCGCAGGCAGTGAATGCCGCAGTTGCCACATTCGACGCTGGCTTCCGGCAGTTTCCCGGCCTTGAGGTCGCGCTCTTGCGGCCGGCAACTGAAGCGGGCGAACGCTGACTTCTCGGCCAGTGACGGCGCCCCCTGCCTGCACGCGCCCGGTGCCGGAACATCCGCAAGTCCCGGAGCCAGTCCGCAACAAAGAATCAAAAAACATGTAAGAATCGGCCCCGCTTTCGCACCCTAACCGGGTGGAGGAAGAACAAGGATATGGCCAGCAGCACTTTTTACGTGGACAAAGTGGTGGACCTCGGCGACGGACGCAAAGCCGCGGTCACCAACAAGAAGCGCAACGAACTCTCATTCGTCTTTTGCGCGGGGGAGCGTCTTCAATTGCGGAATGTGATCCACGAGGAGGCGGAGTTCCAGGTATTGAACCTGATCCAATTCGCGCCGTCGAAGGTCACCGACCGCTTCATTTTCGAGATTCCGGCGGGGGCGCGCTCCGACCTGACCGGCTGGCACGGGCGTAAGAAGACGTAAGTGCCCGTATGTTCAGCCGTGGCAAGTTGTCAGCGGGAGAGTTTCAGCAGGCGTGCCGCGTTGCCTTGCGCGATCTTCTGCTTCACGGCGGGCGCGGCGTCAAGGATCTCGAGTTTCACGAGAGCCGGATCGGGGTAGTGAAACGGCATCCCGGTGCCGAACACGACGCGATCCTCGCCAAGCGTACCGAGTAAGTGCCCGGTCTCATTGGCCAACTCGACGGTGAGGAGGGCAATGTCCACCGAGTAATTCGCGGGGAGTCCGTTGTTGGCGCGTCCGAGGATGGAGCCGATGTAGCCGAGGCCGTTCACGAAGACGAAACTGGCTTGAGGCACCGCGCGGACCAGGGCGGCGCACTCCTCGTGGCTCACGTCGGGGATGTCCACCAGCCAAGTGCCCTGGCGGCGGTCCTCCACGCGCATCGGGATCGTGATCAGCAGGTTGCGCTCCGCCGCCGCACGGACGACCGCGAGGCAGGAAGGATCGGTAAGTGAGTAATTGTGCCAGCGCGGATAGAGCCGCAGGCCTTTCATGCCGAACTCTTCATGGCATTGTTTCAGATCATCGCGCCAGCCGGCGTAGAGCGGGTTGAGCACGGCGAAGGGGATCAGCCTTGTGCGATGCGCCCGCGTTTCCGCGGCGATTTCTTCGTTGCCCGCATGCGAATTGCGATAGGTGATGGCGGAAGCGCTGGAAACGCAAGCCATGCCGATCCGCTTCTGATCCATGAGCCGGAGCAGTGCGCCCGCGGTGTTGTGGCGAAGCGGGCGGAAGGCGAAATGGCCGAGGTAGGCGTTGAGGTCGATCATGCCTTGCTCCTTCGATCGAGGATGTGTTGCATGTTCGCGCCGAGGATCTTCCGCCGGGCATCCTCCGGGATTGCGGCGCCTCGAATGCGCCCAACGCTCGCAGTCATCGACATGTCGCAGGCGAACAGGAGACGCTCGGGGCCGAGAATGCGGTGCGCGAGTTCAACGGTACCCTCGTCGATGTTACTGCCACTTAGATCGAGATACACGGACTTGGCGTGGCGAAGCGCCTTGGCGGTCCACTCCCAGTCGCCGCCTCCGGCGATGTGCGCGCAGATAATCATGGCTTCGGGGTAGCGCGCGGCGAGTGCGGCGATATGTGCGGCATCGCTGATTCGCGGCTGCGGGGCGGGCAGCCATGTCGTGTGACCGGAATGCTGCAGCATGGGCACGCGCAGCTCAATCGCAAGTTCGGTGAGGGGCCAGTAGACGGGCTCATCGGTCCGGTAGTCGTTGTAGAGTTTGATGCCGATGAAGCCACGGTCGTGGATGCAGCGGCGGACCTCGTCGAGCGCGGCCTTGCCATAGCCGGGATTGATGGTGCAGTAAGGCAGGATGCGTCTGGCGAAGCGTTTGGCGCCTTCCCACGCCATGCGATTCGACTCGATGCAGCCTTCGAGCGTCATGGGGCGGTCGGGTGGCAGCACGGAGCAGCACAATACGTCGATTTTGAGTTTGTCGGCCGCGTGGATGAGTTTGCGTTCGTCCTCACGCCACGAGGGGCGGCTGTGATGGAACAGGTGCGCGTGGGCGTCGATGACTTTGACGCCGCCGGCGGCTTGCAGCGGGACCATCGAAGTGGCGGCGAGGAGTTGGCGCCGCGAGAGGGTGAACGGATGCATGACCCTCCATTAGATCGCATCCGGGAAGGCGGTGGCGGGCGGCGCGGAGCATAACCGGAGGTGGCGGTTATTCCTCGGTCGAAATCAGCTTTAGTTCCACTTGGCTCTGGCCATCTTCGCGGGCAGTTACTTTTACCGCCGACCTTTCGTATGTCTTGAGTAAGCCGGGTTCCGAAACCGGATCCCATCCCAGTTCATCGAAGGCCATCGCCAGATACTCGCCCGGCGCGACCCCGGTGATCCGGAACCGGCCGTCCGCATCGGAGTTCGCCTGCCGGTGGAGGTTGCGGAACTTCAGCCTCGTGCCTTGCGGGATCAGCACGACGAACCGTCCGGATGAGGGTTTTCCCTGTTCCAGCACTACGCCCTCCACCGATGCCGAGGCTGCGCCCACCGTGATTTCGAGTGGTCCAGCGGAGCCTCCCGCACTGAAATCGAGAATGGTTTCAGCTAACTCGCGGCCACCCTCCTTCACTGACTTTACGTAGTAAGTTCCCAAAGCCGCGCCGGAAATCGAAGGATAATAGCGCTCGCGGGAGACATTCTCCATGCGGAAGTCACCGTCTTTGCCGACTGGAGCGTCCGTCGAGGAGTACGGGAGCGAGTCGACAGGCATCATTAGAATTCGCAACGAGGACAACGAGATCTCGGCATTCGGCGGATCCACGCGAACCGTTCCAGTGACAACCAGTGACTCGCCAGCCGGGATCACGACATCGCGGACATCGCTGCCCAGCACCGTTACGGGGACTTTGCCGATGGTGGTCGGACGATTGCGCAGGCTCATCGCAACCGCGGTGTAAGTGCCCGGATCGACGGATAGGATTTGGAATCGCCCTTCTTCGGTCAGGTTTGCGGCGAAGTCCCGGCCTCCGCGGAACCGTATCTCATCGTCACTGGGTATGAGCATCACGCGGATCGACCGGGCCTCTTGTCCCGCTGGGGCGCCCATCACGGATCCTTGGACGCGATAAGTGCGGGAGCGTTTCAGGCGGACATCAATGCCGCGCAGTTCCGCGCCCGCTGTAACCTGGATTACCGCGGCGGTTGCGGGGGACGCCTCACTGGGGTAGTAAGTGGTGCCGTACTCTTCGGGCCGTTCGCCGCCGGCGGTTTCGGACTCCAGGAACCGCCGGGAAGGATGTACGGCGAGCACATACTTGCCGCTTGGGATATTCGCGATCCGAAACTCTCCAATGTCGTTGGTGGCTCCGCCGGCGGTGACGCCGGAACGCCCGGAAGCGCCACGGCGGCGGAGGAGTTGAATTTGCACATTGGGGATCACTTCCCCCTCGTCGTCGAGTACACGGCCGAGAATCACGGCCTGCGGCGAGATCTTGAACTCAAGCCCAGTGACCTCCTGGCCTGGGCCGACATCGACCGGCATTCCCGTGTAAGGCGTGGATGGACGTGAGCCGTAATCCATGGTGAGGAAGCCCGGCTTCGACGCCCGTAAGTTGTATCTTCCTGGCGGTAAGTTAGGGAATCGAAAGGTGCCTCCCGCATCGGAACTGGTTACCCATGTCCGGGGACGGGAATCGTTGGGATGCCGCACTCCGGCTTGCGGTGCCGCCGGGCGCTGGGTCAGGGTGATGGACGCGCGGCGGATCGGCTCGCCGGTTCTAGCGTTTATCGTTCGACCTTCGATTCGGGAGGGCTTGGGTGGTTCCTGGGCAGGCAACTGGGGGATGCTTCCCGCGATTGCGAAACCCGTGAGCAGGCACACTACTGCTTGACCCGCGTTCATGGCAGGATAGACTCCTCCATCGTACAAAAAGTTGCTGAAATTCTCAACAATTTTTACGGGAATCGCTTTCCGCCGAGCCTGTGTTTTGGCATACTCACCGTTATGCATCATTTCCGGCTTCCTGAGTTGGACCCGCGCGGCGTCTACAGTGAGATCCTGCGGGTGCCGGCTCTGAGCCTGGGCATCTATCGCCATCGTGCCGGCACCGGGGTCGTACAGGAGCCGCATCAGGAGGACGAGGTATACGTCGTGCTGTCGGGCTCTGGGATCGTCAGCGTGGATGGCGAGGATCAGCCGGTCGGGGCAGGCAGCGTCGTCTACGTGCCCGCGCGTCTGCCACACTACTTCCACTCAGTGACGGACGATCTGTCGATATTGGTGATGTTTGCCCCAGCCGAACGGATCGAGGCGTGACAAAGCCAGGAGTGCGGAACGGGGCGGGAACCGCATCCCCCCATCGGGTGAACTCCTCGGACAAAACCGAGTAGAGAAATTAAGACCTGCGCTCACTGCGAGAAAAAGGCGCGGCAACGCTCACCTTATCTATGACATGCGTTGCATCATCCGCTGGCTGAAGTTGGCGCGCGCCACCCAGCCAGATCACCAACAACGGTTCGAGAACCTCCTCAGTGCTGCCCGCCGGAGCGTTTACTACCGGCGCCGCCGGGTCGAAATCCCGCAGGACGCCGCAGCCGAGCCGGAGGCTATGCTCCGTATCCTCAAGAAGATACCGCCCGTGGAGCTGAATTCGTTTCTGCGCAACCCGGCTGACTTCTACAACTGGACACCGGCTCCGCCCGAATTGCAGACCCTGGAATCTCACCTGCCCACCACCGGGCGAACGGCGCTGCTAGCGACCGGATTTCGCGAAACCGAGTTGGTGAAGTGCTTTTCGCATCAGCCATTTGACGAGATTGCAGAGTATCAGCCGGAGAGTCTGGCCGGGGCGCTGAGCAGGCTGTGCCGGCTTGCCGAACTCGTGCTGGAACGGCGAATCGAGCTGCCCTCGGTACGTCACGCCGTGATCGCATTTACGGGTCTGCGGCATGGGTGCCTCAAGAACGCCCACCGCGAGTTGCTGTGGCGCGCCTTCCAAGTGCCGGTCTATGAACAGTTTCGCGGATTCGGGCAGGAACTGCTGGCATGGGAGTGCGAGGCACGCGAGGGACTGCACATCGACTCCAATAACGCCCTGTTCGAGGTCGATGAAGAGGGCAGGCTTCTGGTGACCTGCCCGGCTTGTTCCGAGTATGTGGTGCTTCGCCTTGTCACGGACATGTCGGCACGGCTCCACTCGTCGCCTTGTGGATGCGGCGTGGCTGGCACGCGCTTGGAAGGACTGCGCGCCGAACTGGTGGTGGAAAAGTATCAGGTGGCCATCGCTTAGCCGCCGAGGGGGCGCCGCGGTCCGGTGCCCCGCCATCCCAGCGTCCGAGTAAACCGCCCACCCTTCCCGCGCCGCTGACTTACTCGTCAATCGAATCTTCGTTTCGCGACCGGAAGTAGGACCGGATATCGTCTCTGAGTTTGTGGCTGCGGTCGGTCAACTGCCACAAGCCCTGACAGTCGCGCTTCAGGTCGGCGTCCGGGTCGAAGCAATGGTCCACCAGGATCTTCCAGCGGTCATTGTATCCACGGTCGCGTTTGCGGCCGTGCCAGTGGTGCAACAACAAGCCATTCACATAGCCAATGTTGCGTTTCACGCAAAGATTGGCCCGCTCCTGCCAGATCTGGAGCTTCTTACGATAGCGGCCGGATAGATTCGGGTGCATCGACATCTCGGCTTGCCCGATCAGCGCACATGCCATGTGGGTGTCGGCGGAGCCGAGGATTGCCCAGTCCACCAGGCCTCCGACGGCATCGACAAAGTCGCGGCGCGCCGCCCACGCGTATCCCGGATGCCAGTTGCGGAATGCGCCGTAGCCTTTCGGGTTGGGCTTTGGCTTCGGGTCGTTGTAGTAACTCCAGATGAACCCTCGCTGTAAGTCGCCCACGGGTTCATATTTTGCGTTCAGATCCTGCGCGTGGGTCCACATCTGGACGACATGATAGTGCTGTAGCTGGTGGACGGTCTCGATCGCCCAGTCCGGCCGGGCGAACGCAATGTCGGCGTCGATCCAGGCCACATACTCCCAATCGGGGGGAAGACGCTGAATGCCTAGGTTGATGAGGTTCTCTTTGTGCCAGAGTTCGTGGCCGGTACGGAACTGAATGTGCGCCGGGCAGGTGCAGCCGGTCACTTCGTGCGGCCTCTGGCCATAGGCCGCCTCCACCGTGGTTAGGAGTGCTCCGCTGTCGCGGACGTACTTTTCGAAGTTGCGATACAACTCGTAGCGGGAGCGGTACCGGCAGGGATTGGTAATGACAGCCACGACGTGTAGCGGCTTCATGCGAACCTCCTCTCCGGCGGATGGCCGGAACGCGTATCAGAAATGCGATGTGTTTCGAGAAAACAGAAGCGTGTAATGAAGAAATGCTTCTCTGGCTCAAAGCTAGCACTCCCATTCCGGATGGAGCGCAAGGCGACGCTTGCAAGTAGCAGAAAAACAGGGAGATATTTCCTGGCCGGTTATGTGACTGAAAACCGGCCAATGTGCTTCGTACGTGGCGCGAGACCCGGGGAATGCCGCCCAGTCCCCTTCATTTCATTTTCGCCGGGAGCTTGCGTGGCGCCGCCATGACCCGGCTGATGCAACCTGATGTGGTGACAATTTTCCCAAAGAAAAATCTCCTTGTGTTTCAAGCGGATTGCGGTACTGCCGGCGCGAGTGAACGAAGGCGCCCCGCTCTAATCGAATCAGAAAGGAGACGCGGAATGAAGAACGCCTTGCGTGAGATCGCCGGCGCGGCTGTGTGTGCGATTCCACGCGCACAACGAAGGCTCGACGAGCAGTGGAAGAGAGACGCTTGCGAGTGGACGAAGCTGCCGTGGTGCCCGGTGGCGCCGCTGCCAGTGCCATCTCGGATGATTCTGGCGGAGACTCGACTGGACCTGGCGCTGCGGATCCATGCGGACCGCGAACGGACGCTACGTGCCGCCGTCGCGAACATCGGATGGTTGCGGCGCTTCCAGCATTCCGCAATGTCCGATCAGAAGTTGATACTCACGGTTTGCCCGGTCGCATCCGGGCCAGGAGGGAGTGTATGACAGCGAAGATGGAAGACTTCTTTGACTCCGTGCAGACGGTGCCGAAGATGCTCAGCGATCTGGCGCTCGCCGTGTCCACCGCACAGGGCAGATTGGACGATGACTATGTGTGCAACCTGAAGGAATTCGTCGCGATGCTCTCCACCTTGCGCGAGACCGGACTGAGCACGGATCAGCTCCTGGCATTGATCCAGGGCCTCGCGCCGGCCCGCTTGCAGTTTACCGAAACGACAGTGGAAGTGCGTGCCGATTTGCAGATGAGTTCGCTGTCCGAACTCGGTGTGAGTGGGGAACTCGGGGTACGCGCGGGAATGTTCGCGGTTGCGTTGAATGCTTCCTACACCCGCCGCTATGGCTATGACCAGCGTGCGGCTGCCACCATCCGGTCCGTGATTCAGGCAGCGCCCCCCGCACCTGGTGTGATGGAACAACTCTTGCGCCCGGCAGTGGCTCCGCCCGGTGGGATTCTGCCCTCCACGGCGCGCTATCGGGAACTCGCGGAAGTGTTGCGCGAGTTGCAGACCACGCTGGCGCCGCGGGATGCCACACCGCAGGATGGAGAACGGGCGCGCGAGGAAGGGAAGTAGCCATGTCCGAAGTACCTTCGACAGCGGCACAACTCTCCCTCTCTGCGCTTCTCACGCAAGTGTCGCAAGCCGTCATCGACGCGCAGGAGCAACTGAACACGCAATCCGCGGCATACAACCAGCAACTGCCGGCAGGCGTGCCGCCTGCGCACTTCGCGATTCCCGTGGCCCATGCCGACCTGCGCATGGGCTTTCGCAACCTTTCGGCGAAGGGAATGGATGTGGTGCTGTTTTCGAGCAAGGAGGAGAGGGAGAGCTATGGTGAGAGCAGTGTGAGCTTCGATCTTGTCGCGACGCCTCCGCCACCGGGATCGGGCGAAGCCACGGACCGCGTGACTGGCCATCGGGGTGTCGCCCGAAGTGTCGGCCGTGAGGCAGTGCTCGGCACCGTGGAGTCGCTGGTGCATTCGACTTCGTTGCATCCGAGCACGAAGCGGTCGATCCTCAGCCGGCGCGAGTCGGCGGTGATTGCGCGGTTGGATGAAGAGCGAGTGCTTGTGTTGTGGCCGTCGACGCCGCAGGGAGATGCGGAGTCCACCCAGTGGAACCAGATGAGTGTGTTCGTACTCAAAGGCTCCGCCTTCGATTCGTCGCTGTTCGACGGCTCGCCGCCGGACGGATTTCTACGCCTCGCGCCGCGAAACGTGTTGCTCGACCGCGATCCGAAGCAGCTTGCCGATCTCGTGGAGGCGCTTGGCGACTTGCTGCTCGCGCTTGCGCGGCGCTGCGATGAGAGGTGAGAGATGCGGAGTGCTGCTGCATCACTGCTGCCCTCCATGGCAGCGGCTCTTGTCGAGTTGCGGGGGCGATTGGACCAGGCGAGCCCTGCGAATGGACCGCTCTACAGCATTCCGAAGCTGGATGTGGATCTGAAGTTCGGGCTTCAGACGCAAAAACAAAACCGGGTGACTTTGTTTCGAGGACCGAAGCGGCACTGGCAGCAGCATCAGCGTCTTCGATGCTGTTTCACTGCGGAGCCCATCGTGCAGGACCAGCTCGCAGCCACGCCTCGGTGGACCGTCACCACGCCGGAGTATCTGCTCGAAGTTGAAGCAGAGGTGCGAATCGCGCGAGAGGCCGCGGTCCAATTGGATGCAGGCCGGTGGCGTTATCGAGGAGCGGCGCAGGTGGAGCCTGGGGAAGTCAAGCGTGAGGCGGAACGAATCCGCGCTTCCATGGTCAACGCGGTGGAGGGCCGCGGCATGGTGGTGATGCGTGTAGCGCCCGAGGAATTCGTCATTGTGCGCGTGGCGGAAGATGCTCGGAATGACAGTGTCCTTCTCTATCGCCCCCTTGCCGGGGCGCCCGTCGACATCTTCCGCATGGAGAACGATCGTGACGAAACCATGCTTGTGGAGCCATTGGTGCGCTTACTTGCGGCTCTTCGCGGTACAGGAGTTCACGTGTCGCCCTCTGACGACGTGCCAACACTCCGATGGGGCTGGAGTGGGTTCAACCTGTTGATGGAAGACCTGGTGGCCGGTTACGCGAACGCACTCGCGACACTCGCAACCTCCGCGGGCACGTCCTATCACGTACAGGGATTTGAGGCCGAACTCGTCTACTCATCCTGGAGCCGTGGGATGCAGGCGCTTTCCGCGGACCCATTCGACGCCGCCGATGAATGGATTCACAACCGTGTGAAGATCACCGCGAGCCCGTCTGGCCACTGCCGGGTGTCGTTGGTGTCACCTGAGTTCGTTCTGGATGGAAGCGCTCGCGATCTCCTGATCGCTCAGGCGGTGGAGGCGGCCAGTCAGATCGAACGTGCATTTCCATCGCGAGACTGTGCGGCGGCGATTCGGGATCCACGGACGCATTCCGGTGTCGTAGCAGTGCTTTCCTATGAAGAGAAACCTCCGCGTCAGGGATTCGTCGTGGTTTGGCCAGCCCAGGGACGTGACCTCGTCTTCTCGTGTGCGAGCGACGGCCTCCGAATCACTGGAGTGGAGCCGGTTCTCGGCAAGGAGCAGTCCGCCGCCGAGGTGGTGCTGCATGACCGTCACTTCCAGGCGATCCACAACTTCTTTCGTGCCCTCCGGCTTTGGCGGACACGCTCTGCTCTGGAATAGTTGCCTGCCCCTTGCAGAGCGTCGAGGACGGTGATGCAATGTCTCCGTGTTATTCCTTTGACAAGGAGTCTTCCTCATGCGATTGCTGCTACTCGTTCTGCTCCTGCTCATACCCGCCGTGATTCGTGGAGAGCGTAAGACTGGAAGCCCGATCGATAGTCTGCCCCGGCACACAGTGATCCTTACGCACTTCGGAGAGCGTGCCGACATCTCACCGGACAATCAGAGCATTGCATTCATGAACAAGAGTTTCGGTGACGCCTTCGTCATCGATCTGAAGACGCGTATCGTTCGATGCCTCACATGCAACGTGCCCGGAGCGGCGTTCCTGCGGGTGATGCACCTGGCAACCGGTGACTACCTATTGATCGGGCCTGAGAGGTTCAAGGACATCCGCACCAGCCGTGGCCCGGACAACGAGTTGTGGTTCTTGAGCCGCAAGCCAGGCTCGAGGCCCGTGCGCTTGGATCAGAAGATGAGTGAAGGTGCGGCCGTATCAAAGACCAGCGCGAAGATCGCGTTCTCCGAGACGCGCACGCAGTTTCCAGACATGGTGGAGGACTCGCGGCTCGTTATTGTCGAAGTGGATAGCAGTTCATCCGCGCCAAAGCTCATCAACCGGAGAGTGGTGTACCAGAGCAAGGATCGTGGATGCCGCCTGGAGGCGCAGGATTTCTACGACCAGGATCGGCGTATGACGTTCACCTGCTATGAGCCGAAGGGCATGGCGTCAGTGTGGTCCATGGATCTGAGCAATGGAGCATTGACGAACGAATCACAGAAGCCCGGCAGCTACAACGAAGTGGAAGGCATCTTTCCCGATGGCAAGTACACGTGCGTGGAAGCCGACCGGCAGATCGAAACGCTTGGCGGCGAAGGCGGATTCCGGCAAATCGACATCTGGAAACTGCGGCTCGGCAGTAACGGCAAGGACTTCGTGAGGCTGACCAACTTCAATGACCATGAGGGGTGGAAAGCGTCGAACCCCGTGGTCGCAACGAACGGGCAGTTCATGGCGTTTCAAATCGCGCGCACGCAGGATGAAGCGGGCGTAGGCTACGGCATCGTCATGATGAAGCTGCGGTAGCCCACGCCGCCAGTGAGCCCTGCGGTCAACGCCGGCCAATCAGGATCGCGATGATGTTGCTTGTGCCGTCGGTGATGGTTTGCACAGCGCTGGCCGGTAGACCTGCCTGGCTGAGCGATGAGCCGCTGATGGCGCCGATGACACGATCGGAATCGCGCACACCAAACGCGCCGAAGCCCCCGCCGAATCCGCCGAATCCGAAGCCTCCGCCGAATCCGAAGCCACCACACGTCGAGAAGCCGAACTGCGTGAAGCAGGGTGTGGGGCTCATGCCGAATCCGAAGTTGCGCTCGGCGCCCGGCTTTGAGTCCTGCCAGACGGAGCCATCCTGGCTTTGGAACAGCGAAATCGGCAGACCTGGCGTCAACGGGCGGCGCAGCGGAAGCGCGACGGTGACGGGTTTTGCGAAGGTCACACCGTTGGACGGGCGCGGCTCGATGGAGACTTCGAAGAGGCCGCACCACCACGTGCCCGAGGCGCTGGAAGGCACGCGCCCATCTTCCACGTTCTGTCGCCGGAAGGTCAGTGTCATTGGGGAGTTCACGGCATCCGCGGGAACAAAGAGAATCACGCCGGTGCCGCCGACAGGGACTGCCGTGTTCTCGCCTTGTGCGTTCAGTGTGCCGCGCCGGTCGAAGGTGACAGAACCGAATTCCGCAGGAGGCATCAACGGCTCGGTGCTTGCGGGCAACTCGACGAATTCGGGCGCAGGGCGCTGGTAGGATACCGCGGCGGCGGGCGATGCGGGAATCTCGCTGCGCGTTCCATCCAACTTGATGCGAAATGTGAACGGGCCCACCAGCGTGTCTGGTGCGATGGCCGGGATTCTCCAGGCCACGACATTGTCGGCCACTCCCTCGTAACGCACGCCGCGCGGAACGTCGACGCTTTCCAGGAATCGGGCGCCGGCAGGCACCGCGCTGCTGATCGTGACATCCTCCACCGCCTGCGTCCGCGTCGCCAGATAGACGCTGTAGAAAACAGTCCCGTCCGTATCAAACTGCCCCACCGATCTCAGTACCACCTGTGATGACTGGCCACTCAACACAGTCGTCGCCAGCAAACCCCAGAAACCCAGGTTTTTCATGTCAAACCCTCCACTGTGAAGTGTAAGGGCGAATTGCGCAATCGGACCTAAGCGACTGGTGAGGATTCGGTGAGCGTTCCGTCATGAACGCCGGCGCCCCCGATTCTCGGCGGCCCGGAGCGGAAAGTAGAGCGCCGTGTGATTCAACCCGTAATCCGGGTTGATCGCGGTTGCCTGATAAATCTCAATTGCCGGTAGGCCGATTACCTTGTACTGCTTTAACCGCAGCAGTTCGCCGAAGACCGCTTCATAAGTTTCGGGAAGCGCTGCGTAGGGACCCACGTGAGTGGTGGAAGCGTGCGTGCCGCCTTCCAGCCGCTGATACCCAATGCGGCCCTCCGTCGCGAATGGGCCGGGAACATCAATGGCTGCGTCGAAGCGCAACAGGTGCGATGGTGTGGAGGAAGGCGGATCGTGCCCTATGCCGATCAGCAACTGGTGCGCCAAGCCACGGCGCTTGGCCCAATTTTCGAGTTGTGCCCACAGCGTAGGGTCAACCGACTCATACGGGCCGACGTGCCGGATGAACGCGAGATGCATGGCCCGCAGGTGGACGATACGGAGTGCCGCACGTTCTGAAGGCTGACCGGACAGATCGGGCGCGCGCGGTGAGGATGTGCTGCGAACAACCGGCGTTCGGGCATCCGCGCGATACTGCGAGGGCGCAACGCCGTAGTGATCGCGGAAGGCCCGGCTGAACGACGCGTGATTCGAGAATCCGCATTCCAGCGCGATGTCGATGACGCGATCGTCATGCAGCATCAACCGGAATGCCGCCTGCTGTAGCCGCAGACGGAGAATGTACGCCTTCGCCGTTTCGCCCGTGGTCTGCCGGAACAAGCGATGCAAATGGAATCGGGAGAGGCCGGCTTTCGCCGCGAGTGCATCCAGTGAAAGATCCGAATCAAGCTTGGCCTGGATGTGCACGAGCAGGGGTAGTATCGACTCAAGCGCCTTCGCCTTGGAATGAGCCACCAGCATGGCGACGGCTATGGCAGCCCGAAGCTCAGGATATTGGGCCCGGCTGCGAACGCAATGTATTGCCTGCCTCCGGCGAGATACGTCATGGGAGACGATCGCCAACTGTGGCCATCGCCCAGCGCCGCCGATGCGTTGGTCTGGATGTGCCAGAGGTCTGTGCCGGTCTTCGCGTCCACCGCGCCCAAAGCTCCGCTGTCCTCTCCGAAGAAGATTACTCCGCCCGTGGAAAGCACTCCGCCCCAGCTATCGGCGGGCCCGATCTGCGGCACTTCCCACACTCTGCGCCCGGTTTCAATGTCGAGCGCCCGCAGAAACATCTGGCCGGGTTCGAGCGGAATCGGCTTCGGATTCCAACTGGGCGGCTTCGTGTAGATGCCGCACGCCTCTCTCGCCATCACATAGAAAAGACCGGTTTCGGGATGAAATGCCATGGAGGGCCAGTTGGTGGCGCCCAAAACATTCGGGCACACTTTTGTTCCATCGCGCGCCGGCTCCAGCCCGGGCACAACGATCGGACGCCCGTCCTTGCCAATGCCTTTGGCCCACGTCAGACGGTCAACGAATTTCTCCGCCAGCAGAAGTTCGCCGCTGGTTCGATCGAAGACATAGAAGAAACCATTGCGATTGGCCTGGAGAAGCAGCTTGCGATCCGCCCCGCGATAGTGACGGTTCACGATCATCGGTGTCTGGCCGGCATCCCAGTCATAGAGATCATGCGGCGTGAATTGATAGTGCCATCTGAGCTTGCCAGTGGCGGCATCCAGCGCGAGGACGCTATCGGTATAGAGGTTGTCTCCCTTGCGCTCATCGCCGTTCATGGCTGGATAAGGGTTCCCCGCGCCCCAGAAGATCAGGTTGGTCTCGTGGTCGAAGGTGCCGGTCATCCACGTTGCGCCGCCTCCGCCGAACTGCGCGAGTGCGGTGCCCTGCCATGTTTCCGATCCTGGCTCGCCCGGTTTGGGAACAGTCCAGAAGCGCCACACTCGTTCACCGCTCACGGAATGGTAAGCATCCAGGAATCCGCGCATGCCGAGATCGCCGCCCGAAACGCCCGCGATCACCAGATCATTCACTACCAGCGGAGCCGCGGTGTTGCCGATGTTGCGCTTGTCGTCCACGCCTTCGGTGATCACCGTCTCCCACAGAAGCTGACCCGTCACCCGATGCAAGGCGAGCAGGTGCGCGTTGTCGGTAACGAAGAACACGCGATCGCGCAAGACGGCGACACCACGATTGGTGCCCTTCGCCGGATCGCCTTTCGATTCGCCGGACATCGGCCGGTGATAGTGCCAGAGTGTGCGGCCCGAGCGTCCATCGATCGCATAGACTTCATTCGGACCCGTAACATACATGACGCCGTCCACGACAACCGGCGTGCATTCGAGCGTGTTGTGGTTGATCGGGAACACCCACTTCAATGTCAGATCCTTCACGTTGAGGGGCGTGATCTGACTCAAGGTTGCGTGACGGTTGCCCGTGAGTTGGCCGTGATAAGAAGGCCAATCGCCGGGGGGCGGATTCGTGATGCGCGTGAACGGCGGGCCTCCCTCCAATTCGAGCGGCGTGCCTTTGCGGCCCGCAGCGGCTCCGGCCAGCGAACTGAGATAGGCCAGCAGATCACGGCATTCGCTGGCCGTACATTGCGGCGCGCGCATGGATGAGCCCTGCAGCCGGCGAATCGTCCGAATCTCAGGCTGCGCGAGCAGGTGAAAGTCACCGTTGAGATCCTGGATCTGCGTGCTGTAGCGGCTTTCATTGCGGACGAACCCGCGGATCTCTCTGCCGCTCTGCAGTTCCACGTCTGCGAATTGGTACCCAGGCTTGATCCGTGCAGAAGGCTGCCTTACGGACTCCTCAATTTCGGCCAGCGTCAGTTCGCGGCCAATCGTGGAGAGGTCGGGGCCGGAAGCCCTGCCTTTTCCCAGAGCCATGTGGCAACGGAAGCAGCCGCCTTTGCCGAAAAAATAGCGTTCACCCGCGGCGCGGTCACCGGGCGGATTGCTGTCGGCGGCCGGAGCACTGAACGATCGCACGAGGCGCGTGATTGCGTCGAGTTCCGCGGCTGGCAGCGGGAACGCGGGCATGCCACGCGCAGGGACACCGTCGCGAATCACCGCGCGGAGTTGATCCAGGGACTGCGCGCGCACGCGCCGGCTGTTGGCGAGATTCGGACCGCGCTCGGTGCCGCGGCCATCGCCATGGCACACCGCACAGTGTTTCTCAAACAGCGCGTGTGCATCCTGCGCGGAGGCGGCGATGACCGGTGCCAGGAAAAGAACAAAGTGCTTCATTTTTGTTTGATGCCCAGTTGGTGGCGGACGTCAGTGTTGTGATTTTACAGCACGATCGCCCGGTGCGTTGGATCATTTTGGCCTGCGCTCCAATGGCGAGCGTGGTCCCACGAGTTCCATGCGTCCCCAAGTGGCGTCATCATCGCCGCGCCCGTAGATCAGGAAGTGGCCGCCGTAGTCGCCGCCATCGGGATCGGTATGCACAATCTCCAGGCCGTACACGTCGCCCACGCGAGGAGGCTGCCAGCGAGGGCTGCTTGCACCGAACGTGGAAGACATCTTGATACGTGCTTCAAGTACGAAGTCGCCGGTGCCCCGCCGTTGCGGATCGACGCGCAGCACGTACTGCGCCGCATCTTTCGGCAACGGTTCTTCGATGTAGGTCTTGTCCGGAGAACCATGACGCCACCAAGCGGCATAGTCCGGGCGCGAACTGTCGGCGATGAAACAGAACGCATTGTCCGCTTCGCCGAACTTTTTGGATTGGCGCAACCGTGGCGCTTCGATGAACCAGCAGATCGCGTCCTTGTAGTACCACCGCTTGGGTTGATGCGCGGGGTCGCGGACATCGTTCACGTTGTCCTTCACTTCGGCGCCGAGATAGAGATACTCGTTGTCCCAGGCGATGTAGTAGCGCGCGGCGAGGTCGTCGTGCGGGTCCGGTTCGTTGCCGTGGTCGGTGAGGCGATTGATGTTCGGGTCGTACCAGGGCGTTTCTCGAAGGCGTGCAATGTCCCATACACCGTCGTGGAATGCGTGATGCTTCCACTCGCTGAGATCGCCATCAATCACGGCAGGACGGTCGAGTTGCGGCACGCGAATCGGGTGGTGATAAGGATCAGGCTTTTGCGCACTGACATTCATCGCGAGGAGCATGAAGCAGACCATCGGCAGCATTCTTCGAAGGTATCACCGCGCGATTACATCTTGGCGCCGCGCACCTCCCCGTGGCGCTAGGCTTCAGCCTGCCGCGCCGAGACTCATCTCGGTGCAGGGCGAGGCGAACGAGAATGCAGGGTGAAGGCGAGCCTGGGCGAGCGCTAATGATCCACCGGAGCGAATCGCCAGCCACGGCCACCGCCCCTAAAGGAAGAGCATTGGGGCCGAGGCAACGCCGCAATGCTGCTTCGCCGGAGGAGCATGCCGGGCGGCCAACGCCGGTAGTACAGTGGTTCTTTCATGAGGCGACTTGGAGCGTTGTGTTGGATTGCGGCGATGTGCGCGAATGCGCAGGCGCCGGACGCGCAGGCAGCGTTGCGCTACACGGGTGAGGGGAAGATCGACGTGAATGTGCACGAAGGCCGGTTGCGCCCGGTGGTTGGCGCGTCCAGCTATCAGGTGATGCGCGCGAATCGAACGCATCCCGAATGGAGTGATGGCCACGGATGGACCTACAATCACGCGCCGATGCTTGCGCACTGGAACGGCAAGTTCTATCTCGAGTACCTGAGCAATCCGGTGGGCGAGCATGAGCCGCCCGGGCAGACGCTGCTGGTGACGTCGGCCGATGGTCGTAATTGGGGCAAGCCGGTAGTCGTATTTCCGCCCTATCCCGCACCACAGAATGCTGCCGCACATGCGCCTCCGAAAAGCACCGGCTACATGATGCACCAACGCATGGGCTTCTTCGTCGCGCCGAATGGCAAGCTGTTGATCTCGGCCTTCTACGGCCATGCGCCGAATCCGTTTCGCGCGGGAGGCATTGGGCGCGTGCTGCGAGAAGTGCGGCGTGATGGGTCCTTTGGTCCCATCTATTTCGCGCGGTACAACTCTGGTACACCTTGGAACGCGAAGAACACGGCGTATCCGCACTACCGCGAGTCATCCGATGCGTCGCTTCGAGAAGCATGCGACGCTTTGTTGAAGAATAAGCTGATCACGGAGCAGTGGCGCGATGAAGATCCGGACGTGGCAGGGATGCGTGGGCCATGTTCGGCCGTGTCGTACTTTCATCGGGCGGACGGCAAGGTAGTTGGTGTCTGCAAGAATGCCTATACCGCGATGTCGAGCGATGAAGGCAACACATGGTCGCCTGTCGTGCGCGCCGAAAGCCTCGTCACGAACAACGCGAAAGTGTGGGGGCAGCGAACCGCCGACAGGCGCTATGCCCTGGTCTACAACCCGGTGACCTACGGCAGTCATCGATGGCCGCTTGCCGTATCGGCAAGCAACGACGGCGAGACGTTCGACTCGTTGAATCTCATCAACGGTGAAGTTCCACCCCGCAGATTCATCGGGCGCGCGAAAGACTTCGGTGTACAGTACGTGCGCGGCATCGTCGAAGGCAACGGCGATCCCCGGGATGGTGCGATGTGGGTTGTCTACAGCGGCAACAAAGAAGACATTTGGATCAGCCGTGTGCCCGTGCCTCTGCGGGATCGTGTGGATCGTGCCGTGAATGATGACTTCGATGCGATGGCCAGTGGCGGTGACGTTCGCGATTGGAATCTCTACAGCCCCCAGTGGGCCGCGGTGGCCGTTACGGATGCGCCGGATCAGCGCGGGAAGAGCCTGCTGCTGCGGGATCGCGACCCTTATGACTATGCGCGCGCAGTGCGTGTATTCCAGGAAGGGAAGCAGGTGCGGCTGAGCTTTGCGCTGTGGGCCAAGTCGCCGGGGCGCGATGGAATCGAGATGGAAGTGCAGGATCGCTTCGGGGCACGGCCAGTGCGTGTGTTGTTGAGCGCCGATGGTACGGTGCGCGCGGCCGACGGCGTGTCAATGAAGCAAGGCGGCAAGTATGCTCGGGATCGATGGATCGCCGTTGAATTCAACGTCGATGCGGCGCGTGGAAAGTACGATGTGACAATGGACGGCAAGCGCGTGTGGACGGGCCTTGCCTTCGCGGAGACCGCGCAGTCCGTGGAGCGGCTCTCGTTGCGCACGGGCGCCTATCGCGACCAGCCGCCGCGCACGCTCGATCGCTACGACCCCTCGTTAAAAGATCTGCCCGGCGCCGATGAGCCCGTCGCTGAAGCGATGTTCTACGTGGATCGCGTCGCGGTGCATTGATCAGGCCGGCTGATCCAGCATCGCCACCGTCTCGTCCCACGTGCGCAGCCCCGACGTCCCGCCGATCGATTGGACGTTGAGCGCGCCCACCGCGTTGGCGATGAGTGCCGCGTCGGGCATTGGCAACCCGCGCTGCAACGCCGCAAGGAATGCACCCGCGAAGCAATCGCCCGCACCCGTCGTGTCGATCGCCTGCACTTCCAGCGCAGGCACTTCCCACACGGCATTCTCATGGAACACCACGCAACCCTTCGCGCCACGCTTCAACACGATCGACGATGCGCCGTGCCTTTGCAGCGTCAGTGCGACAGTCCGCGGGTCCGTGCTCCCCGTCAGCATGCGCGCCTCATCTTCGTTGGTGAAGAACAGATCGACCAGCGGAAGACATGGGCCAATCAGCTTCATCCATTCTCCGAGTGCATCCCAGGCCGTATCCATCGAGGTTTCGAGGCCCAGTGCGCGCGCCTGTTCGAGGATGCTGCGTACCCGAGGACGGAAATTCGTCATGGAAAACGGATTGCCGATGTGAAGCGCGGAACAGCCTTCCACCAGGGATGGCGTGAGTTCGAACCCATCGGCGAACAACTCGCGGCTCACGCCCGGTTGATGCAGGAAGGCTCGGGTGCCATCGGAACGAACCAGTGCGACGGTGGTGGCCGTGGGACTTTGCATGCGCGAGATGTAGCGCGTGTCGACATGGCACTCTTCCAGCCGTTGCAGCGCCGCGTCGCCGAAGGGATCCATGCCCACGCCACCGATCAGGCGTGCGCCAACACCCAGCATGCCGAGTGCACACGATGTGTTCGCGCCATTGCCGCCAAGCGACTGCGAGATCGACTGCACCCAACGTGTCCCGCCCCAGGTGATCTCATCCACGGGATACGTGAGCACATCCATTACAATGTTGCCCAGGCAAATTACGCCGGGCCAATTGCCCTGCGAACGCAAACTCAATTCGATCCTCCCAAAAGGTTCTCGAAGAAGACACGCTCGATGGGCCAGGTGGCGGTGAGCCGGCTGCCCTCCACGCGAAACTCCCCCTTGTTGAGCACGCCCGTCAGATCACGCGGATTCGGCTCTTTATGCTCCAACCGGAGAAGGCGTTGCAGCAACTTCGTAGCGGCATTCATCTCGATCAACGTTTGTGCCGCATTCTCAATGGACGGATACCGCGCCGAGAGCGTTGCGGTGAAGCCGTTGCCTTGCGGGCCGATGGAGAGCGTGAGGCGTTCGGGATTCCCGAGCGCTGTCGCGAACATGCGTGTGCCGGTCGGAAGGATTTTTTCATCCTGCAGACGCTCGGAGGGGATCACGAACCATACCGGCGCCGACGGGTACTCCGTGTCAACAATCGGGGCGGGCGGCGCAAGCATGGTGCGGGCCGCGTCGGTCTCGATGCTCGATGCCATGGCAAGCGTGCAGCTGTTGATCCGCGCGAAGCTCACGTTGCGGCCCGGCGTGCTGCTCTTCACGCGGCAGATCCCGTTGCTGCAACTGCCGCCCTGTTTCGCGGCGTAGGCTTGCAATCTGCTCCATTGGAACCGGCCCGTCAAAAGAAAACTGGCTTCGTTGGGGGAATGCGAGAGGAGCACGGTGTCGAGATCGCGGCGATAGTTGAAGCCCGTCTCGGCCACGAACTGTTTGTAATCGGCTTCTTCGATATTGGCGGCGCCGGCCAGCGAGTCCAACAAGCCGGAGGATCGCAGCGCTGCCACATCGAGACGCACCACCACCCGGCCCGCAAGCGGCAGACGTCCCAGCAACTCCGCATCCGGGAGCGGGCGCTGCGTGTAGCGCCAATACACGGCAACAGCAATCGCGGCAAAGGCCACGGCGGCGAGCAACCACTTGGTGCGTGGCGTCAAAGCGGCTCTACACTGCCGCGAGCATCGCACATGCCCGCGACTCCTTCCACAGAGCGAGGTAACCTCTCAGGTCGCGCATGAGCTGCCGGAATTGATCGAGGCTCAGGGACTGAGCGCCATCGCTGACCGCCTGATCAGGACAAGGGTGCGCTTCCAGAATGATCCCGTCGGCCCCGATAGCAACCGCGGCCTTCGACACCGCCGGTACGAGACTTCGCTTGCCGGTGGCGTGGCTTGGATCGACAACGACCGGCAGGTGGGTCAACTCATTCAGCACGGGGACCGCGGCGATGTCGCAGGTGTTGCGCGTCGCGGTTTCGAAAGTGCGAATTCCGCGTTCGCACAGAATCACATTCGGGTTGCCATGCGCCACCACGTATTCGGCGGACATCAGCAGTTCTTTGATCGAGCAACTCATGCCACGCTTGAGCATCACGGGGCGGCCACACGAGCCGAGAGCTTTCAGCAATGCGAAGTTCTGCATATTGCGCGCGCCCACTTGCATGATATCCGCATAGGATGCCACGAGGTCAACATCGCGGTCCGACATGACTTCAGTGATGATGGCAAGTCCCGTTGCCTCGCGAGCTTTGGCCAGTAGACGGAGTCCCTCTTCTTCCAGACCCTGGAAGTCGTAAGGCGAAGTTCGCGGTTTGAATGCGCCGCCGCGCAGGACCGTGGCCCCAGCGTCCGCCACCGCGAATGCGCAGTCCATGATCTGGAACTCGCTTTCCACCGAGCATGGGCCCGCCATCATCACGAAGCGGTCACCTCCGATTTCCGTGCGCCGGAAGCCCGGGCGGCCGATGGAGATGATGCTCTTATCGTCACGGAATTCACGGCTGGCAAACTTGTAGGGGGCTTGAATATGCGCGGCACGGGTCACGCCGGGGAACTGCGAGATTGCGTCGACGTCGGCACGGCGGCCATTCAATGGCACTGCCCCGATGCGGACGCTACTGTCTCCGCCGCGTTCAATCGAGTGGATGCGGTATCCCGATTGACGGATGTGCTCCACCACATGACTGATTTCGGATTCTCTTGCACCGGCATCCATGGATACAACCATTGGGAACCACCTTTCCTGAGCCCATAAAAACGAAAAACCCACTCTTTCGAGTGGGTTGGTTGATTGCGAACTTTGGAAGCGATCGAAAGATCCAACACCACTCACACGGGTCCGGTGAAGTACCAGAACCAGTAGCGATAGGCGAAGGAACGCATGAATCCATAGTATACGGTGGCTGCGGAGCGCGAGTCAATGGCTTTGTGTGGTGTGGCTTTGTGTGGTGCGTTCGATCACGAATTGCTGTCCCTCGAACTGGAACGTGTAATCGGATTTCACCAGCCGGGTTTCGATATGACTGAGGATGGCTGCCAAGTCGTGCCTCTTTTCCAGGGACCGATGCGCATCCTCATGGTCTCGGAGCGCTGCCCTCCGGGAGAGTCGCCCGGAGCAACTGCATCCCCATGCTCACCCGCTCCAGGCCTTTGTCCGCCTTGTCGGATTCGTCGGGAACTTCGCGTCAGCCGGTCGAGGATGGTAAGTCGCACTGCATGTCTGAGAGATTCAGGTCCCGCGCAGGCAAGACCGCGGCCTCAGTTCTTGTGGAACAGTTGTTTCAGCTCCAGTACTTGCTCGTAGGTAGACGGAGGGCTGCCACTCCAAATGGCGTTGCGCAGCGGGTTGACGAAATCCCCCACATACGTATCTATCCAATGCGCAAAAAGAAACGCGTCCTCGATCTTTTTGGCGGGGTCGCTAATTGCTTCCCTCAGATCTGTCCAGAAGGTCTTGTTGGCACTCGGATCCGGATACTCGGTTGCGCATTTCTCTGAGGCGTAGACCAACGCTCCCATTGATAGCTTCGTCAGTGGATCGTTGGTGTGCACATAGTCAGAGTGAGAAATCGATGTGGGCCAGAACGGAGCCTCCGAGCCGCAAGAGAACACGTGTAGCGAGGGCAAATTGAGATTGCCCTTCCGGGTTGCCTCCAGCATGTAGAGGGCTCGGCTCGTGATGAGCGCTCCTTGACTGTGGCAGAGTAGGCACATCGGGGAGGCGCCCCAATAGTCCCCGTAGTCTTGGATCAGATTGTAGAGTGATGTGACCGCCGGATTCACGAAATTCGCTTTGGGTAGCGTGTCGGCCACGATTTTGGCGAGGAATGGGCTGATCGATGCGACATCGATCTTCAGGTCCTCTACCAGTTTGGCGGCAAAGAGTTTGATGGCGGCCACCTTCTTGGGATGTTCCGTCTTCGCCGCTCCGAGGATCGCCCAGTAATCGCCGATCGCCTGTTCGAGATCCCTCCATTCGCTTTCCCCAAGGTTGAAGACGCCAATTACGTTGGCCCGCGTAAGAAAGCTAAGGCCCATGCAGTGGTCGCGAAAGGTGGCGGCGTCGTAACGCATTCCATTCACGAAGATCATCCAGCGCCCGTCTGGAACTACCGAGAAGACCCCAGACTCATAGGAATAGCGAAGTCGCTCACCATCCACAGTAGGCGGGTAGTTGTTAATGGCAAACGGAAGTTCGATCATGAAAATCTCCGGCCACAGTATAGGGCTGACGCTTTAGCCAGTCAAGGCTCACCTCCGCCCGGCTTTGTGCGGTGCGGCCGTGTGCGGTGACTGATGTCACCGGGCTTGTGGACGCGGTGTAATTTGCGGTGTGGCGCGGCGGCCCTGGTAAGGGAATCGGCACTTCAGCAACTCCCAGTCCATCTCGATGCCAAGTCCGGGCTTTTCGGGCAGCATCACTCCGCCTTGCTGCTGTTTCAGCAGTGTGCCGTGTGTGATGTCGGCAAACAGTGCTTCACTGCCGCCATCCCAATCCTGTGCGAGGAAGTTGCGCACTGCGGCCATGGAGTGAATCGACGCGGCATGCGCGATCGGCCCGTACCACATGTGCGGCGAGATCTCTACGTCATAGAGTTCGCCCAGTGCGGCGATCCTGCGCATCTCGGTGATGCCGCCACAGTGAATCACATCCGGCTGAAGAATGCGTGCGCCGCCTGAATCCAGCAGAGCCTTGAAGTCCGACCTCAGCAGCAGGCCTTCGCCGGCCGCGACCGTAACCGGACTGTGGGCGGATGCTTGTGCGTCGCAATGCCGCGGATTTTCGGCAGCGGCCCGGCTTGCGCAAGCAGTGGCCCAAAGCCGAGCAGGGAACGCCGCGTAAAGCCCCGCATCGGCTTTACTTCTTGCCCCAGTCCTCGTTGACTTTGATTGCGAAGTAGTTCACTACCTTGGCTTCGTTGCGCGCCACTTCGTAGTAAACCGCGCGCAGCAATTGGTCCTTGCGATTGATCAACTGATCGCGGATGCTCTGCTGCACGCGCGGATCGTTCAGCTCGCGCTGGCCCGCCGGCTCCTTCGAGATCATCTTCAGAATGCGATAGCCTTCTTCGGATCTCATGGGTTGCGACACCTGGCCCGGCTGCATGGACATGACCAGCTTCCGCAGATCGGGGTTTGCTTTCTCAAGCGATGATTCGCCGATGAAGCCGAGGTCGCCGCCGTTGGCCGCTGTGGAAGGATCTTCCGAGAAATTCTGCGCAAGCATGGAGAAGTCCTCGCCACCCCGGGCACGAGCCTCCAGCAGCAGGATCTTCTTGCGCGCCTGCTCATCGGTGGTCGCTTTGTCGCCCTTCAGATTGCGCACCGTCGGATCAGGCCGAGGCGTGACGAGAATCTGCGCCAGATGCACACGCGGCTCCGGAAAGTTGAACGCCGACTTGTTCGAGTTATAGAACTCGGTGACCTCTTTGTCGAGGATGATGATCTTCGACGTGATCTCTTTGTTGATGAGCTTGGTGATGCTGAGGTCCCGGCGGAGTTGCGCCTTGAGATCCTCTACCGTCATGTTGCGCGCGTTGAGCTGCTTCTGAAACTCTTCCTGCGTGTAGGGCGTTTTGAGCTCGTTGAACTTCGCCTCCACGTCGGAGTCGGTGGCCATCAGATTCATCTTCTCAGCGCGCTGCAGCATGACTTCGTTGTCGATCATGGTGCGGAGCAACTCGAATTTCTGGTAGCTGACTTGTTCCTCGCTCGGCTTTTCTGACATCTGGCCAAACTGGAAGCGGTACTGCTTATCGAGGTCGGCGAACGTGATCTGCCGTCCGTTCACATCCGCCGCCACGTTGGTGGGCGGCGCCTTCTTGCAGGCGCTGGCCGCGAGGATGACAAGGCAGGCCGCCGCGCACGTCCGCAAACGCCAGACGGCGGAGCGGGATTCGGCGCGCGGCCTCTCAGGCGAGCCAACGGGGAGTGAGACCACACCGGCCGCGTGGACAGGAGTCGGCGCAGGAGTGCGCCGCATGGCACTGGAGGACATGAAGCACTATTCTAGCGCTTCAGTCCTCGACGATGGCGGCGATCGTTCCCGGAGCGTTCCCCTCCAGCCGGTTGTTCACAAAAATGAAGGCCGGTTCACGCTGGCTGCGGGCGCGTTGGATCACGCCACGAAGCGCTTGGCGAGCGGCGGGGTTCGGCTCCTGCACCTGCTGGTAGGGCTGGAAGGATTTCACCGCTTCCTCGTAGCTGCGTCCCCGCCGCAGCAAGGCGCGAACCACCGTGAAGTTCGTGGTGAACGCATCGGCCAGCGCGACCTGCACGCCAAGTTCGGGCATCCTTGTCCAGGCGTTGAACACGTGCGCGACGCCGTGGCTGCGGAGACAAGCGAAGTAGTCCGAGGCGAGGAACTCCGGATTGCGCACTTCCACCGAGTAGCGATGCTGTTTCGGCAACGCTTCCAGAAAGCGGTGCAACTGATCGAGGAATGGCGCTTCGTCCTCGAAGCTGGCCTGGTTGAACGTGCCGAATTCGAAGATGAACGCCGCGATCCGGTCGCGATACGGTTCCAGCGGGCGAAGCATCGAGTCGCCGAAAACGGCGGCATTGAGAAATGCTTCATTGGGCTGGCCGGCCCGCGCGCCATAACGGTCGTGCTTGGGGAAGCGCTTCACCGTGATGTCTTCCGGTACCTTGAATGCGAAACGAAGCTCTCGCGGCGCCGAAGCGAACAGCCGGTTCCAGAACGCGTCCGAAGGAAATTGATAAAAGGAGAAGTCTCCACAAACGACGGGAAATGTTTTGGCGTACTCCTCCAGGCATTCCGCTTCGAACTTGCGCTGGGAGAACTTGCCTCGCACCAGGTAGCGTTCCCGCGAGTAAATCTGCCCCAGCCATCCTTCGTACTTCCAGGAACTCGTGCCGATAAGAACTCCCTCCGCGGCAAGCTTCTGGAGCTTCGGTGCGAGTTGGCCCGCCAGATCAGGTTGCGGATCTTCAAACAGCGACAGATTCATTGCGCTCAGAGTTCAAGCCCAGGGCCGCGAACGCAGGAAATCGAGCGTCTGCGGCCCGTTCTCCTCAATGGGATGTGTGCCGTCAAGCACAAGATCGGCATACTTCATTGTCGGATCCACATAGAGTGAGCGCATGGGGCTGACCGTGCTCTCATATTGCGAGACAACCGACCCGGCCGTGCGTCCACGCTCGCGCTGGTCCCGGTCCACCCGCCGTTCGAGGCACACTCCATTCGGAGCGGTGATGAAAATGGAGGCGGTCAGCAGATCGCGTACGCGCGGCCAGTGCAGCGTGAACAGACCTTCGATGAGCAGGAAACCGTGCGGCTCCAGGCGTACACTCTCCGCGGCGCGCGTGTGGCGCGAGAAATCGTACACGGGACGGTGAACCGCCGAGCCGGCCCGCAGCGCTGCCAGATGCTCCACCAGCAGCGGCTCATCGAGCGATGCCGGATCATCGAAGTTCTTGTGAGCGCGCTCTTCGAGCGAAAGATCATCCAGGGGAAAGTAGTATGCGTCAAGAGGCAAGACGTCTGCCGGAAGCCGCTGCGCCAACCAGTTCGAGAGCGTGCCCTTTCCCGCGCACGAGGGGCCCGCAATGCCAATCAGGAGCATGGAAATCAAGAAGCGTAGCACGTCTCGCCCGCGCGCTGCCCGGCCACACTCATGAGAATCGGGAAAATAGCCGAGAATAGAGAATTGGCACGAATGAAAGCTCTGATTCTCTTTCCGGTCGCTGCGGTTCTCTCCGCGCAAATCACGTTTCCACCCGACCTGACCATCAGCCGCCTGGAGGTGGTGCAGACCGTCCAGGACGAAGCGCAGGAAGTGCCGCTGATCGCGGGCAAAGCCACAGCGGTCCGCGCGTATGTACGCCAGTTGAATCGCCCCGAAGCCCTGATTTCCGGCGTCACGGTGTTTCTGCGGGCTTTTCGCAACGGTGTCGAAGTCGCACAGTCGCCGCAACGCGCCATCAATCCTCCCATTCAGGCTCGTCCGCAGCCGGACCGGAGCAATCTGCAACACTCGCTGAACTTCATCTTGCCTGCCGCATGGACGACGGCGGGCACCATCGAACTGCGTGCCGAACTGCGTATTCCTCCGGGCACGGTGGAGTCGCCCACAGACAATAACAATGCGGTGCGCAGCGTGACGTTCGCGGCGCCCAATCTCGCCGATCCCCGCGTTGCGTGGATTCCGCTATGCGTGGCCGGCAATTGCTACAACGGTGGCGCCGTGGCGCAAGGTCTCATCGAGCGGCTGCTGCCCGTGCCCGATGCATCCCTGCGCTATGACGATGTGCCCGCCGCCGCCATTCGTTGGGATCGTGCATTGAACGATGCGGCTGGCATTGCGGCTCTGCAATCGCACTTGAAGAAGTGGAAGTACCTGCTGGATGATTCGCCCCTGCGCCCCCACGTGTTGACGGCATGGCTGCCGCGTTCCTCGCAGGCTGAGATGGGGGCCGGCAACACGGCGGGCACGGCTTCCAACGGCGCGGCATGGCTGGTGGAGCAGACCAATGACGGCGAGAATCAGAATGCACTGGCTCGTGCGATTGGGCGCGCTGCCGGTCTTCCTTCCGCCGAGGGAGGTTGCGCGGCCGTCATCGGAGATCCTGGTTTCGATCCGGTTGGCACGCGCCTGGTGGCGCCGTCGCAGCCGAGCTTTCTCGCGGCTTGTGACGATCCCACGGCGCAGGCATGGATCAGCGCGGTGCAGGCACGCAGGCTCTTTGAGTCGCTTCAGCCCGGCGCGGTTGCCGCGGCGTCAGACTATGCGATTGTCAGCGGCACGGCACGGTCGATTGAAAACGTCACCGTCGTGAACTCCTTGATTCTGCCCGAGCCTTCTGTCTCCGGTGGCGATACCTGCGTGCGCGCGATCGGAACCGAGGGCGAAGCCGAGCAGTGTTTCTTTGTCGAGGAAACGTTCAGTTTCGCCGCGAAGGTCCGCATTCCCGGCCGGCTGACTCGCGTGGTGCTGCGCCGTGGCGGCTTCGAAGTCGCGTCGCTTGCGCCCTCCGGCGCGGCCCCCAATGTGGCCTTCGATTCTCCAGCGAACGGAGATGTGTGGAACGGACTGCAGACCGTGCGCTGGTCCGCGAATGATCCCTCGAACCGTGCGCTGACCTACACACTGCTCTACTCCAACGATGAAGGTGCGAACTGGTATCCGCTTGCCGTCGATTGGAAGGAGACAAGCTTCGAGATCGACACGTCTGTCCTCCTTGGACCCAACGTTCAGTTTCGTCTCATCGCCAGCGCTGGGGCCGATCAGGCGATTGTCGGATCAGGCACGGCAACGCTGTCGCAAACGCCGGCGCTCGAATTGCCAAGCGCAACCATCGACTTTGGCAACGTGGTTTCGAGCACCATCAATGAGCGAAGTCTCCTTCTGCGCAATACCGGCACCGGGCCTTTGATAGTGGAGCGCATGGACAACGTCGCCGAGCCTTTTCAGCTTGGCGCCCCGCTCCCGTTTCGCGTGCGGGCCGGCCAACAGAGGCCGTTACCCGTGCGCCACCGGCCGCGCATTCCCGGTGTCGACGCGACGGACGCGATTCTCATCTCGAATGACTCCTCAGCCTCGGAACGGGCAATTGGCTTGCGTGCGGCGGTGTTCGATCAAGCTGTTCCGGCGGGTGTCCTGACACCCCTCTCGCTCGACTTCGGCGTGGTTCCGGTAGGACAAACCCGCGAACTCACCGCACGCTTGCGCAACGATGGATCCGCGCCGCTCATCGTCACCCAGCTCTCCACCCAGAACGCTCGTTTCGCAGTCGTCAGCCCGCTTGGGCAATTCACAATGGCCGCTGGCGAGGAACGCGCGATCGTGGTGCGATTCACTCCGCTCGTGGACGGTGCGCAACTCGGCGCGCTCAACGTCGCCAGCAATGATCCGACGAATCCGGCGTTGCGAGCCGAGTTGCGCGGAGTGGGGCAGTTGCTGTCCGCGCCGCGGCTGGAACTCGGTCCCACAGCGCTCGACTTCGGCGCCGTTCCGCTCGGACAACAGCGCGTTCTCGCGGTCACTGCCCGCAATGGCGGCAACGGACCGCTCAGTCTCATCAGCTTCACTGTTACCGGTGCGGCATACAGCGTGGTGACGCCCGTGCCGCCAGTGTCGATTGCTCCAGGTGCGCAGCAGGTGATCTCGCTGCGATTCCAACCGGCGGCCCTCGGGGCGCAGCCCGGTTCGCTGAGTATTGAGACCAATGATCCGGCTCAACCCCGGGCCGTGGTGACGATGCAAGGCCTGGGTTCGCCCGCCACCGCGTCACCCTTGCCGCGCATCAGTTTCATCACGCCCGCGTCCATGCAACCCGCGTCCCTTCGGTTCGACGTCACGGTGACAGGTACGAACTTCAACTCAAACTCCGTGGTGCATTTGAACGGAGCGCCGCGTCCCACCGGATTCCTGAGTTCCACTTCCTTGCGCGCGTCGCTGGCTCCGGACGATGCCGCATCGGCGCGCACGGCGCAAATCAGTGTGGTGAATGCGCCGCCCGGTGGAGGTACGTCGAACAGTATTCCCCTGGTGATCAATGAACCGGGGCCAACGGCGAGGATCCCGCTGGTGAGTTCGGCGCTGTGCCCTTCCGTGCTGGTGCAGACCACCGTTGTCGACCGGATCGGCGCTCCGGTGACTGCGTTGAACTCGAACAATCTCCGCTGCAGCGAGGATGGAGTGCCGGTACCTTGCACCATCGTCCCCGCTGAGCCGTCGGGTTCCGGACTGTCGTGGGTGATGGTGTTGCATGCAAGCGCCGGGGTGCTGGACCCGGTGAAGCAGCGCAACGATCTGCTGAACATGCGCAACATTGCATTCGCCTTCGTTGACGCGATCGGTCTTCAGGATCGCATGGCGATCACGCAAATGGACAACGGAGTGCGTCTGCTGTGGGACTTCACCAATGGCGAGAATCGCAACGCGCTGCAGGATGGCGTGAATTCGCTGCGGCCCCCACTGGGAATCGGTACCTCGCTTTACGATGCGATTGAGGACGGTCTGGACCGCCTCGCCACGCAGGGCAGCCGCCGCAAGGCAATGCTGATCTTCGTTGGCAATGAGAACAACTTCGATATGCGTGGGCCACGCGATGTGAATGCGTTGATCGCGCGCGTGCAGACCGCCGGTATTGCGCTCCACTTCATGCCGTTGGGCGATGGCTTCCGCAACCCGATTCTGCTTGCGCTGGCCAACCAGCTTGCGCTGGACAGCGGAGGCGTGGTGTTCACCGATCCCGCCGCGCCTGCAACCTCGTTGATTGCGCGGCTTGCCGAGTCCGTCAACCAGCAGCAACTGATCAACTACACCACGCCGAATCGCGACGGCCAGCCGCATTTGTTCCGCGTGGATTTCTCTATTCCCGGCGCCATCTTCACCGCCGCGCGAGGATACGCGGGATGCCGTCCGTAGTGCTTGTGGGGCAGCGAACCCGGCCAACTTTGGACAGTGGCAGGACGCGGCATACGGCGGGCCTCACTGGTGGCCGTGCCGCGGAGGCACGCCTAGCGGGTGGGCTTGTTGATTGTTGGTAGGGCTGACGTTGTCTCGGTGTGACGAAGCACAAAGGACTACATGCGCAAAATATCGTCGCGCTGGAAGCGCGTTGCGATATGCTTGTCGAACACAGCCGATGACAACCGCCTCGCCCGCCCCTGGTGAAGTCGCCAGGCAACTGGAGAAAATCCTTGCCCACTCCCTGTTCGCGAAATCGCAGCGTCTGGCGGAATTTCTTCGGTTCATCGTCCAGGCGACGCTCGATGGTCACACGGGCGACCTCAAGGAATACACAATAGGCGTGGAGGTTTTTGGACGCTCCGGCGGCTACAGTCCGCAGCAGGAACCTGTTGTCCGCATCATGGCCGGGCGGCTGCGCGCGAGGCTGGCGGAGTACTATCTCGGGCCCGGAGCGGCGGACCCGGTTGAGATTGAACTTGCGCGCGGAGGCTACGTCCCGCGATTCCGTTCCCGGGAACGCGAACCGGCTTCCGTCCAGCGTCCTTCTCCTTTCCAGCGAACTACTCTTGTCGGCCGCCATAGCGAGCGGTTGCGGCTGGATCACGCCTTCAGTTCCCTGTCTGGAGGCGGCTCCGTGGTCACGGTGACGGGCGATGCCGGTATGGGCAAGACCTCTTTCGTCGAGGAGTTCCTTGGCGCTCTCCGTCCCGGTTCTGGTTTGGTGATCGGCCGCGGTTGCTGTTCCGAAAGGCTGGCGGATTCGGATGCGTTTGCTCCGATCCTGGAAGTTCTTGATGGATTTCGCGGGGCGGGCGGCTCGGCTTTGCACGCCCTTCAGTCCCTGGCTCCCTCCTGGTACGCGCAAATCACTTCTCCCGAAAAATCCCGGCCGCAATCGCACGAGCGGATGCGCCGGGAGTTCGTCGCCTGTTTGCGGGAACTTGCGCGGACCTCTCGCGTGATCTTGTTCTTTGACGACCTCCACTGGGCCGATGCTTCCACCTGCGATCTGCTCGCCTATCTCGGACAGCGCCTGCGGGACAGCCCGATCCTCATCCTCGCCACTTTCCGTCCTGGGGCCATCCTTGCCTCCGGGCACCCGTTCCTGCCCGCGAAGCTAAGCCTTGAGCGTTCGGGCCGGTGTGAGAACGTGGCTCTTCCGCTGCTCAGCCAATCCGACGTGAATGCCTATCTCGATGGGCGCTTTCCGGGTCATGGATTCCCGCGGGAGTTTGCTACCACCGTTCGGGAGCGAACCGAGGGGCACCCTATGTTTCTGACGGACCTCTCCCGCCACCTGGTCGACACAGGAGTTCTCTCGCAGCAAGACGGCCAGTGGCGATTGGTGCGAAGCCTTGCCGACGTCCGTGGCGCAATCCCAGCGGGTACCCACGCAATGATTGGGACCGATCTTGCGGGCCTCGGCGCCGTGTCGCGCGACATCCTGCTCTGTGGCGCTGTTCAGGGGATGGAATTCGACTCGGCCGTCGTCGCCCAGGTATTGGACATCGATCCGGCGGTTGTAGAGGACGAACTGCGGTCACTGTCCGGGGTGCGCCGCCTGGTGACTGAGATTCAGGTGGACGATCGCCCGGACCGGCCTTTGTCCGTGAGGTTTCGTTTCCTCCACATCTATTATCAGAACGCTCTCTACGATGCGCTGACGCCGTCCCGCCGCGCGGCGATGAGCCGTGCGGTCGCCAGTGCCCTCGAAAACCTCGCCGGCACAGCTTCTCCCGCCCTGTCGCGTCAACTGGCGGTGCTCTATGAGAATGGCCGCGATCATGCGCGGGCCGCCGCCGAGTTTCTCAACGCGGCACGCAATGCCGCCCGGGTGTTTGCCTATCCGGAGACGGTGCTGCTCTGCGAACGTGGCATACGCTCGATGGCAGCCTTGGCGGAGTCGTCAGAACGTGACGGGCAGGAACTGGCGTACCGGCTCACTCTCGGAATGGCCTACATGTCCACGCGAGGCTACGCCGCGCCGGAAGTGGAAAGCACCTACCGTCGCGCCCGCGAACTCTGCATCCAACGGAACGAAGGGCGGCGTCTGGTGCCAGTGCTCTGGGCCATCCATACCTGCGTGACCAACGCGGGCAACCTCATCGAAGCGCTGCCCGTTGCCCTGGAGATGCTCGATGTTGCAACCGCCCTCGACGACCGGGATCCACTCGTCCAAGCCCTGCACGCCGTGGCAACCACGTACGCATTCATGGGCCGGATTGCCGATGCCCGTGCGGCTTTCGATCGAATCCTCGAAGTCTCGCCAGTTGATCAACATCAGTTCCGCGGGTCGCTTTACGTTCTCGACCCCCTGGTCACCTCGCTCAGCATGTCCGGCCGCCTGCTCACCCTGGCGGCGGCAACAGATCTGGGGATGGCAAGGGCCAGACAGGCCGTCGCGCTCTCCGGCCGTCTCGGCCATCCTCAAAGTACGGTTTACGCGGAATTTTGGATCGGTTGGATCCACCATGCCATTGGGGAATATGCCGCCGCTCGTGAGCATCTCGAATCAGCCATGGGCGCGGCCCGGGAACATGGCCTCCCATTGTTGGTGGAATGGAGCCGGGTGGTGCGAGGATCGGTGCTGGCGCACTTGGGCCGTTCCGACGAGGGGATCCAGGAGATACGAAAAAGCATGGAGCGCCAGGACTCCATGGGCGCCAAACTCGAACGGCCTTACTGCCTGACCCTACTCGCGGAAGCCCTGCTTCCCACTGCGCCCGAGGAATCGCTTTCGCTCTGCATGCAGGCCGTCGAAATCGCCGGCGCGACGCACGCTCACGACTTCCGGCCCGAGACGCGGCGTATTCGTGCCGAAGCACTCTGCGCGCTGGGACGATCCGGTGAGTGTGCCGCCGAGTTTGAGGCAGGTCTCATGGAAGCACGCAGGGACGGCTCCGTGCTCCTCGAACAGCGCCTTCTTCGGAGCTATTCCCGGTGCCGCAGCGCTCCCGTCGTAGTTCGCCGCGAAGCGCTTTCGCTTCCGCCTCCGCCCGCAACTGCGCTTGCGGTTTCCCGTAGATGTCCCTCGTCTGAAAACTGACCATCCTGGCGCGCCCGCGCGTGGAGCCAGCCGCGGCTACTTTGAAACAGCCTTCAGACTACCGGCGGCGATTCCCTGGTGACCCGGCGGCGCACCGCTCCGGCAGGTGCGCCCTTCCACCGTGCGCCTATCATCGCGCCCTGCCTGCCCCTGCGAAGTTACCGTAACTTACTCCCAGTGCAAGGCTGTTTCAGGGCATAGTAGAGGATCACTGAAATTCGCAAAGAAATGCCGGGGTAGGAAGACGTGTCCGTACTCATTCCATACACAGGCCGGGATGCCGTGATCCGTGCCGGAACATCCGCGATCGAGCCGCGCCAGCGGTTGCGTCTCCCGTTCGCGGCCTTCGCTCTCCTTGCGATGTCGATACCCATGTGGGCGCAATCCGAGATCCAGGCGCTGTGGGTTGGGACAAACAGCGGAGCCGGGATGCCGCAAGGCGCGATTGTGGGCGGTAGAGACCGGGACGGCGTCACGCCTCTGTATCTGTGCCGGGTGGCCGTTCAACAGGACGAATACCTTCTGGGAAAGGCAGCGGCCAGCGGAGTGTGCTGGGTACCAGAAAACGGGCTGGTGCAGCCATATGGATCGTACGAGGTGTTAACCGGCGAGTCCCTCCATTGGGTGCCGGCTACCAGCGTGATTCAGGGTGCTTTCAGTTCGCCTTATAACCAGGGCCAAGCCTACATCTGCCGCGGGCGTCCACCAGTCGGCGTGGTGCCCGACAACGGGACCGGGCTGCACCCTGGCATGCTTTATTCCAACGGCACCTGCGAGATCGCCTATGGCAACTCCGTATACCGGCCCGTGAATTTCGAGGTCCTCAGGAATCCTTGGGTAAGAGTTCAGAGTCTGTACA
>JAEUQE010000230.1 GCA_016789785.1 Bryobacterales bacterium
CGATTCTCCCCCTCCCCCTCCATCCAAATGTCAGCGACTTCCGCCTGAACGATCCTCAGGTTCGGCTCACGTTCCAACACCTCCCGCATGTGGGTGCGATATCTCTTCTTGTCGCACTGTGCCCGAGGGGACCAGACGGCCGGGCCCCGGCTCGTGTTCAGCAGCCGAAACTGAATGCCCACCGCATCGGTCACCTCGCCCATCAGGCCGCCAAGCGCGTCGATCTCGCGCACCAAGTGCCCCTTTGCAATCCCCCCGATCGCGGGATTGCACGACATTTGTGCGATCAGATCGATGTTCATGGTGATCATGGCGGTGCGGAGACCCATACGAGCGCAGGCTCGGGCAGCCTCGCATCCCGCGTGTCCCGCACCTACCACCACCACATCGTATTTCGTCGAACGGCCCAGATTTGGCATCATGCCTATTTACCTCTCATTCTACCGACTGGAGAACTTCGTGAAAATCCTCGTACTCGGCGGCGGCGGCAGAGAGCACGCTATCGCTTGGCGGCTCTCTCAGGAACCCGGCAACCAGATCTTCGCCTGCCCCGGCAATCCCGGCATTGCCCGGCACGCCACCTGCCTGCCTGCCGGCGCATCGCGGCCTGAAGACTTCCTTGCGGCGGCGAAGTCCATTGGTGCCGACCTCACCATCGCTGGTCCCGAAGCACCCCTGGTCGCTGGCGTTGCGGATCTCTTTCATCAGCATGGCCTCCTCTTCTTCGGACCGACGGCCGCCGCCGCACGCCTGGAGGGCAGCAAACTGTTCGCGAAACAAGTGATGTCGGCTGCGGCGATTCCGACCGCGCGGTACGAGGAAGCCTACTCGGTGGAACAGGCCAGGGACGCTCTCTCGCGCTTCGAATACCCTTTGGTTCTCAAGGCCGACGGCCTGGCTGCCGGAAAGGGAGTCATCATCGCGCGCAACCCGCAAGAGGCCGGCGAGGCTCTAAACTCTCTCACCGCCACGCTTGGCACTCGCCTGGTCATCGAAGAGTTTCTCGAAGGTGAAGAGGCGAGCTTCATCGTGATCGCAGACGGAAAGAACGCCCTCGCGCTCGACGCCTCACAGGACCACAAGACCATCTTCGACGGCGACCAGGGCCCGAACACCGGCGGCATGGGTGCATACTCTGACGGCCGAATCCTCACGGCAGACCAGACGGCGATCGTCATGGACACGGTAATTCAGCCCACCCTCGACTACATGGCCTCAGCCGGGACGCCCTTCTCCGGCTTTCTCTATGCCGGTATCATGATGACCACTGCTGGACCCCAGGTCCTCGAATACAACGTCCGGCTTGGTGACCCCGAGACGCAAAGCCTGCTGCACCGCCTTCGTGGCGGTTTCTCAGACGCTCTCGTCGCGGCGGCCCGCGGCGACCTCGCGGGACACTCCCTGGACTGGAGCGCGGATCCGTCAGTGTGCGTCGTGCTGGCGGCCCAAGGATATCCCGGCACAGTTCGCACGGCTGATCCGATTCATGGCATCAGCGATGCGGAAAGCCTCGGTGCGACAGTATTCCATGCCGGAACGCGGCTCGAAGGGAGTACGCTCGTCACTGCGGGAGGCAGAGTGCTCGGCGTCACGGCTTCCGGTAACGATCTTGCGACAGCGATCACTACTACTTACCGCGCGGTGGAGCGCATCCGTTTCGACGGAATGCAGTACCGCAAAGATATTGGCAAAAAGGGTTTAAAGCGCTGGTAGAATGGAATTCGGCGGGGACGTAGCTCAGATGGATAGAGCGGTCGCCTCCTAAGCGACAGGTCGGCAGTTCGAATCTGCCCGTCCCTACCAATGTTTCATCGCCGCGCTGCAGACTCCAGGATATAATAAGGCGGTTCGCTGGCGACTGTGCCGACCGCGAACAACCAGGAGCCAAAAACCGTGTCCGATCAGGTGAATAAACATGCCGTGACGCAGTTGCTCTCGGACCTGCAGGGTGGCCGTTCCAGCGCGGCCGACGAGCTTCTACCTCTGGTCTACCAGGAGTTGCGCCGCATCGCCGCCGCGTACATGCGCAGAGAACGGGCAAATCACACGTTACAGGCGACCGCGCTCGTCCATGAGGCTTTTCTCCAGTTGGTTGATCAGACTCGGGTCGACTGGAAGAACCGTGCCCACTTCTTCGGTGTCGCGGCGCAGTTGATGCGGCGGATCCTGGTGGAGCATGCCCGCACTCGTGGCGCTCAAAAACGCGGTGGCTCCGCCGCGAAGCTCTCCCTGGAAGAGGCGATCAACTACTTTCCCCAGAAAGACCTCACTCTCCTTGCACTCGACGATTCGCTCAAGGAACTGGAGAAGATGGACGAGCGCCAGAGCCGCATTGTCGAACTCCGATTCTTCGGCGGTCTCACCACGGAAGAGACGTCGGAAGTAATGGGCGTGTCCACCGCCACCATCGAACGGGAATGGCGGTCGGCGAAAGCGTGGCTCCATTCTCAACTGTCCGATCTCAAGAATCGCTCCACATCGCACATGGCGTGATGGAATTCGCCGTCCGTTTGCGCATTACTAAGTGAAGGCGGCTGAGACGAAAGGCCCCGGCGAAACGATCACCGCGCGAACAGCGGCAAAACATACAACAATCGCCAGAACGAGCCAGGCAGTCACGGTACACCTCTTCGGAGAATGAATAGTAATCTTCTCTCGAATCACTGACGTGCAGGCTATCCGCCGGAGGCGGGCGCCGCGCGGTTAGCGCCTTCAGAAACGAACCGGCCACGCCCGGGAGCCAATGGTGCGGATTGACTCCCCGGATTGGCCGGCTTTTTCTTTTTCCGGCGCCTACCCTCTCCTTCCCCGGTACACTATGGAGGATGCCCCGCCACACGCGGTTTCCGGGCGAGGCTCTCTGATCGCATGACCCCGGAACAGTACCGCAAAACCAACCGGATCTTCCAGCAGGCTCTCGAACTGCCCGTCCACCACCGCGCCTCCTACGTCGAAGGCGCTTGCGGAGGCGACCACGAGGTTCGACAGCAGGTGGAAGCCATGCTCCGCTCGGACACCGAAGGCGACGATTTTCTCGAGAAGCCTCCAACTGACTCACTCGCGAAGCTCTTCGAAGAGGAGCTGCAGCCCTCCCTGCCTCGCCGGATCGGACAATACGAGATCGAGCGCGAAATTGGCCGCGGCGGCATGGGCGCCGTCTATCTCGCCTCACGCGCCGACGATCAATTCCGCAAGCAGGTAGCCATCAAAATCGTCCTCCGGGACCGGGAAAACGCACAGGTCCTCGAGCGCTTCCGCCGAGAACGCCAGATTCTCGCCAACCTTGACCATCCCAATATCGCCCTCCTTCTTGACGGAGGTGCGACCCCGGAAGGCGTCCCCTATCTGGTGATGGAGTATGTTGAGGGAATTCCGATCGATGAGTACTGCGAGGTCAACAAGCTCAATATCACCTCGCGCCTTGACCTGTTCCTCACTGTATGCGCCGCTATTCAACACGCCCACCAGAACCTCATCGTGCATCGCGACCTGAAGCCGGGCAACATTCTGGTTAAGAAAGACGGTACCGTCAAGCTGCTCGACTTCGGAATCGCGAAACTCCTCCAGTCGCAACCGAATCTCTCGATGGACAAGACCGCCACGGGCATGCGAATGCTCACTCCGGAATTCGCCAGCCCTGAGCAAGTGAAGGGCGAGGCGATCACCACCGCCACCGACATCTACCAACTCGGCATCGTCCTCTATCACCTCCTCACCGGTCATCACCCCTACAACTACAAGACGCGGGCTGCCATCATCACCATGCTGGCCACCGAGGAACCCGATCCGCCCAGCCGCGCGGTTGATCGCGTGATCGAGGAGGAGATCCTGGAAGGGGAAAAGACAATCCTTCGATCTCCACAGAAGGTGGCCCAAACGCGAGAGGGCACGCCCGCCAAACTAAAGGCCCGCCTCCTCGGGGACGTGGATGCCATCCTGTTGAAAGCCCTTGCCCGAAATCCCGCGTCTCGCTATGGATCCGTGGAGCTTCTCGCGGAAGACATCCGCCGCCATCTCAACGATCAGCCGGTGGTGGCCTTGGGAGACAGCCCGCGCTATCACCTGCAGAAGTTCGTGCGGAGAAACCGCAGGCCCGTCGCGGTTGCGGCTGCTGTCTTCTTCACGCTTCTGGCAGCCTTCGCGACCGTCCTGTGGCACGCGAGCGTCGCCCGCACCGAACGCGCAAAAGCCGAGCGCAGATTCCAACAGGTCCGCGGGCTTGCCAACTCCTTCCTCTTTGAGATTCCGGACGCCTTGGGCCCCATGTCGGGCACAACCTCAGCCCGCCAGCTCCTCGTGCAGAAAGCGAAACAGTATCTCGATGCACTGTCGCAGGAATCCTCGGGCGATCCACAACTGGAGCGCGAGCTTGCAACTGCATTTCAGCGGCTCGGCGACATCCAGGGAAACCCCAACGTCGCCAACCTCGGCGACACGCAATCGGCTTCGGCCTCCTATCGAAGAGCGCTCGAAATCCGCACGCGCCTGGTTACTGCCGATCCCTCGAACACGCAACTTCAGCAGGATCTCGCGGCGAGCTTCGACTCTCTCGGCGAGATCTCGGTCACTCTCGGCAAGACCGGCTCCGCCATTGAGTACTACCGCAAGGCGCGGGCGATTCTGGAAAAGCTGGCCGCTGCCACCCCGGGCAACAAGCCGGTCGAGAGCCTGCTTGCGAAGAACTACCACAACCTCATGGAGCTTCTCCTCAATGCTGGCAATAGTGTCGAGGCCCTTGAACTGAAAACCAAGGCGCTCGGGATCAGTGAGAGTCTGGCGAAAGCCGATCCAACCAACTCGATCGCTCAACGAAACCTCGCGGTGGCGTACAGCCGGGCAGGGGCTCTCATGGAGAGGCTCGGCGATCCCGCCGCGGCCGCCCAGGACCTCGAAAAAGCCCTCCGGATCCAACAGACACTGCTCAACCAACACCCTGACGATGTGCAGTCCAGGCGCGACATCGCTCAAACTTACGAAGAACTCGGCCGCGCCGCAATTACGCGAGGAGACAATACTGCTCAGGAATGGTTTCGCAAGGCGCTTGAGATCCGCCGCGATCTGACGTCCGCGGATCCCAGGAACGCACAAGCTGCCCGCGACCTTGGCTACATTGAGATGCGGATCGGCGATGCGTTTCTGAGGGCCAAGCAGCCTGCTCCCGCCTTGGAGAAGTACCGCAGCGCGCTCAATGTGTTTCAGACCCTGTTAGAGAGGGATGCGTCGAACGTACTTGCACGCCGGGACCTCGGGCTTCTGTTTGAAAAGCTCGGCACTTTGCAGCTCACCGCTGGCAATCAGGCGGCCGCACTCGAGAGCTACCGCAGATTCCAGGACGTCGCGAAAGAGTGGCTTAGGCAGGACCCCGCAAGCACAGTGGCCCAGCATACGGCAGGTATCGCCAATCTCAAGGTGAGCGAACTACAGGCTCGAACCGGGGACCGGGCCGCGGCTCGGCGCAACAGCCAGGAAGCTCTCCAGATCCTGGAAGCGCTGCAGCAACGCGAAGCAAGTGTCGAAAACCGGCGTGCCCTCGCCCTCGCCCTTTTTCGTCACTCGGACTCGGTTGAAGCGGCGGCCGAACGGAAAACGCTTCTGGAGCGGTGTATTGGGCTTATGGATGAACTAGCGAAAACGACATCAAATCCGGCCGATGCCCAGATCCGCGACGCTGCCCGCCAAGCCGTCCTGCAGATTCGGTGAGCACCGTCCCCGCTTCACGAGATCAACCGCAAGGCCAAGCCAGATTTCTCGTCGCCGCCCAGTTCCGCAACAGGCTTGCCCTTCACGCGCAACTCCATGCTGACCCCCGCCGAAGAGAGCGCCTCATGCAGCAGATCCGTCACTTGAAGACGTCTCAGCCGGTCGCCCCAGGGCTTCCAGAGTTTCAGGGCATCTGCCAGGCTCTCGAAGTCCAGCACAATCCGGTTGCCCTCGCCGTGAACCTTTGCCGTAGAGTCCATGACCACCGCCAATCCCAATACTCTTCACTTTTGCATGTTGGCGCCGCGCACCTTACGGTAACGTAGGGTTCAGCCCATGCCGCGTCCCCGCTCATCGGGACGCTTCGCTATGCCCTAACTGAAGAGCATTGCCGCCAATCCCTTATCGGCAGCGCATCCGAATTTGATTACACTGCACGCCGAGCAACCCATCAGATCCAAACCGCTGCACTAATTCCTTTGTGCGCCGAACGGCAACAAATTCTCACGGTCAAATGTCACCCCGAGGAAGGCGACGCACATCTCGTCCTCGGTGCCTTCGCCCCACCGGACGTTCTTCACTGGATTCGACGGGTTCCTCGGGTTGTTCGCCGAATTGTCGAATATACAGCTCAGGCGGATGTCCGTAAAGGCCGGAATCGCCACAGGTTCCTTGTAGTTATAGAATCCCTGCCAGTTGAAGTCCCAATTGTCGATGAAGATCCCTGGCCTCGAGTTCCGCCGCGCATCCACGTACTCCAGCTTGATCTGCTTGCCAAGGAGGTGCATGTGGGGGAACACCTGGATCACCTTGGCGTCCAACAGTGGCGGCACCGGGAAGTTCGCCCGGACCTCATAACTCGCATTCCCGGCAGGAATGTCGAAACGGGTATTCACCACAGGAATGTAGAACAAACGCCGATCCACCGGAGCCTTGGAATAATAGAGTGCGACCTTTGTCTGGTCTTCCGCCGTCCTGCCGGCAGCGTAGTAATGCACCTGCATCACAAGACGCCCCCCGCGTGGAACCTGAATCGCAATCCCGTCGGGAAGGTGGCGGGGAATCGAACCCGGTGCCCAACCACCCAACATGCTGCTGAACGACAGCTCGAATCCTGGACCTCCGAAACAGTTGTACCCTGGACCCTCGTCCTGCTGATCCAACCGTTCCGCCTGACCCTTCTCATCGATGTACATGATGACGTGGTGGACGATCTTGCGGTCTCCAGGATGCACATCCACCGCGCTGACGTACATCGTTTGGTCGCTCGGGTTCGACACGATGAAGCACCGGTAAGTATCTTTGCCGCGGGGAGGCGTGTACGGTTCCTTCATCTCGACTACTAGATCCGGATTGCCCAACTGCCACTCCCCGCTGGTCACGGTAGGCTCGGGCAGCTCCGAGGGATCGCCCTCCGGAGCACCAGCGTTGACCCACGAGACAATCGTCTGCCGCTCTTCATCGCTCAACCCGTAGGCGTCGCGAAACTCGCCGTGTCCCGGCACTGGCTTCCATGGCGGCATCAACCGTTCGGTGACCACCCGCCGAATGTCCTCTGCCCAGGTGGAGGCATCCTGGTAGGTCATCAAAACAAACGGGGCGATATCGTTTGGGCGATGGCAAAGCTGGCACTTCGCCTGAATGATGCGCGACACCTCCCGCGAATAGGTGGGCTGCGCCTCAAGACTCGAGATCGTACAGAACAGGCCGGCGATGACAATCAGATGAGAGCGTGACATAGATTGAGTAGCTTCCCCCCTCGGATTCCCTCACTATACCATCGACGATTGAAACAGGGGCTCCGATCCAAAATTGTCGGCCCAGACTGCCAGTTCGTGCTGGGGAGGCGCGTCCGCCGTGAGCGACAATGGGAGCAGCCATCCGGCACATTCGACTTTTTCGGCAATCCCCGCGTCTATACACAAGGAGCCAGGCGAATTTGATCTTTCGGGAAGTGGAGGATCGAGACCTCATATTGAAGGCGCGGCGCAACGACGTCGACGCCTACAACCTCCTTGTCTCCCGTTGGGAAAAGCGTATCTATAACTATCTGTTGCGTTTAGTCACCAACCGGGAGGACGCGATGGATCTCAGCCAGGACGTGTTTCTGAAGGCCTACCAAAACCTCAAGAAGCTCGACGACCCGCAACGCTTCGGGCCTTGGCTCTTTCGCATCGCCCACAACGAAGCCTATTCGCTGTTGAGAAAGCCCCGCTCGAAGGAAGAGCCGCCGCCCGAGACCGCTCCGTCCGCCGGTCTCGGACAACTGCTCCCCATCGAGACGTCGCTCGCCGTGGAGCGCGCTCTCGGAAAGCTCGCCGCCGACCAGCGCGAAGCGGTGCTGCTCAAGGTGTATCAAGGCTTCAAGTTCGAAGAGATCGCCGAGATCCTGGAGACGCCAGTGTCGACCATCAAGTCGCGCGTCTACACCGGACTCGAATTGTTGAAGGAGTACCTGGCGCCCGCACAGGTACGAAGAAGTGGAAGTGAAGGATGACCCGCTATCCGAATTTGCCGAACGCCGATCTGCACGGCTACGTCCTTGGCGAGCTTTCTGCCACCGAGCGCCTGCAGGTGGAGCAACTCATCGCGTCCGATCCCGAAGTGGCGCTCGAAGTCGAGCGTCTGCAACTGACTCACACCGTCCTTCGGCGCCTTCCCGAAGAAGAGCCGCCTCGCCGCATCGCCTTTGTCTCGGACAAAGTGTTTGAACCGAAGTGGTATCAGATCTGGTGGAACTCCGGCGCGAGGCTCGCCTTTGCGGGCATGACGATGCTGGCCGCCGCCATCGTCACCCACGCCGTTGCCGTGCGGCCTGTCGTACCGCAGACTTCGTCTCCCGCCCCCGTTGCGTCTGTGCAGTCGAATCTCGATGCCATCGTACAGGCGCGTGTGGAACAGGAAGTCACCCGCCGCATCGAGCCTGCCATCGCCAAAGCCGTGGCTGACATCGAATCCAGGCAGCAGCACAAGTCCGAGCTCATGGTGGCCGCCGCGTTGAAGGACGCGGAGAAGAAGTACGCCATGGAGCGCCAGGCATTGCTTGTCTCGGTCGAAGAAAACTTCACGCAGCTTCGCAAGCAGATGAATCGTTTCTACGTCGCAAGCGCGGAAAGGAGCACGCAATGAGAATCCTGGCTTTCCTTCTTGCCGCAAGCTTGCTGATGGGCGCCGCCCCCAAGCTCAACCTCACCGCCGTGATGGCGATGGAGAAGAGCTTCAACCGGCGGCTGGAGCGCGAAGTGCTCGATGGCGATCCGTTCCTGCTGCTCGGTCTCACTCGCGGTATCTACGTGGAAGGCTTCGGCATCGTCTATTCCGCGGAAGTGAACCTCGCGCAAGGTCCTGGCATCAGCCCGTTCCATCCGGAGGTGACCAAGGAAGATGTGGCGCGCCTCAAGCAGAAGAAGGTGGCTCGCCTTCCGCTCCTCAAGAAAGCGATGAAGCAGCAGTTGCTCGATGCCGCCGGTTCGCTCGATGGGCTTCCCGCCGAAGAGCAACTGGTGCTGGGCGTTACATTGTTCCGCCACTCCTGGGAGGACACCAGTGGTTTGCCCCATCAGATCGTGATGCAGGCGCAGAAGCGCGTGCTCGTCGACATTCAGACGGGCCGCCGTGACCGCGCCCAGCTCGATACCGTGGTTCGTGTGCAGGAATTCTAGATGCGTCTCGGCGAAATGTTGATCGAGCGGCGGTTCATCTCGCAGGATGAACTGGACCGCGCGCTCGAATTGCAGAAAGAACGTGGGGAGAAGATCGGCAAGATCCTCGTCGACCTTGGCTTCATCGGGCAGAAGGACGTGCTCGCCACGCTGAGCGATCAGCTTCGCGTTCCGCTCACGGCAATCGACGGTCCGCCCTTCGTATCGCCGGAGACCGAAGCGCTCGCCGCACGCTTTCTGCGCCAGTTCCGTGCGCTTCCGGTCGGCATGCAGGATTCCTCGCTGCGCCTTGCAATGGCCGACCCGTTGGATGTGGAGACCATTCGCGCGGTCGAATCCGTGACGGGGCTGCGCGTGACTCCGCTGCTTGCCGCCGAACAGGAGATCCTCGACATCATCGATAAGTATCTCGGCGACAAGACCCGCACCGAGACCGACTTCGATGCCGCGGGCGCCGAAGATGATCTCGAACACTTGCGCGACATGGCTAGCGAAGCGCCTGTCATCCGCCTGGTCAACGCGGTGATCGCCCAAGCCGTCGAGAAGCGTGCCAGCGACATCCATATTGAGCCCTTCGAAAAAGAGTTCCGCATCCGCTTCCGCATTGACGGAGTGCTGCACAATCAGGAAACGCCGCCCAAGGAGATGAAGGCTGCCATCATCTCGCGCATCAAGCTGATGGCGAAGCTCAATATCGCGGAGCGCCGCCTGCCGCAGGACGGCCGCATCAAGCTCAAGACCATGGGCCGCGAAGTGGACCTCCGTGTCTCCACCCTGCCCACGCTCTACGGCGAAAGCGTCGTGATGCGTCTCCTCGACCGTTCGGCCGGCGACTTCTACGACCTGCGCAATCTCGGCTTCGATGATACGATGCTGCACCGCATGGAGCACTTCACCGCTCTTCCGCATGGCATCTTTCTTGTGACCGGGCCGACCGGAAGCGGAAAATCGACCACCCTGTATTCCGCGCTGAAGCGCATCAATCAGACAGACAAGAAGATCATCACCATCGAAGACCCGGTCGAGTATCAGATGGACGGGATCAATCAGATCCACGTGAATCCGCAGATCGGGCTCACCTTCGCATCGGGCTTGCGGCACATTGTGCGTCAGGACCCGGACGTGATCATGGTGGGCGAGGTGCGCGACCGTGAAACCGCCGACATCGCGATTCGCGCCGCGTTGACCGGGCACTTCGTCTACTCAACGCTGCATACCAACGACGCGCCCAGCGCCATCACTCGTCTCACCGACATGGGCGTGGAGAACTATCTCATCACCTCATCGCTGGTGGCGGTGCTCGCGCAACGGCTGGTCCGCGTGATCTGCCCGTCTTGCCGTGTGCCGGACACAGAAGTCATGACACCGACCGGGGAGCGCATCCTCGGATACAAGGGCAAAGGCTGTGACCGCTGCTTTGGCGTCGGCATGATCGGACGCGTCGGAATCTTCGAGATGATGGAGCTGAACGACGACATCCGCAAGCTCATCATGGACAACGAAGACGCCTCCATTCTCACGTCGGCTGCGCGCCGCAACGGCATGCGCACGCTGCGCGAAGATGGGTGGCTAAAGGTGAAGAACGGTTTGACGACGGCCGCGGAAGTCACGCGCGTGACTCAGGAATTCTAGAGATGACCACTTACTTCTACAAGGCGGTGGCGGCGGACGGCAAGCCTCGCGCGGGCACACTCACGGCGGGCAGCGAGAAGCTCGTTGTGATGGAGTTGCGGCGGCAGGGGCTCACGCCTGTCTACGTCGGCTTGCAGAAGGCATCGAAGGGCTTCGAACTGAAACTGCCCGGGGGCGGTGGACGGCGGCGCGACATTCTGTTTTTCACTCAGGAGATGGCGACACTGCTGAACTCGGGTGTGCCGCTGGATCGCGCTCTCTCGATTGCAACGGAGCTCACCGAGCGCCCGCAGTTTCGCGCCATCATCTCCGATATCCTCCGTCTGATCAAAGGTGGCAAGTCGTTCGGCGACGCGCTGGCAACGTATCCGGAACATTTCTCCGAACTCTACGTCAACATGGTGCGCGCCGGTGAAGCCAGCGGCAGCATGGGTGTGATCTTCGTCCGGCTCACAGAGTTTGAGCGTACACGCGACGATCTGCGGGGCTACATCATCTCCTCGCTGATCTATCCAGCGTTGCTCGCACTCGTGGGTCTTGGCTCGATTCTTGTGCTGTTGAATTTCGTGGTGCCGCGGTTTGCGTCCGTGTTCGAAGAATCGCGCATGCGGATGCCGCTCCCCACGAAGATCATGTTGGAAGCAAGCCGCTATGTGCAGACGTACGGATGGATAGTGGCGCTTGGTCTTGTGGCTGGCGGCGTTCTGCTCTACAGTTACACCCGCACCAAGGCGGGCCGTCTGTGGTGGGACAATTTCCGCTTGAAGGTGCCGTTGCTCGGCGACGCGTTGCGCAAGGCCGAAACCGCCCGTTTCGCTCGCGCCATGGGTACGCTGGTGGCGAACAGTGTGCCGCTGGTCCAGAGCCTCGGCATCGCAGGTGCGACCTTGAACAACACCAGGATCGCAGGTTCGCTCGAATCGGTGGCACAGGGCGTGAAGCGCGGTGAAGGCATCGCGGCGCCGCTGCGCAAGACGGGAGAGTTTCCGCCACTCGCGGGCCATCTGCTCAGCGTCGGCGAGGAGACCGGTAAGCTCGACGACATGTTTCATCGCATGGCGGATGTCTATGAGAACGACACGCGGGTCGCCATCCGCAGATTCACCTCGCTGTTTGAACCGCTGGTAATTCTCGTGATGGGGTTGATGGTCGGCGCGATGATTCTCAGCATGCTGCTGGCGATCACCAGCATTAACGAAGTGGCAGTGTAAAAGATGAGGCCTTGAACAATGAAACGCAATCGACGTTCGAATCAGGCAGGTGTGACGCTGATCGAGATGCTTGTGGTGGTGACGATCATCGCGCTCTTCGCAGCCGTGGTCGCGCCTCGCATGCTGCGCAAGAGCGACACCGCGCGTGCCACCGCGGCCCGCGCGCAGATCAACGGATTCATGACGGCTCTCGGCACCTACAAGCTCGACACCGGACTGTTCCCCACCAATGAACAAGGTCTGCAGGCGTTGCGCACCAAGCCACAAGGCTTGAATCAATGGCAAGGGCCCTATCTGCCGCAGGACATCCCCGTGGATCCGTGGGGCCGCGCTTATCTCTACAAGTTTCCCGGCGAGCACGGCGACGAGCCCGATGTAATCAGCTACGGCGCCGACGGCACGGCGGGCGGTGAAGGGATCAACGCGGACATTGTGAGTTGGAAGAGCCAGTAGCCTGGTGAACTGCCATCGCTGGAAGTGCGTCATGACACGGCCATTGCGCGAGCGCGGCGTTACGATCCTCGAGATGCTGGTCGTCGTCACGCTGGTCGGCGTGATGGTGGGCATCAGTTTCCCCGCGGTCACGTCGGGCGTGGATTCCTTGCGGCTGATCTCCGCGGCGGACTCCGTCGCAAGCTTCCTCAACGGTGCACTGAATCGCGCGGAGCGCCGTCAGGAAGTGATGGAGGTCACGATTTCCAAGGCCGAGAACAAGCTCGTGCTGCGGTCTTCGGAGCCGAACTTCGTGCGCGAGTTGCCGATGCCCTCGGGCGTTACGATCACCGCCGTGTTGCCTGAGACCGTTCAGACGGACGACTCGCCACGGCGCATCTTTCTCTATCCGGGCGGCACCGTGCCGCGCATCGGCGTCGAGTTGATGAATCGCCGTAACGCGAAGAAGATTGTGCGTGTGGACCCGATGACGGGCGCACCGCAAATCGAGAACGTGATGGACGAATCCAGATGAAGCGCATCCCACGGCACTCCATCGCGCGGATACACGAAGCCGGATTCACGCTACTCGAAATGCTGGTGGCGACCACCATCATGGCCGTCGCCGTGGTGGGTCTGCTGTCGGCGCTCTCCGGATCGTTGCGCAATGCATCGCGGCTGACCAATCAGGATCGCGCGGCTCTGGTCGCTCGCCGCAAGATGGAAGACCTTTTGGTGCAGGCGCGTCTGCCTCGTTATCAATTCCTGGAAGGAAGGCTTACGCCGATCACCGATGCTGGCTTGGAAGGCGGATGGCGTGCGCGCATGACTCCTTTCGAAGTGCCCCCGAACGTGCAACCGGGCAACGCAATTCTCGAACGCGTGGAATGCGAGATCTGGTGGATGGAAGGCGACCGCCGCCGCAACTTTCAGGTGGAAGCGTATCGCACCACGGTACTGACGCCGCAGGATATTCTCGGCGGTCTGGTGCAACAATGAAGCGCCCCGCGGCCACGAAACAGCGCGGCATCAAACGCGGCCTGCGAGGCGTGATGCTGATGGAGTTGCTCATCGCGGTGACTCTGCTCTCCCTGCTGGTTGCCGGTGTGCTGATGGCGATGCGCGTTGGTGTGGACGCACTCCAGAAAACGAATTCCCGGTTTCTTGCGAACCGCCGCGCCATGGGTGCGCAGCGCATCCTCGAACAGCAACTGGCCGGCATGATGGTGACGCAGGCCGATTGCATCGCATCCGGCGGCCCCGCGCCCACCGCGAAAATCAACTTCTTTCAGGGCGAAGTACAGACCATGCGATTCGTCTCGCAGTTCTCGCTGGCGGATGCTTCGCGCGGCATGCCGCAGATCCTCGAGTTTCAAGTGATTCCCGGCGAAGAGGGACGTGGCGTGCGGCTGATTGTGAATGAGCATCCTTACACGGGGCCGCTCGGCACCGGCCGCTTCTGTCTGGGTCTTGCTCCCGATCCAGTGGCCGGCATTGCGATTCCGCGCTTCGTTCCGGTCACAACAGGACCGGGCTCTTTTGTTTTGGCCGACAAGCTGGCGTCGTGCCGTTTCATCTACAAGGAGACGCTTCCGGACCCGCCTTTCGAGCGTTGGGTGCCGCGCTGGGTGGCGGCCTACATGCCGGCGGCAATACGTGTGGAGATGGAACCGCTTGAGCCGGATCCATCGAAGATCGGGCTGACGAGTTTCACTTCGCCGGTATTTGTGCGCACGCGCGTTCCGATGGGAGCCTACAGTGACTAGTCCACGGTTCCAATGGGGTGTTCCGCGTGCCCGATCTCACAGTAACTCGGCGCCGGCTACGGTAACGCAGACTTCAGTCTGCCGCCTCGACACTCATGTCGAGGCCCGTGC
>JAEUQE010000231.1 GCA_016789785.1 Bryobacterales bacterium
TGGGCGGACGGGCTGGCGATCTATCTGGCGACACTGTACCCACTGGTCTACTGGCACACGCACCCGAGGGCATTCCATTGGTTTCTGAAGGGCGACTTTGTGCGTGTCGCGGCGCCGTGGCTGGCGGGCGCCGTGGGGGCGTTGTATGCCGTGGTGCTGATGCTGTATGCGGCGAAGACCCTGTGGCGGCGCGATTGGAACGTGCCGAAGCATCTGATCCTGGCGGGTACGGCGTTGAGCTGGTATGCCGGCATCGTGCGGCACAACGGCGATCTGGTGTTCACGGTGACCAATGTGGTGGCGCATGGCGTGCCGTACATGGCTTTGATTTGGATCTACCAAATCAAGCAGGCGGAGCGGGCGCCGAACGCGTACCTGCAACGGTGGTTCCGGCCGCGGATGGTAGCGGCGTATGTAGGTCTGCTGCTGTTGCTGGCCTATGGCGAGGAGGCACTTTGGGACGCGCTGGTGTGGCGGGAGCATGCGCAGTTTTTCGGCTGGCTGGCAGGGATGGGGCCAGTGGAAGATCGCGGCCTGATGGCGATGGTGGTGCCTCTGCTGGCGGTGCCGCAGGCGACCCACTATGTACTGGACGGATTTCTGTGGCGGCGCCAGGACAATCGCAAAATGTGATGAATTGTGATGAAAAGTGATGAATGTGGCGTCGATTCTCACGAGCGCCGGTATTGCCGGAGCTTGAACAGGTAGAAGGCCATGGGCAGAAAAGTGGCGGCGAGGAAGAGCGGCAGGAACATGGCGCCAAGGCCGCCTGCCTTCCCCAAGGCCGTCTGAATGGAAGCCGTGACGATGTAGAGGAACGACATGAGGATCACGGCTTTGACGACGATGGTCATGCTGAGCAGGATCTTGCGCACTTCCGGATGGCTGCGGTCGACGGTCATCGGCAAGTTGATCAAACCCTGAAACCGCGAGGCCGCCGTGAGAAGGGCATAGAGCAGGACGGCCAAGCCCGGCAGGAACCACATTGACGTTTTGCTTCCCCATCCATCGGGCGTGCCCGCGGCGTTGAAGTGCGTGGGGATGCGTTCGGGCAGTTCCGGCCAATTCAGCGCGAGGATGGCGAAGATTCCGACGAGCACAGCCACGGCAAGGGCTTCGATGATCCAGTCGGTGGCCGACCGGCGGATGGATTGGGGCATGGAATACCTCCGCCGCCATTATAGAGCAAGCCGGGCAGCTGGACCTGGCCCAGGCGGACTGTCAAGCTGCCTGGGTTCGTGTGCGCAGTTTGTCGGGGCAACACTTCTTGAATTGATGCCGCTTCCGCAGGGGCATTTCTGGTTGCGCGGGTTGCGAGGGAGAACTGCGTGTGTGGTTCGTCCAGGATTCCGGGGCTGGGGGGCGCGAGATCCTGTGGGCCGGTGTCCGGGCTGTGGACCGTCGCTGTGGACTGGGGCGGTTGTTGGTCCGGTTGCTGGTGTTCTGGTTGCTGGGCGATGTGCTGCGGTGCGGGAGCCACGGGACGGGTGAGGAATGCGGGCAGAAGGTCTTTTTCGGAGAGGCCTGCCGCATCTGCGTAGTTCGCGGTTGCGTGCTTGAGTACGGCGAGGGCGGCGCGGAGGCGGATGGTCTGGGGTGTATTCGGGTCTTCAAGGGCTTCGCGCAGGGCTTGAATGGCCGCGGGGGTGAGATTGTCGATGTCTTCGCGGACGCGGGACATACGTTCGAAGGAGGCGTTACAGAGGGCGGCGGCGAAGGGTAGGCTGGTGCGGCGCCAGTGGTGAACGGTGGCGCGAGGAAGTCCGGCGGCGGCAGCGGCGGCCGAGACGGACATGCCGGAGGTGAGGTCTTTGAGGACGCCGGCCTGCCTGGGAGTGAGGCGGATTTTGTTGGACCGGTGGTGATGAGGGTGATGGGATGGGAAAGCGGCGTTGGATGAAACAGGAAGGGGGATGGGCGGTATCCGGCGGCCGAGGCGCCAGACGAACCATGCGATGGTTTACCGCAGCGAGCAAGCCATCGAGCTTCGCGGCGATTCCGCGCTTTGCACCTCGCCCCGGCGCTCCGGGTTTCCCTGCCGGCGCTTAACGGCTCGCTCTGCTACGATGTTCGCTTGGCTGATTCTCTGGGGGCTTCGAATCCTGCCATCTTTCGCCCGGCTGATGCGCCTGCGCAGCGGCACGCCGCGGTTGTGCGTGTCACGCACTGGATCACGGCACTGAGCTTCTTTGCGCTGGTGCTCAGCGGTGTGGAGATTCTCATTTCGCATCCGCGCTTCTACTGGGGCGACGAAGGGCACGCGCTCACGCCGTCGTTATTCGAATTGCCGATTCCCGCTTCCCGCGCGGCGGTGAAGACGGGTTTTGGATTCGTGCTGCCCGATCAGAACGGCTGGAGCCGCGCGCTGCACTTTCAGTCCGCCTGGCTGGTGGTGCTGGCGGGGCTCTGCTACTTCCTGTGGGGCTGGTGGAGCCGGCATTTTCGGGTGAACCTGCTGCCGGCAAGCCGCGACCTGGCATGGCCGGTGCTTGCTGGCGCGATCCGCGATCATCTTGGCCGTCGTGTTCCGGATGACGGGCCGTACAATGTGCTCCAGCGTCTCGCCTATGCGTCGGTGATCTTCATTCTGTTTCCGATGATGATCTGGACCGGGCTGGCGATGTCCCCGGCGATCGTGTCGGCATTTCCTGGGATCGTGACGATTCTCGGCGGGCATCAATCGGCACGCACCATCCATTTCTTCGTGTTCCTTGCGCTGATGACTTTCTTCGCGACGCACGTGGTGATGGTAGTGACGACGGGATTCCGGAAACGCATGCGCGGCATGGTGACGGGCGTCCGGTGAAGGAGGAAAGATGAGCGGGATTTCGCGGCGTAAGTGGCTCTCCGTCGGCCTTGGCGGGGCTGCGGGCGCTTCGGGGCTGGCGGCAGCGGCGCGCATCGCCGATCGCTATGGCCTGATTCCGCCCGATCACGGCGGCCTTTATGGCCCCGGAGAAACCCTGACCTACGCCTCGCAGCGGCTGATCACGCGGCACTCCCTGGCTCGCGAGTTCGCACGCTCGCAGATCTCAAGGGTGCCGTTCGCCAACGGCAGCGTCCCGAAGGAAGAGCGCTTTCAGAAGCTTCTGGCGGCGGGACCGGAGGCGTGGCGGCTCACGGTGGATGGTATGGTGGCGCGGCCTGGAGCCTTCCACCTCTCCGATCTGCGGAGCCAGCCCTCCAGCCGCCAGATCACGCAACTCATCTGCGAGGAAGGCTGGAGCTTTATTGCGGAGTGGACGGGCGTGGCGCTTTCGCATGTGTTACAGCTTGCCGGGGTTCAGCCGCAAGCGAAGTACGTAGTGTATTTCTCCGCGGAGGAGGGCTGGTGGGAGAGCATCGACATGGCCGATGCGCTGCATCCGCAGACCCTGCTTACTTACGGAATGAACGGTGCTGACCTGCCGGCGCCACACGGCGGACCACTCCGGCTGCGCGTCCCGAGACAATTGGGCTATAAGAGCGTGAAATTCGTCAACCGGCTGACGGTGACCGATAGCATGAAGGGCTTTGGAAAAGGGCTCGGATCCGCGTCGCCGGAATACGGATATGCATGGTATGCGGGTATCTGAGTTACACGCGTTCTAACTTGATTGGATAAGTCGCTCCCGAGGCGAACTGTGCGACATACATGCTGTCCTCATTGTCGACGATCAGGTCATGCGGATGTACAAACACGTCTTCCACATGGCGCATGGGCCGGAGTTTGCCCTGATCGCCGTACTCGGGCGCCGGCCCGGCGATGTTCGAGATGACGCGCAGTTGATCGTCGAGGACCGATACGAAGCCCCGGCTGTTGCGGTCCTTCGGCCAGTTGTCGGCGAGATGGGCGACGTAGTAGCGGCCTTGATGGCGGCGAATCTGCCTGGGGTTGCCGCCGGGAAGGTCCACCTGCTGGAGCTTTTCGCCCTTCATGCTCAGACGCAGCAGATACTGCTGGTCGCTCATCGCGATGAGGAGGGTAGGTGTGCGGCCTTGCATGTCGATCATGCCGCCGTGCGGTCCCCAGTGCGAAATTCCGCCTTCGGCGCCGCCGAAAATGCCCGCCATGCGGCCTTTCGCGTCGTAGTGAAGAACATAGTCCTTGCCGTAGCCGTCCAGGACAAAGAACCCGTCGCGATGGTGCAGTGTCCAGGATGGACGGTAGTCGGATTCCTGGGGGTACTTGCCGGAATCCGCGGGCCATCCCCATTCCTCCAGCACCTTGCCGTCGAGCGTGGTCTTCACCACTTTGTGCGTCTGCAGGTCGGTGAGATAAAGGACTTCGCGGCGCCCCTCCCGGACGATCGATAGACCGTGGGCGCCCGGGAAACTGGTTCCCCACTTGGAGAGGAGGCGTCCGCGCTTGTCGTAAACGATGACATTGTTGGCGACGTGATCCGTTAGGAGAAGCACGTGCCCTTCAGCGTCGCACACGATGCCGTGGCAGTTCTTGACGGGAGTTCGTTCATCAAGGACGCCCCAGCCTGGGACGACCCGGTAACGATGTTCTCCCTGACCGAGTACGGGATGCTGCGCTCCAGCCCATCCAGTAGCGGCGAGAGCGGTGAGACAGGTGCGGCGAGTGGGCACTCCTCTTTATACAACAGCCGCTTTGTACAACAGAGATCCTGCGCGTCCGCGCGGGGGAGAAGGCCTCCCAGCTACTGCGAAGATTTCGCGCGAACGGCGACGGGCTTCACTTTCGACCGCGACCGGTTGGCTTCCGCGCGGTTCTTCTGCAAGCCCTTCTTGATTGCTTTTTCCCGCTCTTGCTTGGTCATTCCCCAGCGCACGGTTTCCGGCTGCTTTGGCTTCTTTCGCTTGAAGGGAAACGCTTCAGCACTCTCGGGGCGTAGCAGCCCGAAGAGAAGAACGGATGCAATCATAAGACGCATGGCCGTCTATCGGCGGAACGCGGCGGTTTCAATAGGCAGGCCTTTCGAGAAGTACTGGCGTGAGTCCCTGATGAGGAGTTTTCCATGAACGCTCGGAAGCCCGATTGTCCAGGGCAGGTGAAGGCCATCCTGTTGGTTCCTCCGAAGCCCCGCCCACCGACTCATGCCGGTGAGTTCGGCTATGTGGAATGCCTATTGCGAACCGGAACGGGGAAGAATCGACGCCCGCGTCAAGCCCCTGATGGAACGAGGTCCAAGTCTCGGATTCCCGTTTCGCTGCCAAGTTAATTAAGGCACCGCGCCGGCCCGAAATGCGGGAATTCCATGTGCAGGCTTTGGGCGACCCGCTCCGGAACGTATGTCAGCACACTTGCAGCGATCTTCGGGCTGTGGCTGCGGATCTTGAGATCCGCGCGGTTTTTCCCGATGGGACCGCTGTCAAGATCACCCAGTATTCCGAGTTGATTGGCGACGACCGGCGCCGCGGATGCCTCGGGTGCCGCCGCCGAATCCGCGCGGTCTTCCGGTACGGTAGGAAGTTCCGGTTTGCCAACGAGAACGACTGGGGTGGCGGGACTACGAGGATGTGTTGGCGGGCGTGGATGCCGTGATTGCGAAAGGCGTTGCGGACCCGGTCCGGTTCGGTGTGATGGGCTGGTCTTATGGTGGATTCCTGACTGCGAGGATCGTCGGCAAGACTGATCGCTTCAAGGCTGCCGTGGCTGGAGCGGCGGTCGCCAACCTTTGGAGCTACACAGGTACTTCCGACAGCCTGAGCTTCGTGCCGGATTTCTCCAAAGGCGAACCCTGGCAGTTTCTTGAGAGCTACCGGGCGCCCTCGTCGATGACTTACGCCTCGACATCGTGAACCGCCACGTGGAGTAGATGGATCAATACGTGAAACAAGTATCAGCGCGCGGAACTTACGCAAGTAACTTCCGCCTGGAGTCTGGGCATTTGTAGCCGTCGGTCAGCCGGCAGACGAGCCCGTACGCAACGATCCCTGGCACCTGATTACAGCCACGGCAAACGTTGCGTTTTGCGGCTGAATGTCCCGATGTCCACTGTCGTGATGGCGCCAGGTGTGGCCGCACTGATCGCGGACTCGATCTCCTCCATGTGAAGCCGCACAATTTCCCACACTTGTGCGCTCAGAGCCACGACGGCCAGTCTGCGTTTCGAGAGATTCTGCTGCGCGGGCATCGCACGGTCGCCCGTCACCAGAACGTCGAAACCAGCGGCCTCGGCCGCGTCAAGGAGCGCGCCGTTCTTGCGGCCACCGAACCCGGTGTAGACTGCCGTTACGGCTTCATCCTGGAGATGAAGGCGCAGTTTGTGAGGGAGGCACTCATCAGTCAGAACCTTCAATTGCTGTGGACCTGGACGAACTCGATCAGTTGCTGGACCGTGCTGACCGGGACGGAGGGGAAGTTCTCATGAATCTCTTCGACGGGCGAGCCGAGTTCGTAATCCTGAACAATCGTGTCAGCGGCCACACGGGTTCCGCGCACAACAGGCGTACCACCCAATTTGCCGGGGTCGATTTCCACTCCTTACACTTCCGCCTGACTGTATCACCGCTACGTGAGGCGCGCCGGCGCCGCCGATGCCGCCGGCCGGTACGCCGCGCCGCGTGGTCCCGGTTCGCCGGAACAAAAAACGACTTCGCGGGTTCTATCCGGCCCGGCGGACACAGAAGAGATACTAAGGCACCTCTTGGGCCCTTTTACCCGAGTAACCTCGTCGATCTGAGCGCCTCCAATCGCCATGGCACTTAATAGACGCCGTGGCTGGTGGTAGACCTGCACCGCACTTGGCCGAGTACCAGCGCAACGGACTTACGCGGTGACTTCCGCCGCCAGCCCGCGCGTTGCCAGGATCGACTGGAAGCGTTCGGTATGCCGCACGGCATCGAACCTCGCATCCAGATGCGTCCAGTTCACCATCAGCGAACGTTGCTCGAAAGCCGCTTCAAGCTGTACGAACGCGTTGTCCCAATCCCGCAGGCCCGCATAGAGGAACACATAGCTCACCGCCGGCACATACTGCTTGCGCGCGCAGGCGTCCAGCCGCGCCTTGTATTCCAGCGCCTTCCGCTTCTGCCCCCGCACTGCCGCCAGTTCGCCCAATACTCCGATCTTGAGGGGATTCTCCCAAATCCGCAGCGACCGTTCGATCGCGGCTTCCGCCTCCGCGTACAAGCCTCGCCGCATGTGGCAGAATCCCAAATGGAAATGCACATCGTGCGCATTCTCGTCGAGTTCCAGCGTGCGCCGAAGTTGCTCCGTCGCGCGCTCGAAGTCGCGGCAGAAATAGTGATAGATGCCGAGCGACGTATTGATGTCCAATGACAGCGGATCCAACTGCGCCGCCTTGACAAGCAGTTCTCCCGATCGCGTCTTCTGGCCCTGTGCCAGCAGATGCATCGCGTAGAGATGATGCGCATGCGGATTGCTCGGGGCGATCTCGAGTGCACGAAGAAAAGTGCGCTCGCCTTCCTCCCACTGGAAATCAAAAAAACTGCGCAGCGCCGCAAGCACCGTGAGCGCCTCAGGCAGTGATGGATCCAACTCCACCGCCCTGGCGACCGCCGCGCGGCATGGATCCAGTACATCCAACGGGCGTGCCCCGCCATAGAAGCAAAGCATGCCCAGCGCCTCTCCCAGACCCGCGTGCGCCAGCGCATAATCGGGAAACCGCGCGATCAGTTGGCGGTACATGTCGATCGCGGCATTCAACCCTTCCCTCGACTGCTTGTTGAACTGATGCCGCGCTCCGAGATAACTCAGATACGCATCCAGGTTCTCGTGCTTGATCGAAGGCGCGGGGCCGAGGGCCGATGCGACGATGGCCTGCACCACGGACTCCGAAATGTCGTCCTCAATCGCGAAGATGTCGTTCAGCGTGTGGTCATAGCGGCTGGACCATACATGCGTACCCGTGTTCGGATCAATCAGCCGCGCCGTTACACGAACCTTGTCGCCCGCCCGCCGTACCGACCCTTCCAGCACGAGCGTCGCGCCCAACCGTTCCGCAATCTCGCGAATATCGGCGGTTTGCCCCTTGAATTGAAACACCGATGTTCGCGCTACCACGCGCAGTCCGGTGGCAGCCGTCAGCGCATGGATAATGGCTTCTGTGATGCCATCGGAGAGAAAATCCTGCCCGGGTTCCGCACTCGTGTTGACGAATGGCAGTACGGCGACGATCGGCGCCGCGGACGGCTCGGGCGCCGCCGGGGCGTGCACAGCCCTCGCCTCATCACGCCACCGGAACACTGGCGCGTAGCTCCCTTCCGGGTAGGAGAGTTCCACCGGCTCGCTCTCGCAGCGTTCGTAAAATGCCTTCAATTTCTTACGCAGGCGCCGCGCTTCCACGCGCACAATCGAGTCGATCCGCGGATCAAACCCTGGGCCGCGATCGAACACTTCGGTCCCCAGAACCTGCTCCTTGAGTTCATCCGACCGGCCTTCGAGCGCCAACTCCACCGTGAAGCGCACAAAGCGGCATAGCCGGCCCGACTGCGCAAACTCCGGAGCGGCGATCAGCCGCTGCATGTGCTCACGGATCAGTTCAGAGGCCGGAATGGAAGTGTGGGCCAACCTCTTCAGCATAGCGAAATCCCCACGAAAGTCACGGTTAGCTAACACCTCCTTACAGGCGCCGGCAACCTGATGCATGCGAGTTTGGAATTGCCATGCGAGTACTCATCGTGATGACGAATCCGGCGCGGCGGGCCACGGAGAGCGCGCTCGCGCAGTTGGGTGTGGAAGCCGTCAGCGCGGCCAATGCCGGCGAGGCGGCGCATGCGCTCGACGTAGCGCCGGACGCGCTCGTGACACAGGTAGCCCTCGCCGATGGCAACTGGCGCGATGTGATCGACGCCGTATTCGGTCGTTGGGGCCCAATGCCTGTTGCGGTCTGCTCATCGATCGCAGGGGCGGAGCGCGACGTGCTCGCAGAAGACGTTCGCCGCTCCGGCGGCTTCGCCCTCTTCGACATGCCCGCGGCCATGGAACAACTCCGCGATCTGCTCGGCTCCGCGGAGCATTGACCACGTCGCTTTCATTTCGCCAGCGCCGATAACCCCTGGGGCACTTCCAGGAGATCCGCCATGTTCAGTACTCCATGCGGGTCGAGTGGCGGATTGCGTCCGTCCCATACCGATGCCTTCGCCACGAAGGCGCCCTTCCCCGTCTGCACCTTCCCGCAGGGCTGCGACGAATAGTATTCGCCGGACCGCACCAACTCATTTGCGCGTTTGAGTGCCGGTGCTCCCGTCACCCAACCCGTAGCCCATCGTTGACCCTTGTTCCACGGAGCTTGCCCCATCCAAACCTGCCGGTGCCGGTTCGTGGTGGCCGAGACTACCGACCCGATTGCAGTGCGCTCAAAGTGCCCGCGCCAGCCTGGTTCGGTCTCCTTCCAACCTGGGCGTGCCAACCTGCGCTCCCAATCGGCAAACGCGCGGTCGCGCCACTCCAATGCCGGGACACACCCCCGGACCTCAACTTCCACAATCGTCGCATCGAGACGAGGCTGCGGCGCCACAAGGTACAATGTTGCGCCACCCACAGCGATGCAAGCGCCTGCCAGCCAAAGAATCGAAACCTCCCGCCGGACTCGCAGCCGCCGCATCACAAAGCCGAGTACCGCGCCAAGTACAGCGCCCAACGGTCCGGTCAGAAACACGCCCAGCAGCGGCCCCTGATTGGATTCTGGAGCTAGAAGCATGGGGCCTGCATAGCCACACAGGAATCCGGTGAGCCCTACCGATAGGGTCCACGTCCGAATGGAAATCACAGAAGAAAGGATCACGTGACAACAGCCTGCTCTGTGTCTACCGTCACTACCCGAGACCCGTTCAACGCGGTCGCCCGGCCCACCGCCGATCCTGGACGGTCAGTTTCGGGCCACGCACCGTCGCCCGAAAGACTCGAGCACGCCTGATTCAACGGTCCGCTGGTCCAGATCCCCAGCAGAGTCCGCAGGCAGTGGCGCGCAGGAGGGATCGATCTGCCGCGGGCCGGCTGGGTATGCTGAGCGGTTGCGCCGGCCTCTTCCATGAGCGCGGCATCCACGCTGACAGCCGTTGCCATTCCTCCAGTGATACCACATCGTCACGTGCTGAGTTTCCTGTGCGAGTTTCGGCATCATCCGGAGCAACGCGCGGTTTGCGATGAACAGGGCAAGTGCCGGCACTCGAAGCTGGCTACGCGCTGAGTTTGTGTGGCGCCGGTTCCGCCTTTGAATTCCTCTCGTGAGAGACGTGTGCCGCGAGTTTGCGCTCCAACTCTGCGAGATCCACGGGTTTGGTAAGGTAATCATCCATGCCAGCCCGCAGACAGCGTTCCCGCTCACCCGCCATTGCCGATGCCGTCAAGGCGAGGACCGGCGTACGGCGCCCGGTCTCTCGCAGGCGAAGTTCGCGCGTAGTCTGATAGCCGTCCATACCCGGCATCTGGCAATCCATCAGCACTGCGTCAAAAGTTCGCTCGCGCAGGGCCTGCAACGCGGACTCGCCATCGGGTGCCGTAACCACCTCATAGCCGATGCGCTGCAGGAGTTTTTGGACCACCCGCTGATTCACGATGTTGTCTTCCACCACCAGGATGGAAGAACCTCGAACCAAAGGTGCTGCTTCTCTTTCTTCCGCCCCGGTAACTTGTGGCGGAGTCTCCACCATAAGCGGAATCTCAAACTGAAACTCGGAACCCTCGCCCAAGTTACTGGAGGCGCGAATGGAGCCGCCCATCGCCTCCACCAGCGACTTTGTGATCGAGAGTCCCAGTCCGCTGCCGGGAAAGCGCTTGGAATCGGCCTGATAGAACTTCTCGAACATGTGCGACAACTGCTCCGGTGTCATTCCGATTCCGCTATCGGACACCGAGACGCGCAGCCAGGTCCTACCTTGTGTTTCCCGCATTTCCGTCTTTAGCCGAATCTCGCCTTCACCCGTGAACTTTACAGCGTTCCCGAGTAAGTTCGTGAGAATCTGGCGGAGGCGTGATCCGTCCGCGCGAACATAGAGGGGCAACCCGCCGGCGCCGTCGATACGGAGACGCAACCCTTTGCCCGAGGCATGGAGTTCGAACGTGCGGACGGTCTCCTGGATCAGATCGCGAAGAGCCACCGTCTGCTCCACCAGGGCAATCTCGCCACGCTCCACACGCGCCAGATCGAGCACATCGCTTACCAGGGCAAGCAGAGTACGTCCGGAGCTTTCGATCATGCCGAGATGTTCCCGCTGTTCCGCATCGAGCCTGGTGGAAGAGAGAAGGTTGCTGAGGCCGAGAATGCCGTTGAGCGGGGTGCGCATCTCATGGCTCATATTGGCAACGAAAGCCGACTTCACGCGATTGGCGGCCAGTGCCGCGTTCTGTGCCGCGCGAAAGCGGACTGCGAGCAGCAGAAGTAAGGTGCAGCAGACGCCGAGCAGCGCCACCATGACGAGATTTCGCCTTTCGGCGCGAAGAGCCTGGGCTTCGCGGTAGAGCGTCTCCACCTCGCCACTGTAGAAGTAGGTCCAGCGGGCGAGGATGCGAGCCGTGGTTCCGTCGGCAAGCATGCTGTCGATCTCGTCGCGCAGACGGTCGATCACGGCGGCCGCCGCCCGGCTTCCGGCGATGCCAAGCTTTTGTGTGGGCGCCGGTGTGCCAGCCGTGTAGAGAAGGAACCCCTCACAGCCCGCAGGTCTGCGGAGCGTAGCCACGTGTGCCGCGCGGGCTTCGAGCATCGTGACCTGCGCCTCACCGCGGCACATCGCTTGCATCGCTTCTTCGCGGCTCGCGCGAGGCACCAGTTGGGCCTCGGGCAGCGACTCGCGGGCCAGTCGCGAAATGAGCGGAAAACCGACCACCGCCACCGTCCGGATCCCGCGCAGGGCTTCGGGCCTGTTGAGATCCGGGTCGCGGCCCACCAGCACATAGGCGTTGGTGTAGTAGGGGCGGGAATAGTGAACCTGAGCCGCGTATCCGGCCTGCAACGAAACGAGCGGCCACAGATCAACTTTGTGCCTGCCAAGCGCTTCATTCGGCCCACCGCGAATCACCTGCCATTCCAGCCGAATCCCGGAACGCCGGGCGGCTTCCTGAATCAAGTCGGCCGCCAGCCCGTCCATGGTTCCGTCGGGCCGCATGAAGTGATAAGGATAGGTGTTATCGGTGCCGATGCGATAAACGCGATCGGCGATGACTGGACGCGAGGCACAGCCTCCGAAGGCAAGGATCAGGCCAAGCACAATCGGAGTGTGGGAGCGCCGTGATCTCATGGGAGGCTGCTAATCAACTTATCGTACGATGCCCCGTTTTCTCCAGCGCGCGTCTCAGGCCATTTCCGCGCGCGCTTTCCGCACCACTTCCAGATACTGTTTGGCGCGCCCGGTAATCACGTCGTACCGGCCTTCTTTCAGTGTCTTGGCATCCACCAGTTCGCCGCCGACGGCCACCGCGCAGGCTCCTGCCTTGAGAAAATCGCCCGCGGTTTCGAGATTCACACCGCCCGTGGGAATCATCTCGATCTGCGGGAACGGGCCCTTCAGCGCCTTGATGTACTTCGCGCCTCCCACGGCGTTGGCGGGAAACACCTTCACCACATCGGCGCCGTGTTCCCACGCGGTCAACACCTCGGTGGGCGTCAGTGCGCCGGGCATGATCGCCTTTGAATAGCGCCGCGCCATCTCGATCACGCTGACCCGCAGACTCGGCGTGACAATGAACTCCGCGCCGGCGAGAAAACAGGCGCGGCAGGTTTCCGGATCGAGCACGGTGCCTGCGCCCAGCACGATCTTGTTGCCGAACTTCGCAGCCACTTTTTCGAGCGCCTGAATCGCTCCGGGTACTGTCATGGTGATCTCGGCGGCGCGAATGCCACCTTCATAGATTGCGTCGATCGCGTTCAGCGCCTGCTCTGCCGTCGACGTGCGAACCACCGGCACCACACCGATTTCGATAATTGCGGACAACATTTGTTGCTTAGTCATAGGAATATGGAACCGCTACCAGTCTACGACGCGGCCGTCACCGGCGTCAGCGGGTTCCGGATTTCGCCCGTCACGGTGGGAGGTGGGACTGGCCTGCTCCTGTATCTCGCGCGGCTTTGATCGCCCCGCTACGAACCGGCCCCGCTACGAACCGGCCGCCGTATCGAAGTCGTGCTGCTTGCGATGATGCGGGCCGTCGTAGTTCTTCGTCGATTTGAACAGTTCGTGCCGTCCATCACCCGCTGCATCCTTCACTCTCGCCAGTAGCGCCTGCTTCTCCTGCGCCGTCATCGGCTTGAAGTTGCGAGCCAGCGCCACATCGGCCCTCAGATGTTCCATCGTGTTGATGCCCATCACCTGAACCGCCACCGGAACACTCAGGCAATAGCGATAACACTCTTCGACGGTCAGCCGTGCGTGGCTGATGAGCCTTCCTTGCGGCCATCCTCCGGCCAGCCCCTTCATGCCGATCACGCCGGTGTTCTTCTTCAAACATTCCGGCACCACTTCGTTTTGGAAGCTGCGGTACGTCGCGTCCATCACGTTGATGGGCATCTGTGCCGTGTCCCATGCATGCGGCTTCGCCAGCATCTTCAGATGAATGCGCGGGTCCTTGTGTCCCGTGAAGCCGATGAAGCGCACCTTGCCCTGCTTCTTCGCCTCCAACGCCGCTTTCAGTCCGCCCTTCTCGAACACCCAATCCGGATCGTTGTCGTAAACCATCTCGTGGAACTGCCACAGATCCAGATAGTCGGTCTTCAATCGCCGCAGGCTTTCCTCAAGATTCTTCATCGAGCCTGCGTAGTCGCGCTCGCAATTCTTCGTCATGAGAAAGACCTTCTTGCGCTTTCCACCTTGCGCCAGGGCGTTGCCCATCACGGTTTCCGCGCCGCCCATCTGGTAGTCCCATGCGTTGTCGAAGAAGTTCACTCCTTCGTCGATCGCCGCATGCATGATGCGGATTGCTTCGTTCGCGTCCTTCACCGCGCCGATGTGCCATCCGCCGATGCCAACAATGGACACCTTGACGCCAGTGCGGCCGAGCATACGCATCGGCATCCCGCTGCCTGAGGCAGGCGTAGTCTGCGCAATCACCTGATCAGCGAGCGCGGCGATTGCGGACGTGCCACCCATAAACTCACGACGAGATACTTCCTGCATTTGGCTGTGCTCCTTGTGTCGTTTTCGAGTGCACGCTGACGGGGGTCTGTGGACCCGCAGCCGTCACTCATCTGGAGACTATCACGACGGCGCCCGGCGGTCCCGCCCTGGCGCCTTTATCGCGCATCGGCGGTCAACGCCTTTGCCACGCGAAGCCGCAACTGTTCGAAGTCGGCGTCTTGCAGTTTCGTGAAGCGGATCTCTCCCGCGTCTTCCTCATGGCGCTCGGTCACCTCGCTGGAGAGATCCACCGCTCCCGCCACTGCCCGCGTCACCGCCTCGCGATCCCACCCCTTCCGCGCGGCAAGCAACACCAGATACTCGATGTCCTGCTGGCCCCGGCGATACGCTTTCAAACGCAAGGAGGCGAACGGTTCCATCTGGCCGA
>JAEUQE010000232.1 GCA_016789785.1 Bryobacterales bacterium
GACACAATTGTCGAGGCGGCAGCCTGAAGGCTGCGTTACATAACTGGTCCCGACTCCGGGACGCTTGGCTACGTCCTAACTGAATTGGCGCTAGCCGCGCGGGAGCCGGCGCTGGAGAAGTGGCCGCGCGGCAGGCGTGGACATTCATCCATGTTCTCGCGGAGGCCCGGCGGCTCGTCCGCTGATCGCAACTCACGGCCCGCTCGCCGCCGCGACAGGGCCGCCGAGCGAAAAGCTTGCGGACAAATCGACAACTCAAGCTACGGTAGTCCAAGGATCCCCCGACCATGCTGGAAGCCATCCAACTCTCCAAGTCCTACAACGGCGCCACCGCACTCCATCCCCTCAACCTGCGGATTGAGCCGGGTGAGATCTTCTGCCTGCTTGGCGCGAACGGCGCGGGAAAGACGACGACCATCAACCTGTTTCTCAACTTCATACAGCCCACTTCCGGGTCGGCGAAGATTGGCGGGCTCGATGTGGTGGAGCGGTCGCTCGAATCGAAGCGCCTGCTGGCCTACATTCCCGAGCAAGTGATGCTGTACAAGAACCTGAGCGGTCTGGAGAACCTGGAGTATTTCACATCGCTCGCCGGCGGGAAGCACAGCCGGAGTGAGTTGATTGGCTTCCTTGAAGAAGCCGGACTCGCGCGAGCCGATGTGGATAAGCGTGTCGGCGCCTACTCCAAAGGCATGCGACAGAAGGTGGGCATCGCGATTGCCATTGCGAAGAAGGCACGGGCGTTGCTGCTCGACGAACCCACATCAGGGCTCGATCCAAAGGCCTCGAACGAATTCTCTGAATTGCTCAAGAAGTTGAGTGCCGGCGGTGCGGCGATTCTGATGGCCACCCATGACCTGTTTCGCGCCAAAGAGACCGGCACGCGCGTCGGCATCATGAAGCACGGCCATCTGGTGGCGACGTATCGCACCTCCGAGTTGGGCCACGCCGGCCTGGAGCGCATTTACCTGGAACACATGCACGACTGAAATCCCGGCAGGAAAAGGAGCGTCCCGATGATCGCAACAATTGCCCGCAAGGAAATGATCGAGATGATGCGCGACGGACGGTTTCGCTGGGCCGCCGGCATCACTTTGCTGTTGCTGACCGGCGCGCTGGCGCTGGGTTGGCAGCACTACCGCGAGGTGAACGCGCAACATGAAACCGCTCGCCGGGCGACCCGCGAATCGTGGCTGGCGCAAGGCGAGAAGAACCCGCACTCGGCGGCGCACTACGGCGTCTACGCGTTCAAACCGAAAATGCCGCTCTCGCTTGTGGATCAGGGAGTCGACCCTTACGTCGGCGTCGCGAGCTGGTTGGAAGCCCACAAGCAGAACGAGTTCAAGTTCAAACCGGCTCAGGATGCGACAGCGCTGGCCCGGCTCGGTGAAATGACCGGCGCAACGGTGCTGCAGTTGCTGTTGCCGCTCTTGATTGTGCTGCTCACCTTCTCCGCGTTTTCCTCCGAGCGCGAGCAGGGCACGTTGCGGCAATTGCTGAGTCTCGGCGTGAAGCGCGCCGATCTGGCATGGGGCAAGGCGTTAGGCATCAGCTATGCGTTGGCCGCGCTGCTGATCCCGGCAACCGCGATCGGTGTTGGCGCCCTTGCGCTTACTTCCGAGAACGGATCACTGGCCGCCACTTTGCCGCGCATGGCGCTGATGATGCTTGTGTACCTGCTGTACTTCGCGATTTTCATCGGGGTTTCGCTCGCGGTGTCGGCAAAGGCGCAGTCTTCGCGCGTGGCGCTCATCGCGCTGCTTGGCTTCTGGATCTTCAACGGGCTGGTGGCGCCGAAAGCGGTGGCGGATGTCGCACGCAGTATGTATCCAAGCCCTTCGGCTCTGGAATTCGCCAAACGTGTGGAGCATGATATCCAGAACGGCATCAACGGGCACGATCCATCGGACAAGCGCGCGGAAGCGCTGAAGGCTCGCCTCATCAAGCAGTACAACGTCGACAGTGTGGAGAAGCTGCCTGTGAACTTCGCGGGCATTTCGATGCAGGAAGGCGAAGAGTACGGCAATCAGGTGTTCGACAAGCACTACGGCGAGTTGTGGAACACCTATGACCGGCAGCGGCGCATTCACGAAGTGTCGGCAGTGTTCGCACCGGTGCTTGCGGTCCGTTCGTTGTCGATGGCTCTGGCCGGCACGGACTTCGCGCAACATGCGCATTTCAGCAAGGCCGCCGAGGGTCACCGGCGTCTGATCAACCGCGAGATGAACATGGATCTCGCCTACAACATGAAAGGTAGCAGCGCCACCTATGTCCGCGGGCGCGATCTTTGGGAAAAGATTCCGGACTTCGCCTACACCGCGCCGGGGCTCGGTTGGGTGATGTCGCGGCAGCAACTGAGCCTGCTGATGTTGGGCGGCTGGTGCCTGATTGCCGCCGGCGCGGCGTTTCTTGCGTCGAAAGCACTGAGGGTGTAGCCGATGATTGCTCGCATTGCGAAACATGACTGGCGCGTGTTGAAAGCGGATCGGACGCTCTGGGCGATTGCACTGCTCCTGGTGTTGACCATTGGCTATGGCGTACGCAACGGTGCGGCCTGGGTGGGTTTTCAGAAGGCGAACGTGGCTGGCGCGGCCCACGAAGAAGTGGAACGTCTCGCGAAGATGAAGCGTGCGATCGCGGATCTGAATGCCGGGCGGGTGAAGCTGCCATCCTTCCGCGATCCACGCAATGCGTTTTCCACCGGCTACACCATGGGCGCTCACTGGGCAGTGATGCCGCCGGGCCCGCTGGCGCCTCTCGCCATCGGGCAGAGTGATCTGCTTCCCTATTACTTCAAGGTCTCGTTGCGAAGCCGCGATACCATCCTCGGCAATGATGAGATCGAGAATCCGGTGCATTTGCTCTCGGGACGGTTTGATCTCGCGTTCGTGATCATCTACCTCTATCCACTGGTGATTCTCGCGCTCAGCTACAACCTCATCTCGGGCGAGAAAGAAGATGGGACGCTTGCGATCACGCTTTCACAGCCCGTGAGCTTGCGCGCCCTCTCGCTCGGCAAGATTCTGTTTCGCGGGGCCTTTGTGGTCGCGCTGGCAACGGTCCTGTCGATTGGGGGGGCACTTGCCAGCGGCGTGAGCTTTGCGGCTGATGGAGTATGGATCCGGATGGCGATGTGGATCGCCGTAGTGGCGGCCTATGGTGCATTCTGGTTTCTGCTGGCCGTTGCGGTGAATGCACTCGGCCGCGGTTCATCGGCCAACGCGGTTATGCTTGCCGGTTGCTGGCTCGCGTTCGTGCTGCTGATTCCATCGTTGTTGAATGTCGCGATCAAGACCGCGCATCCCGTCCCTTCCAGAGTGGAGATGATTCAGGCAATGCGTACGGCATCGGATGAGATCACGGCACAGCGGTCGAAACTGATGGCGAAGTATCTGGAGGATCATCCCGAACTGGCCGGCGCGCCGGACGACACCATGGCGCAACTGGCGATTCGCAACGTCGTGATGATGGAGGAAACCGAGCGCCGCGTGCAACCCGTGCTCGATCGTTTCGACCGTCAACTGATGCTTCAGCAGCAACTGGTGGATCGCTACCGTTTCTTCTCCCCGGCGATTCTGACGCAGTCCGCCCTGTATGATCTGGCCGGAACCAACAGCTTTCGCTACAAGCATTTTCTGGGCCTGGTGGATACGTTCCACAAGCAGTGGCGTGAGTACTTCTTCCCTCTGATGGTGAAAAAGGTCATGCTCAGCGAAGGCGACCTGGAGGCGATGCCGCGGTTTGCTTTCATGGAAGAACCGGCTGCCGCGGTGTTGGGGCGTGCGTCGGCCGGTCTTGCGGGATTGTTGGCGTTGTCAGCGCTGGTGCTTCTTGTGGCGCTACGGTTGCTGCGGGGTTATCCGATTGCGGGGTGACCAACCCGAGGTACGTTCCACCTCTTCGCCTACATCAGTTCGGTAGCAAACAGCATCACCATCGCCCCACCCCGGGCATCGGTTCCCAATACCGCAGTCCGGTCCAGATACTCCTGCAACGATCTCTGTTTCCCTGTGGAGGTGCAGACATCAACCAGCTTTCCATCCGCCGATGTCCGGGCTTTCACAGCCGTCCAGGCGCGATCCACCACCGGCTGGAACTTCCTCCGGTCGAGCCAACCGCGCCGGATGCCGCGCTGCATCGCGAATCCGATCATGCACGTGGCGGTTAGTTCGCGATATGCTCCCGGCTTGTCCACCACCTGCCGCCACATCCCAGCCGTCTGATACTTCACCAGCGCATCCATGTGTTTCTGGAACTCGGCAAGGAGCATGCCCCGGCCCGGTTGCGATGCCGGCATCTCGGAAAGAGTCAGCGCCAGTCCAAGCGCGGGAAACCCGTTGCCACGCCCCCACGCGGTCTCATCCAGCGGCGAATGCCGGTAGAGGCCATCCGCGCGCAGATCCAGCTTCTTCATGAACTCGAAGTGGCGGACCGCCATATCGAAGTACTTACGCTCGCCCGTCAACCGCCCTGCAGACGCCAAAATCGGACAGCCCATGAAGACAGAGTCACTCATCTCGGAGTGCATCGGCATGGACTCGCGCATTTCTCCTGCGTCCGTGAAGCCGAGGTTTGCGGCGCTCTTCACCAACTCGAGATATCTCGGTTTCTTCGTCTGTTCATAGAGCCACGCAAATACAAGGTGTCCGCTCAAATGACTGGAGGTCGCCTTCCGCAGACTGTCCTTCGCGCCCGAGAAATAGGGCTCGACAATGTGCTCCACGTCACCCGTCGCGCCGAGCCGCATGCGCGCCATCAGCGCCACAGCAGGAATGTACACGGCATCGGGAAGTTCCTGGCCGTAAACCTTCGCGAGTTGCTCCGCCACCTGGCGGGGACTGCGCACCAGCCTCTCGCGCATCTCACGCCGGGCGGCCGAAAACTCAATCGATGCACTCTTTCGATCGAGGAACTGCTGCAACCCATCCTCGGATTCGCCGATGCGCTCAAAGGGAATGGCGCCCGTGATGTTGGCAGCCTCGGACTGCAGCGCCGGTCCCAGATTCGCCGGATCCGCCCCGGCAATCAGCACATAGTCCGGAGCTTGCACTTGAATCCAGCGCCACAGATAGTGCGACTCGGTCATTGACTGATAGGCATCCCCAACGGGAGGAAACTGCAATCGCACGCCATCGGGGTTGGCAAGCGGCACCGCACTCACGGTGAATTGCCTCCGAAACGGAAACGCCTGCCGGGACCTCGCAAACCACTCGTACATGCGCCGGACGGCATGCGCGCTGTCTGCCGCGCCGTCCAAGCCACCCACCACAAGCACTCGCTTTCGATCTCCGGCGGGATCAAGCCAGCGACGGCCGTACTCGCAGAGAATCGGCGTTCCGCTCGCGGTGAGTCCAGCCTCCGACTCCGCGGCTCCAAGCGTGATGCCGATGACGGAGACGAGAGAGCAGGTGAGCGCGGCGAGTCGCATCATGTGAAGGATGATACCGCAGGAAGGCACACTCGAAGGTCACCGCACCCGAAATCTGGAGATGGCAGGATCTGAAGTTGGCATGCCTGCCACGGCATGGCACAGTTTGTCACAAATGTGATGGACGGGCCTGAGATTTCGCACGGGTGAAAACATGAGACTCGATGCAACAACAACAGCAACCGTGCCGGATCCGGCCAAGCGGTGGGCAGACCGCCTCCAGAGCAACATTCTCTCCGGTGGAGTGCCGGGAATCGTTCTGATCTTGCTGTCCCTGGCAGTAATGATCGTCAGCACGATCGCGGTGATCGTCCTCGGATCCAAGCTTCTGGTCTGGGCCGGGTTCAGCCCGCGCAAGCGGACTCTGATTCCGTTTGCCCTCGTGGGTGTCTACGCTGGATTGCTCTTTTTTCGCTCCGTGGCTCCCGTTTTCTACCGGCTGACGCGAGAAGCGCAGTTGCAGCGTGTCGCGGCCGGTGTGCTCCTGTTGGTCTGTTTGGTGGCTCCGGCGCCAGGCCAGCAGTTCTCGGAGCCGGTTGCCGACGGGCTGGAGTTTCCCGTGCCCGAAGGCTGGATCTTCGACCTTAGCGCGATGGGCGCCAATCTGGCTCCGAAGAGCAAGGTCGGGGCCTTCAATCGAGGTGAGGAGTACTATGCGGTCCGCCTGCTGCGAGGAGTGGCCGCGCTCGATCAGCCGGACGTGATGGCCGAACTCGTCGGAGAGAATTTCTTCCCAACCAACTTCGAGAAGTCGGAGTTCCCCACCACTTCCAACGGTAAGGGGATTCAGGCGAAGCATCGGGGACAACTCAAGGGTAAGGACTACACGAGCGTGGCATGGCTGGTTGGTTTGCCGAAGGGCGGGGTGGCCGCGGTGGTCGGCTTCGGTCCGTCCGAGGAGGTTGCCAAGGCGATTCCCGCCCTCGAAAGTGTTGCGAAAGATCTCCGCCACCGATTGGGTGGGTCCCTGCCGAACCGCGAGGACCCCTCACTTGAGTGGTTCCGAAAGCGGATCGCCGGCCACGAACTCTATTGGTTCGGCGGCGGTATTCACAAGTTGCAGACGGACGGCCGATATCAGCGAAACGACATCCGAATCAAAGAAGAAGGAAAGTGGCAATTATTCCGCCATGCACAGAACTTCTTTCTGGAAATGCAGAGTGACTCCGGGGCGAAGCGTTTCCTGCGGCTGCGTGCCGATGGCGATGTCATCAAGAGTGACACGCATCTGGCGATCAAACCGCTGGCAGCGCCGCAGCCGTGAGCGAGTTAATTCCTTCTTTAGTTAGCGCCTCCCTCCCTCCCTCCGCCCGCTACACTTAAACCGCCCACAAAAACACCGCGGCCCCGATCCTTCCCGGACCGGGGCCGCAGTTCTTGGTATGCCGGACTTACGTCTTGTTAGTAAGCGCCGAAGAACACCTTCGTCGTCGCCTTCGAGAAACGTCCACGCGAATCCGTGACCGTCAACTCAAAGACATACTCACCGAAGGCGAGCGGGGCGAAACGTACCGTCGGCGTAGCTGTGTCGCCGCCGAGGATTAGTTCGGGCTGGCGTCCGACAGCGCGCCACGAGTAGCCGATCACAAGACCCTCGGGGTGGAACGACCGGGTGCCGTCCAAACGGGCCTCACGGTTCGTCGTCACCTGATCCGGACCAGCGTTGGCGATTGGACCGCCATCACCCGTCGGACCAGCCGGTGTCACCTTCACCTCCACACGAGCCGTCACCTGGCCGCGGCGGCCAAAGGCGCGAATCGTGTAAGTGGTGTCAGCCTGCGGGTTCACCACCTGCGTGCCGTTGAGGTTCACCGCGCCAAAGCCATCCAGGAACACTTCGGTTGCACCCTCCGTGGTCCACGACAGCGTCACCGGAGCGCCAGGACGCGGGGAAGTCGGCGGATTCGCCGTGAACGAGATAATCCTCGTCGCCGGCAGAACCGTCACTGTCGCCTCGGCCGTAACATCGCCCGATGCATTGCGTGCGGTCAGCGTGTAAGTAGTGGTCGCCGCCGGAGTAACGTTCGCACTACCAGTCAAGGCCACCTGACCCAGACCCGTAATGGTCACGCTATCGGCGTTGTCCACCTGCCAAACCAGCGTCGACTGCTCACCGGCCACAATTTCAACCGGCGCCGCCGAGAACCGTACGACACGCGCCATCGGAGCCGGGTTCACCTGCACCGAGACCTGCGCGGTCGCCTGTCCGAAGCGGTTGCGAGCGGTCAGCACATAGGTTGTCGTCGCGTTCGGCGATACCGACTGGGTACCGCTTTGCGCCACTGCGCCAATGCCGCTGATCTCGACTGACTCCGCACCTTCCGTCTGCCAGCTCAACGTCGACGCCTGGCCATTCACAATGGTCATCGGCGATGCCTGGAAGAACACGATCCGTACGTCAGGCCGCTGGACCGCCACCGTGACGGTCTCACTCACTTCGCCGTTGCGGTTGCGAGCCGTCAAGCGGTAAGTGGTCGTCTGCGCGGGCGATACCGTGCTCGATCCGCCGTTCGGATCCACGCGGCCAATGCCGTCGATGGTCACTTCTTCGGCGTTCTCCACGGCCCAGTTGAGCGTGGACGTCTCACCCGCGCGAATCTGTTGCGGGCTTGCGACGAAGCGCAGGATACGAACCGGCGGTGTCCGCGATACCGTCACGTTCACACGCGCGACACTGGAGGACCCCTTGTCGTCGGTCACCGTCAGCCGGAATCCGTAGCTCTGGCCCTCGGCGGCGGTAAACGCGGCCTTCGAAGTGGTCGCGCCCGCGATCGAGACTGCCGGACCCGCGATCTGGGTCCACTGGAACGTGATCGGATCGCCTTCCGGATCGAACGAAGCTGAGCCGTCCAGCGTGATCGAGCCGGGTTGCACGCCAAGCTGATCCGCACCCGCATCGGCCACCGGCGCATCGTTTCCATTGCGCACGCGGCGCTGCAGAAGCTCGTAGCGGACACGCGGCACATCCGCCGGCACCGGGAACGCCGAAGCTTTGAACTCCTTCGGCCGGAGGAAGTTGCCGAACTGCAAGCCCGCCACAACGCGGCCGTTGTTGCTCCGCGCCAGCAGTGTTTCGTTGAAGCCGCCCTCCAGCGTGAAGGCGACATTGTTGTTCAGCGGGAAGATGAAACGGAGCGTGCCGCCTGGGCGGTCGGCGTTTCCGTAGCTCTTCAAATAACCGAGGTTACCTTCGGCATAAACGTTCTTGTAAAGGCCCACCGTCGCCTGCGCGCCGATCTGGTCAATGGCCTTCAGCACATTCTGAATCTGCAGCGTACGGGTAAGATTCGTCACCGTCAGCACCTGGTTGTCGAGAAACGCCTTGGTGCCGAACATACCCACTTTGCCGCGTCCAAAGATATAGTCCAGGGTAAGTGCCGCCTGTCCCAGCGTTCCGCCCGCGCCCAGTTCGTTGATCTGGACGTTCTTGAAGCTGCCGAACAATCCGGGCTGGAAGTTCTTGTAGCGGTAAACCATACCGAGGTCGAACTGCCCTTCCTTGCGATCCCGGAAGTACAGATACTCACCTTGCCCCTGGAATGCGAAGTTCTCCTTAAAGGGCGCGAAATAGCGGCCTCTTCCGGAGAACGTCAACTTGCCGGAATCATCCACGCCCGCATTCACGCCAAGCAGCGTGAAGCGCGGCACGCGGGATTTCTCAATCGAATCCATGCTCGTACGTTCGGTGATCGAAGTAACTTCGCTCGCCGAAAGCGGCTTCGGGAGATTGAGAATGTTCTTGTCGGTCTGCTGATGGGCGGCCTTCAACGCATCCAACTCCCGCCGCAGATCGGCATTCTCCTTCTTCATGTCCCGAAGCATGCCCATGATGTCGTCCAGACGGTCGAGCTTGCTCAGCACCTTCGCGGAGTCGTCGCCCTTCTTCTGCATGTCCGTCAGGCGCTTTTGCAGTTCTTCGATCGCGTCGCAGATGCTGCCATCGCCAATGCTGCGGCCCTGCTCGTCCTTCACCGTCACATACACGCGCCGGTTCATGAACTGCGATTCCCGCGCCCGTCCGGACACTTTCGGGTCCTTCCGGCCGCGCGTCGTTGTCTCGATCTGGCTGGCTGGAACACCATACTTCGAAAGGAAATTCTTGACCGTCGTCGCCCGTTGCATTCCAAGCTTTTCGTTGTAACGATCGGTGCCACCGTCGTCGCCGTGTCCTTCGAGCTTGACCTTATAGCCTGGGTGCCGTTTGAGCAACTCGGCCAGACGCAACAGACTTGGGTAGCCGTCGCTGAGAATGGCGGATCCACGTTCAAAGTTGATCTCTTCCCAGTCCTCTTTCGTTGCGGTGTTGTCGAGGCCTTGTGAAAAAGCGAACAAGGCCAAGCCAGTGGTCAGCAAGACTTGCTTCCACAAGCGGCTATTCATTGCCTTGGGTTCCTCCTCTAATTTCTCTCTTCAATGCACTGGAACTGTATTCGTCCGGGGCGCGTCCTTCCGATAGAGTCGGGGACGTGTTTGCGTTGTGTTGAGCGCCGCGGCAGACGCCAACGCGAAGCGTGTGGTGTAAAATCTGCCTGCTGGTGAGTAGAATTTGCTCGAAAGCACGGCGTTCCCCCACCAGATCCGCCACGCTCTGTTCAGGATAGCAATCCAGAGACCACTTCGGACATCACCCAAACCCCTTAACCGGACCTGCCTTTGGGGGGGAGTCCCTCAAAATGCTGGGAACTTTCCGTACGCCCCGTGGCAATACTGAGTAGAAGGCGTCGCGGGCCCCCCAATGTCCGCCGCCCGGCGATCAACATCCGGATGGACAACGAAATCAACCGCTTAGGCGATGAGACGCTCCTGACGAGAGCGAGGCTGGGTTGTGAGGACTCGTTCCACACCCTGTATTGCCGGCATCAGGCCCGGGTCTACCGCTTCGCACTTGACCTCTCCGGGTCGGAGAACGTCGCCGAGGAGGTGGTCCAGGAGGTGTTTCTCGCCCTTGTCTCGGAGATGGATCGTTATGACTCACACAAGGGAGCGTTGCTGCCGTATCTGTTGGGTGTCGCAAGAAATCACGCCTATCGCTTGTTGCGGCGCCAGCAGAACTACCTGCCGCTGACCACCGATGGCGGCGAGGAGTTGGTACTGGAAGATCCGGCCGCGGGCAACGTGCTGATGGAGCTGCAGCAGCGCGAAGCGCTCGATACCATGCGCGAGTTGATCGCCTCGCTGCCGCCCCCCTATCGCGAGGCACTGGCGCTCTGCGACCTGGAAGAGCTGGATTACGCGCAAGCTGCGCAGGTGCTGGGCTGCCCCATCGGTACAGTGCGCTCGCGCCTGCATCGGGCTCGGACCATGCTCTATGAAAAGTGGAATGCGGAAAGTGTAAGGAAGGATACGTTGAGGCGGCCAGCATGACCTGTAACGAATTTGCGTCGATCGTTCGCGACTACGCCCGGCTGGAGTGGCTGAACAACACGGTTCGCGAGCAAGCCTCGGACCATGTGGCCGCCTGCCGGTTGTGCCGCGAGCGGCTGCAATTGGAACTCGCTTACGAATCGCAGAGAAGCTCGCTGGTGGCTCAGCGGGCATCCCTTCAGGCGCCGGATCACGTCGAGGCCAAACTCATGGCGGCCTTCCGGGCGAGAGCGGCGGGAAGGCCACCCGTTCTACCGTTTTGGAAACGCCCCTGGTTTCTGATACCCGCCACGGCAGCACTGGCCTTGATGGCCGTTCTGTGGCCGGATCGGATTTCGGCCCCTCCGGCCCCCGGCCCTGCTGTGAAGGCCGGCATGAGCGCCGTCGTTGAACCGCCAGACGGCCAATCCGCGGATCCGGCGGGTGCGGTTGAGCCCGGCGCCCCGGTTGGCGCTGCGGTTGCCTCTTCCCTGGAGTCTGCCCCGGTTCGCAGGGCGCGGAGAGCCTTTGGCGGCGTGCCCGCCGCACTTTCGCCCGCCCGCGCGGCAACGGCGAGAGAAAACGCCCCGCGGGCTTTGGAACGCACCACGGACTTCGTCCCGTTGCGCTACGGAAAGCCGGTCGAGCCCGGCGAGATGTTACAAGTGGTCCGAATTGAGCTGGGACGCAGGGAGTTACTTCGAATGGGTGTGCCGATCCCGCCGGATAGCTCGCTATCCGCGGTCAAGGCTGATGTAATTCTCGGCGAGGACGGCATGGCCAAGGCCATCCGCCTCGTCTACTAACAAGCTACTGAGTGGAAATCGAGGAAGGAGTAAGTTGACAATGATTCGAAAAGTGATTTTGCCGGCGGGTCTGCTGGCAGCCTCGCTGAGCACTTTTGGCCAGCAGAACCGGGAAGTAAAGGAAGCCGACGTCCTGGTCGGCGCGCCGTCCGCCGCCGTCACGTGGACCGCGGCCAGTGCAGCGCCCGCGCAAGCTGTCCACATTCTTGGCGCCGCCACCATGGACGGGAAGGTGATCAAGAACTCGCCCTACAGCGCGGAAGCCAACACCGAAATGACGCGCGTTCTCTCCGACGGGACCCGCATCGTCAACCGCCACACCAACAGCATGGCGCGCGACAAGGACGGACGCACCCGCAGGGAGGACAATCTTGCAGGCTTTACGCCGTTCGCCAACCGCGACGAGCAGACACATCGCAGCGCGACGATCGTGGACCCTGTCGCCAAGGAGACCATCATTCTCAATCTCAACGAAAAGACCGCCCACAAGGTGAAGGTTGGCGTGCCCACCTTCTTCCGTTCGGAACGTACTTCGCAGAGCGGCAATCGCGAAGTAAAGGAAGTCCGCGAGGAGCATGTCCAGGTGATGGTGCGCGAAAGTTCCACCAATAGCACGGCATCGCCATCCGGTGAGCGGCAGGTGGTTACGGGCGCCGTCGTCGGCCGGACGTTCGATATGTCTGTCCCTCCGATGGCCGCTGGCGGCACCGGCGCGATGTTCATGCGCTTCGATTCCAAAAACAGCAAGACCGAGCGCCTCGGCAAGCAGGTGATGGAAGGCGTTGAGGTGGAAGGCACGCGCACGACCACCACCATCCCCACTGGCGAGATCGGCAATGACCGGCCCATCGTTTCGGTCAGCGAGCGCTGGTATTCCAACGAGTTACAAATGGTGATTTACTCCAAGACCAACGATCCGCAGTTCGGCGACACGATTTACCGGGTAAGTAATTTGCGGCGCACCGAACCCTCGGCCGATCTCTTCAAGATCCCTGCCGACTTCAAGGTCGCGGAGCCGGCCGGTGGCCCGGGCACGCGAGTGATGCTCCATCGGGAGGCCAAACCGTAAAACCATTGGTGATCGGGGCGATGCCATCAGCGTCGCCCCGCCGCCCGTCTCGCGTTCGGAAAGCCCTCCAACCGGCGCCGGGTTCCCCTCGCTCGCCGTGCTCCGGGAAAAATCGACATCCCCTTCTTCCCAATCCCGCTAGTTCTTCGTAAGCTGTATGACCGGGAGCAGAGCCGCCGTTTTGCGGTTGGTCCTCCCATCGGAGAACACTTGGGATGCAACGCCGAAGCCTCTTGATCGCGATCGCTCTACTCGTGGCTATGTTCGCGAGCTATGCCGTGTGGATCGGCACCCATGAGTCCCTTTACACCTCCAGCGGAACCCCCGCTTACTGGCTTGCCATCTCTCGGGTGATCAAGGATGTACCCACATCTGGCGCGCTGGAACCACCCGTGTACTATTCGAGTGCGGGAGACGGCCCGAAGCTACCGGAAAGCGCCGTGCAGTTCCGGGAGCGGGCGAGCGCCGTAGAAGTGGGGCGCAGGCTGGAGGAATTCGCATGCGTCCGCGGTTATCAGAGGCGCGCCGAAGATGGAGCTTATGTAAAAGGAACTTCGATCCTGAGTTGGGAAGTTACTCCTGGCGACGGCTTTGTCTCGGTCACAGTTCGCGAAAACGAATAAGAGACAAGAGGAGCACCAGGAGCCATGAGTTCGAGAGCGGATATTGATGGAGGCAGACTCATCTACACGTGTAACTGCGGCTGGGTCGATCTGGGACATGCAAATCCAAAGCGCGCCACACGTGCCCACGTTGGCGCTTTGGCTTTGTGGGACCAACTGAAGAATGAGAGCGGCATGTCGTCCTCGTATGACGATGGATACGCCGTCTTCTATTCACAGGACATGGGGAAGTGGGGTGTCACCGTCGGTGTGACCAGGAGTTATTTCGTGCGCCGAGGACTACTCACGCCCCGGCGCGAATCCATCGGTCTTGCCATCTTCATGGAAGTTTCCCGCGCCTTCGAGAACATGCAAGGCTGGGTCCCCGAACAGACTCCCGGACTCGGCCGGATCGGCGAATCGAGCTTCAGCCAGGAGGATCTCGTCTCGAACCTCATTGGCTTCTACAAAGCGGTGCGTCCTGAAACCGACTATCTGTCGCTCTGCGGGCCTGTGTCGAAGGAGGCATCGAAACAGGTGTGGGATTCCTCCGGCTCGGTCGGCAGCATCAAGAACAAGAAGTTCTCACCCATCTTGCATCCCTGCAAGGAGTGCGCTGGTACCGGGGTCTTTCCGGCGAAGCTACAGGAGATCCAGCCGGCCCAGAAGGAATCGTTCAAGAAGGGCGCGGAGTTCCGGGACTGGTCATTCACTGATGATTCCAAGCCGCTCCCCAGGGGACCGTGGCGGTGATCCAGGCCGGGAGGTGAGTGCGAGACCCGGTGATGCTGATGCGCACCCACGCACCACTCTCCGATGCTGGGCCATGTTAAACTTGCAGCGAGTCACACGTCCCAACCCGGAGACCAACCGCCATGATCCTTGGCAAATTCTGGAATTCCATCCGAGCGCAGATCAACAAAATCGCCAACATCTTCTGGGAGGCCGATCCGATCGCCCAGATGCAATACGAACACGACGCCGCGGTCGAGCAACTCAAGGAAGGCCGCAAAGGCCTGGAGATGTATCGCGGGCTCGTGGAACGCGTCACCCGGCAGGCCACAAACAGCCGGGCGCACGTTCAGAAGCT